>JAFSCI010000001.1 GCA_017436815.1 Clostridia bacterium
AAAACTTGCAAGCTGCTATTTGTCGTGCCATCTCTCGCGTGCTACAGGGGAGAGAAGACGGGTACGAACTTTTGAAAAGTAAACTTATTTATGCTACTTCGGATGTAAATACTGATGAATTATATCTGGTGGAAAAGGGAATTCGCGACGAGCAAATTCGTATTGAAGAGCTTGCCGACCTGGCAATTCAGTCAAAATTCAATAAGGATAAGTATACTGAAGCCATCGCCGACTGTTCCCAAAGGATAAAAGACCTTCGGGAAAGACGGGATATGCTTGTTGCGCATATTCGGTGTAATGAAAAAGCCCGAGAAGAAATTGAACGGATTGAAAATTACACAAAGCAGATGAAACCGGTTATGACCGAGTTTGATGACGCCATTATTCACCGAATTGTGAATTCAATTCATGTGACAAAAGATCTCAATTTAAGAATTTTTATAAAGGGTGGGGCAGAGATTATTGAGCCTTTGTTTCCCGATGAAGAAGAGTCGGCATAAATTTCAAAAAATAATATAAAATGAAATAACTTTCTGCATTTTTATGTTGCGGAAAGTTATTTTTTATGGTATAATTAATTTGTAAAGAAAAACTGGGCAAAACCCAGTAAAATTAAGGGTTTCTCACCAGTTCTTTTTCGAACAGGAGAGACAAAAAGAAAACCATCCCTTGTGGATGGTTTTCTTTTTGTCTTTTTAATATGGTTTGTGCTCTGTGACACCACAGCTATCGCCGTGCTTTACCGACTGAGCGGGCGAAGGAGGTAGTCTGCAGCCGACCGCCGCCAGTGGCGGAAAAAGGGAGGTG
Source organism: Clostridia bacterium (assembly GCA_017436815.1). Classification (GTDB taxonomy): domain Bacteria; phylum Bacillota; class Clostridia; order Oscillospirales; family Acutalibacteraceae; genus RGIG3013. The sequence continues at coordinate 808 of JAFSCI010000001.1, forward strand.
TGCAGAGGCGCAGCGGTCGAAAGTTGCCCTCGCCCCAAGAGGTAAGCAACTTTCGGGCACCGCAAGTGTCGATTGTACAAACAAAAAACAAGATAAACATTTGGCAGTTTGATAAAGGTTCGAGCCTTAATTTATTTTTGCATATTAGGATTATTTGTTCTTTCCAAAAGATAGTCAACAGAAACATTAAAATAATCTGCAATTTTTACGAGTTCATTTATCCCAGGTTCTCTTTCTCCAGTTTCGTATCTACTAATAGTATTTTGATTTGTATTTAAATCCATTGCCATTTTTAATTGGGAAATGCCTTTTGATTTTCTAATTTCTTTTAATCTCATAAAATCACCTCTTGACATTATTATCCCATATTGGTATAATATAAATATCCCGATATGGTATATTTTAAACAGGAGGTAAAAACAATGGGATTTTTAGATGCAATGAAAGGCGCAAACAACGGATGGGGTATGGTTACAGCTGATTTCATAGACGGAATTGGTTATATTGGTCCTGAAAAAATGGTTGATAACCGTAATCATAATTTAATGGTAAGCGGTACTGGATTAAAAGAACCAATAGTATTTTCAAAAAATGATGTTTCTGAAATCAAGGTGTTGTTTGCAACAAGCGAGTGGATTAAATTCAACATTTCTCTTAAAAACGGAAAAAGTTTCGTGGCAACATTCTTAGCAATGGAAGTTGCAGGTAATGTTAAAAAAGTTTCTACTGGTTTGTTGAATTTTGAATGGTGGCTTGCAGATATTATTTATAAATAGTATCGCTTTTTTCACCCAGTTCTTTTTCGGACACGAGAGCCAAAAAGAAAACCATCCCTTGCGGATGGTTTTCCTTTTTGGCTTTTTAATATGGTTTGTGCTCTGTGACATCACAGCTACCACCTTGCGCTCACCGACTGAGCGGGCGATGGAGGTAGTCTGCGTGTGAGCGCTCACGGTGTGAGAAAAAGCGAGAGACGGAAAGGCGCAGCGGTCGAAAGTTGACAAATACTTTATCCCTCCACCAAACAAGTTTGGTCCCCATCTCAGCTGCCGCCTCGGTCGGTGCTTCTGCTTTGCAGAGGTGTCCACCGGACACCCGCACCCCTTTATGCAAGGGAGGCTTTAATTGTTATAACTTTCGGGTACCGCAAGAGTCGACTGTACAGACACTAAAATAAGATAAACGTTTGGCAGTCTGATAAAACATCTTAATAAAAATAAAAGCCGTGAATTTCACGGCTTTTATTTTTGATCATCGTCTATATATTGCATAACGTCTTCAACATTGCATTTTAAGATTTTGCAAAACATTTCTATAGTATGTGTGCTTACGCTTTCGTTTCGCTTTAATCTTGTGATTTGTGCGGGACTAATGTTATATTTTTTTATAAGAGTGTATTGAGTAACGCCTTTTTCTTTCATAGTATGCCATAATCTATCATAGGAAATCATATTTTTTATTCCTCCCTATTGACATATTAACCGAATATGGTATATAATAATATTAACCAATATCGGTTATCAATAAGAGGGAAAATTAAATTTGGCTAAATTTTCGTTTAGAATTTTGTAAAATCGTATTTTTTTATTGTGCTTTTTATTGACAAATAACCAAAAATATAATATTTTAAATATAAGAGGTGAAGAAAATGAAAAAATTTTTATGCTTGACAATTTCGCTAATTTTAATCATTTGTGGTTTCTCCGGTTGTAAGGATAACACGCAACAACCTGTTTTAGACATCACCGATAATTCACAAATTACAGGTACAAACGAAGTTGTTTCATCAGAGAATAAGACTGAAAATTCTTCTTCAGATTCAACTCAAACTGACAACAGTAATGATACAAACACAGGGGCATCGAGTGACTATTCTAAAAACAATACAACTTCGTCTTCTAATAGACCGACTATACAAAACAATACTAATAAAGACAATTCTAAAACGTCCTCAAATGTAACAACAAGCCAAACGACACAAGACAACACAACAACATCTTCTGATGTTACAACAAGCAGTAACCAAGCTCACATAGACATAAACAACGGTGTTTTGAAAAAGGCAACGGCTCAAGAGATGAATGTGCCTGAAAATATAAAATTAATAGGCACAGATGACGCTACGGAAGAAAATAATTCAGACAAAATAAAAGCTACGGTTGCTGCATATGAGCTTGACGGCAACATTGTAAATTGGAAGACACAAAATGATCTTCTTTATGTTATAACATCTGGTAATAACCGATTAGTTGTTATAAATTCAAAAGATATGAAGCCTGTTGATAATGTTCCGCTTGCAGGCAAACCGGCAGAAATTAATATTGTTGGTAATGAAATTTATATTTCGTTGCCCGATCTGTGCAGAATTGATGTTTTCTCGAAATCAGACTACACCAAAACAAACTCATTGTATTTTGATCACGAAGTTTCGTCTTTTTGTATAGATGGCGATTATATTTATTATTCCGAGCACGACCAGCATTGCCGAGTATTTAAAAAGAATATGGCTACAAATGATGTAATACAAATCAGTAGAGAATATTATTATTTTCCAAAGCTATATTTAAATAAAGAGGACAATATTTTATATATCGGTGAAACCAGATGTACAGGGTGTAAACTGTATTATTATGATGCAAACACTTTAGAACTTAAGAGCAAATTTAGTAAAAATGATTATGGAATGATGAATCACACCAGAGAAATTTTCCATGTTGGAGATGAAATTTTCTGGGGCAACTATCGTTTTTCAGATACAAATGCAAAACAAATAATTGGCCGATACGGTGAGGGTAATTACGGAAGTGTTACTTTTGCATCGAGCGAAATAGTATCAACCTACGAGGGCCTTTTCCTTACTGACACGTACGAGTGTATTATCAATTATTTAGATTCCGGGTTTGAATATGAATATATTATTCTGACAGAATCTCATAATATTTTCTTTAGATCCAGAAATGTTAACAATGATACAATAATTGGCATCAATTTTAATATTCAGTAATTTTTAAAATTTTTCGGTCACAACCCCTTGGTTTAACTGCGGGTTGTGACTTGTCGTTTATGACGTTTATGATATAATAACCTCAAACCGACGGCGGTGGAACGCCGCCGAAACGCATTCGCGTTTGAAAATTTGACAATTTTCGTTTGAGAACATTGAATCATTAAACCTGCCGCGTTGCGACGCGGCAACTGCCCTGCAGTTTCAAAGGCGTTGCCTTTGGGTTTACGATATAATAAACATGAAGGACGGTGATGATAAATGACGTTCTTTCAAATACTTATTTTGTTGCTTGTATTTTTGGTATCATCTGCTACGATGTTTTGCGGTAACGCTAAGGCGGCAAGAGAGGCTAGAAGTTTTTTAAATAACTATCCATATCATATTTTAGTGTCCGAAAAGTCGGGTATGAACAGGCTGCTGTTTTTATTGTTTTCTAAAACCAAAAACAATAAAAGACCGTTTATGCATTATACAAGAATCGGTTATATTGTGCTTGCCATTTTACAAATACCAACAGCAATAGCATTATATTATCTGAAGATAAATATTTTTAAATTATATTTTTGGATATTGATAGCGTTATGCATTATTCCGAACGTTGTATTCGTTATATTGATTTTGATACTTGAACAAAAAGAAAAAGCATATAAAAAGAAAAAGGGAATCAAAACAGAAAACTTTTGGGATTATTTAAAATCAGATAAAAAGTTTAATGCCTTAGAAAAACAATGGAAGCAGGAAGAATCTGTTTACAGGGCAATTGAGTCATATATTAAAATAACAAATCCCAAAAAGAAAAAAATCAGCGTTGCTTTTGACAATATTGAAAAGATAAATGCAATTCTTGAAAAAGATTTCCCGAACGCGTATACGGAACTTACGGTTGATGAAAAAGGGAATAAAGTATTCTGCGTTTATATCAGAGAAAATGAAGATAGACCTGTGATTAAGGCTTTTGTAAGAAAACGTATATAATGACATTCATAATCTTTTAGTTTGGCTCATTAAGCTTAAACAACCACAAAAATTTATATGTTTTTCACTATGACCATTAGTTTTTTAATTATATAATAAACCCGAGGAGGTGATGTTATGAAGAAAATTGAGCAAGGCAAATATGAACTTTTCACTACTAAAGAAGACGCAATTGTAAAACTTATGCAAATGCAGGGTCTTTGCAGGGAAGAAATAAGCGACTATCAACGACTTGAATTTTACTGTTCTAAAAAAGGTAAAATTACCGTTACCAATCCGCCCTCAAAGCATATTGAAAACACCCTCTCTACCACTCTTTACGCAGAGGTTATCGAGCAAGACGGGAAAACCTACGTTGTATATCATACCGTTTACAGCAACGGTAATAACGTCTTAAAGATAATTAGTCTTGTGTTGTTGGCTGCGATGTCTGTTCTTGCTGTTATTTTTGCTCTCGGCCATTCCGACAAAAAAGCGCCTTTTGTTGTTTTTGCTTTATGCTGTGCTTTTTTTATTCTTCAACTGATAAATACGTTAAAAGAAAAAAAGAACGCTCCCGAAGATTGCCAAATACTAATAAAAGAACTTGAAAAAAGGGTAGAAGCGGTAAATCTGTGGGACAAATAAGAAATCGAGATTTCTTCTCTGCTTTTGAGTATTGCTTCTGCCGATGAATAATGCACAATTGTTGTTTCTACGCCGTTTTTGTGCTATAATAAACTAAAGGTCGGTGATAATATGAAAATTTGCAAGAAATGCGGCGCTCATTATCCTGATGATAAAATATTTTGTCTTGACTGCAACGAAAGATTAAGTGACAAATTATCGGCATCTGAAGAACAAAAAGTACGAGCAAACCTGAACGAGCAAATGGAACAGATGTATAACAAAACAGATCCGCTCTACGTTAGCAAATTCGATAAAACCATAGGTGCGCTTGCTATCGTGTGTGCGGTGGTGGCGCTGGCGTTTTTAATAATACGCCATTTTACAGATCAAATCATTGGCTTTTTGCCGTTTGCAATATTATGGTTCATATTATCGGCCTTAGATGCGCTTATACCAAGACTTACTTGGGGGCTTGAAAAAATCCGTTTAAGCTTTTTTATTAACGGAGCCGATGATGCCGAACCGGGCACTTTGTATTTAATGGGCAGAAAGATCTCCTTTGTGAGTATGTTCATTTTAGGTCTTGCTGCACTTTTAAAAAGCTTGTTTTTATAATGATATATACTTATGGAGAAGATGCAAAATGAAATGTTTAATTGTTGTAGATATGCAGGTGGACTTTATAAACGGTGCGCTGGGAAGCAAAGACGCCGAGGCTATAGTACCGAATGTTGTAAAAAAGGTAAGCGCGTTTGACGGCAAGGTTATATTCACCCGTGATACGCATTTTGATGATTATATGCAAACCCTGGAGGGCAGTAAGCTGCCCGTTGCTCACTGCATTAAAGGCACTGACGGCTGGCAGATTTGTAACGAGCTAAAACCCTACGCCGAAACTATAATCGATAAAATAACCTTTGGCAGCGTGGATTTACCGAAGCTTTTAGCCGACGATGGCGAGCCGATTGAGGAAATAGAGCTTTGTGGACTTTGCACCGACATTTGCGTTATATCGAACGCTATGATTTTAAAAGCCGCATTCCCCGAGGTTAAAATTACGGTTGATGCCGCTTGCTGCGCGGGTGTCAGCAAAGAAAGTCATAATACCGCGCTAAACGCAATGAGAGCGGTACAAATTGAGATAAAGGAATAGTGTACAAGGTTTAGTTAACGGTATTGAATTATTAAAGCTTGTTGTAACAATAAGATTTACGGGTGGTGAGGATATGCCGAGTGGATATAAACGAGAATATAATGACGTTTTGTATTTTCGCAAAGACCATTTTTGCCCGGACTGTAAAACAAAGCTTGAAAAGGTCGCGGTATCGAAGGTGGTCAACTCAAGGTCTGCTGAGGCTAAGGACTTCGATTTTAGCGCTGGGTATGGCAAATATATGGTCGGCGATATACAATTCACTTGGAACGAATTTGAATGTCCAAACTGCAAAAAGCATCTAACTGTAAATCAGATGAAACAGATAGAGGGCATACCCTTGCCGAAAAAACCGAGCAAGCTGGGTAAAATTTTGTTTTATATATTTGGTATTTTGTTTGTGGTTGCGGTGGGACTTATAAAAAAATATCTTTGGTAATGGTTAGTTGAGTTGTTTAATACACGCTCGAGGAGGTTTTAAATATGGATGAAAACAATATAAACGTTAATGAAGAGATCAAGAACAGGTTGAGGCCCCTGTTTGCAGCTCTAAGTTTGTGATGGAAGAAGAGTTGTATTTTGATTTTTGCTCTGCATCGTATAACAAGATAAAAAGGGCTTTTTTGGTTTTTCTTTGTCTTGATGCGGCGGCAATCGCTGTAAATCTTCTGGGCGGTAATTATGATATTATAGTTGGATTTGGCCCGTTTATGTCGTTTATAATGGCGCTTGTATATTTTAGAACAAACAAAGCCGTAAAAATCGGATACGAGCGCATTATGCTTTCTCGGAATGCGCCGGACGCATTGACTTATGAACTTTATGATGAAAAAATTGTCTCACGATTCGAGCAACAGCAAAAACCGTATTATTACGATCAGATAAGCGGATTATTTGAAACCAAAAATTTCCTCTTGCTTCATTTAAAATACAATTTGTACGTTACGCTGGAAAAGAGCAGTCTGAGCGCAAGTGTTGATGAGATAAAGCCGTTTTTAATTAAAAAATGCACCAACGCTAAAAGAAAAAGATTTATTAACTGTTCTAACGATAAAAAATGGGCGTTGGCACTTTTAATTGCGCAGATTGTTGTTTGCATTGCCGGGTCGGTTATCGGAATTATACTTAAATCTAATATTTAAGACCACAAAACACATTCGGAGAAAACTATGAATACATATTTATTTGATTTTGACGGCACGTTGGTAGATTCTATGCCTACGTACATATCGGCTATGCTGCGCATTTTGGACGAGAACAATATCTCTTACGCGCAGGACATAGTTAAAATTATCACACCGCTCGGCGTTAACGGTACTGCCGAATATTACATAAATAATTTAGGGCTGAAAAAGCCTAAAGACGAAGTTACGGTTTTAATGAAGGAGTATATGTGCGACGCCTATTTTAACACCATTCCTGCAAAAGAAAACGTTATAAAGGTGTTAAAAGAGCTCAAAAAACGCGGCAACAGCCTAAACGTATTAACTGCAAGCCCGCACCTTACATTAGATGCTTGCCTTAAAAGGCTTAATATGTATGATTTGTTCGATAACGTTTGGTCGTGTGATGATTTTAACACCACCAAGGCCGACCCCGAAATTTACAAAATGGCGGCAGAAAGGCTAAACGTGTCGGTTGGTGACGTGTTGTTTTTGGATGATAATCTTAATGCCGACCAAACCGCAAAAACGGCAGGAATGATGGTTTGCGGAGTATATGATGAGTCATCTGACGACTATGTAGAACAAATGAAATCCGCCAACGATTTTTACATATATAATTTTGAAGAGCTGATACCAATAAGCGAAGAAATAAAATAATACAAAAAATAAAGCATCTTAAAAAGATGCTTTATTTTTTATTATTAGCATTGATTTGTTGTAAATTGTGTAGTATAATTAAATTCGAATAATTTTTAGTGTAAAAATTGTTATTTTTGCCCAAAGGAGTGACGTGTGAATGCCAACAATATCCTTTCCGTACGGCAAGCAGCATTTAGAGTATAATTTCTCTGATGCCGAGCTTAAAGGTGTCTTAACCTCGCGCATAGAGGAATATATCCCCACCGCTGACAGCGCAACGCTGGTACAAACGGCCATAGAACAGCCAATAGGCAGTGTGAGACTTTGCGAGAAAGCAAGGGGCAAAAACAACGTAGTAATTATTGCGTCGGACCACACACGTCCCGTGCCCAGTAAAATAATTATGCCGCTAATGCTCAGCGAAATACGAAAGGGCAACCCAAACGCCAACATAACCATTTTAATAGCAACGGGTTGTCACAGAGGTACCACTAAGGATGAGCTTATAAACAAATTCGGCGCAGATATTGTAGAGAACGAAAACATTTACATACACGACTGTGACGAAGAAGAAAAATTGGTTAATATAGGCACGTTACCATCGGGCAGCGAGTGCTTAATTAACAAGATCGCAATCGAGGCCGACTTACTAGTAGCCGAGGGCTTTATAGAGCCGCACTTTTTTGCAGGCTATTCGGGCGGCAGAAAGAGTGTCTTACCCGGTATTGCGGGCAGACAAACCGTGCTTGCAAACCATTGCTCAGAATTTATTGCTCACAAAAATTCAAGAACGGGAATTTTAGATGACAACCCCATTCATAACGATATGCTGTGGGCGGCAAAGCAGGCAAAACTTGAGTTTATAGTAAACGTTGTGCTCAACTCTAAAAAAGAGCCCATTTTTGCCGTCGCGGGCGATTTTCAGGCGGCTCACAAAGCCGGTACCGACTTTATAGCCGACCTTTGCGCAGTAGATAAAGTGCCGGCCGACATTGTAATATCCACCAACGGAGGCTATCCGCTCGACCAAAACGTTTACCAGGCCGTAAAGGGAATGACTGCGGCCGAGGCAACCGTAAAGGAAAACGGCGTTATAATAATGCTTGCGGCATCTAACGACGGTACGGGTGGCGAGCACTTTTACAGACAGTTAAGCGATGAGCCCGACGTTGACAAAACTATGGAAAAATTTTTGTCCCGCTCACGTAATCAAACCGCGCCTGACCAATGGCAGTCACAAATTCTTATAAGAATTTTACAAAAAGCAAGGGTTATTTATGTGTCCGAAATGCCGTGTGATATGGTAGAAAAAATGCATATGATACCCGCATCTTCTCTGGATGATGCCATAAACAAGGCAAAGACACTTATAAACAGTAAAAACCTAAAGATAACCGCAATTCCCGAAGGTGTATCGGTGGTTGTAAGATAACAAGGAGAAAATTATGGATATTTTAGTTTGCATAAAACAAGTGCCCGGCTCCACCAACGTAGAGGTAGACCCCGTAACAGGCGTTTTGAAAAGAGACGGCATTGCCAGCAAGATGAATCCGTACGATTTATACGCCATAGAAACTGCTTTGCTTTTAACTGAAAAATTCGGCGGTAGCGTTCAGGTAATAACTATGGGTCCGCCGCAGGCCAAAAGCATAATAACCGAGGCTATTTGTATGGGCGCAGAGAAGGGCACCGTGCTTTCTGACCGCAAATTTGCGGGCGCCGACGTGCTTGCAACGGCCTATACGCTTTCGCAGGGTATAAAAAAGGCGGGCAAATATGACCTTATTATTTGCGGCAAGCAGACCACCGACGGCGATACCGCGCAGGTTGGTGCCGAGATTTCGGAGTTTTTAAATATGCCTAATATTTCCAACGTTTTGAGCATAGAAAACGTTAGCGATAATACAGTAACCCTTACTGCATCGCAGGATGAAAAGATTGTTAAAATGAAGATAAAAATGCCCTGCGTTATTTCGGTAGATGCCGATATTAATACACCGCGCTTACCCTCGTTTAAGGTTCAAAAGCAGGTTGATGATTCAAAAATACAGTTTTTATCCTTTGCCGATTTTGAGGACCAAAACGTTAATAACTACGGCTTGGCAGGCTCGGCTACTCAGGTTGAGCGCATATTCCCGCCTGAGAAGCTGCAAGAAAAATGCTCTATTCAGGGAACTCCAACTGAGCAGGCCGATCAGCTTTACGACCTTATACGTCGCATAAAAATAGTGTAGGTGAATAAAATGGGTAGTTTAGTTATAAATCAGAACTTAGTAAATAAAGACAATGCCGAAAGTTTAGTTTCGCTCTGCCCGTTTGGCGCTATATCTTACAGTAACGGCGCGCTCGATATTTCATCGGCCTGCAAAATGTGCAAGCTGTGCGTTAAAAAGAGTGACGGCATTATTAAATATGAAGAGCAGGTTAAGGCTTCGGTTGACAAAGATCTCTGGAAGGGAATTTGCGTTTACGTAGACCACCTTGCAGGCAAAATCCACAGGGTTACGTACGAGCTTTTAGGCAAGGCCTCAGAGCTTGCAAAGGTTACAAATCAACCCGTTTATGCCCTTATGATAGGTCACAATTTATCGGAAAGTGTGAATAAGCTTTTACACTACGGCGCCGATAAGATTTTTGTGTATGACTCGGAGGAATTCAAAGATTTCAGAATTGAACCATACACTGCAGCATTTTGCGATTTTATTGAAGCATACAGACCCTCGTCGGTTCTGGTGGGTGCTACAAATTTGGGCCGCCAGTTAGCACCCAGAGTTGCGGCAAGGCGCAGAGCGGGTCTTACTGCCGACTGCACCGTTTTACAAATGAAAGAGAACACCGATTTGGTTCAGATTCGCCCTGCGTTCGGCGGCAATATTATGGCTCAGATTATATCTACCGATACCCGCCCGCAGTTTTGCACCGTAAGATACAAGGTCTTTAACGAGCCCACCCCCAGCGAGCAGCCGTCGGGTGAGATTGTAAATCTTACAATAGATGCAAGTAAACTAAAATCAAACATAGAGGTTGTATCTTATACCGACAAACCTAAGGATATTGATATTTCCGAATCTGACGTTATTGTTGCTATCGGTCGCGGCGCTATGAGTGAAAGCACAAAGGCGCTCGCAAGCGAGCTTGCCGATTTGCTTGGCGCGACCCTTGCCTGCACAAGACCGCTGGTTGAGGGCAATATTTTAGATGCCAAGCGCCAGATTGGTTTGTCGGGCAGAACGGTAAAGCCGAAGTTTATAATCTGCCTCGGTATTTCGGGTTCGGTTCAGTTTGCGGCGGGTATGAAGGCGTCGGACTGTATAGTAGCCGTAAATACCGATCCGAATGCAGCTATTTTTAACATTGCGCATTACGGTGTTGTTGGGGACGTAAACGAAATTATTCCCAAGCTGATAGCACAAATAAAGGAGGGCAAAGAAAATGTATAATAAGGTTTCGGCCCGGGATATAGAGCTTTTAACCCAAATTGTAGGGAACGACAATATTTTTGTGGGAAAAGATATAAATGCCGATTACGCTCACGATGAGCTTGGCACTGTTAGCAATATGCCCGAGGTTTTGGTAAGGGTTACCACAACCGAGCAGATATCGCAAATTATGTCACTTGCATATAAAAACACCATTCCCGTAACAGTACGCGGCAGCGGTACGGGACTTGTTGGTGCGGCAGTGCCTGTTTGTGGAGGCATTTTGCTTGAAACCACCAAAATGAATAAAATATTAGAGCTTGATACCGACAATCTAACCGTTACGGTTCAGCCCGGTGTGCTTTTAATGGAGCTGGCCGCTTTTGCCGAAGAAAACGATCTTTTATATCCGCCCGATCCGGGTGAGAAATCGGCCACAATCGGCGGTAACATTTCGACCAACGCAGGCGGTATGCGCGCTGTAAAATACGGTGTCACGCGTGACTACGTAAGAGCGCTTACGGTGGTTGCCCCTAATGGTGATATTTTAAATTTGGGCGGCAAGGTTGCCAAAAACAGCTCAGGCTACAGTTTAAAAGACTTAATTGTCGGCTCAGAGGGTACCCTTGGTATAATCACCGAGGCGGTCTTGGACCTTGTGCCACTGCCTAAGGTATCGGTCAGTCTGCTTGTGCCGTTTACCGATATGAAGAGCGCTATTGCGGCGGTTCCGCAGATTTTCAAATCTAAAATAACTCCAACCGCAATCGAATATATGTCAAGGGACACCATTTTGTTTGCCGAAGATTACTTGGGCAAAAAATTCCCCGACAAGAAAAACGAAGCGTACATTCTGCTTACCTTCGACGGCAATTCTAATGAGCAGGTAAATGCCGATATGACTATAGTTGCCGAGCTTTGTCTTAATATTGGCGCGGTAGATGCTTATATTGTAGATACCGAGGAAAGAAAAAAGTCGGTATGGTCGGCAAGAGGCGCATTCTTAGAGGCAATAAAGTCCTCCACTACCTTAATGGATGAGTGCGACGTTGTTGTTCCGGTTAATAAAATTGATACTTTCTTAAATTTCACGCACGAGTTATCAAATCAGTATAACATAAGAATTCCAAGCTTTGGTCACGCAGGTGACGGCAATTTGCACGTTTACATCTGTAAAGACGATTTAGCTGAGGATAAATGGGAAAAATCACTAAAAGAAATTTTCGATAAAATGTACGAAAAAGCCCGTGAGCTTGGCGGCTTGGTGTCGGGTGAGCACGGCATTGGCTATGCAAAAAAAGTATATTTAAAAGAGCAACTCGGTAACGAGCAAATTGCCTTAATGCAGGGCATTAAGAAGGTGTTTGATGAGAAAAACATCTTAAATCCCAATAAAGTTTGCTTTTAGTTTGAAAATTTTTGAGGTGTTTGTATGAGGGAATTTTTTGGCTTTGGTGGATATGAACGCGCGGCAGAAGGCTTTTTGTCGTGGCAGCATTTGGCCTTTGTGGGCACGTTGCTTACGGCTATGGTTGTTCTGGCCGTAGTACTTGGAAAAGCAAATAAGCACAAGGACCTCAAAGAAAAAAACAAGGTAATTATCTGGTCGGCGTTGCTGATTGATATTATTGAAATTTTTAAAATAGTTATATTCTGCATTCGCTCTAACTCGGTTGAGAGCATTTTGTACGATTTACCTTTGTTTTTGTGCAGCATACAGTTAATTGCTCTGCCGCTTGCGGCATTTTCAAGCGGTCGTATTAAAGAGGCGGCGCTGGACTTTGTCTGCATTTTCGGAATTCTGGGCGCAGTGTTTGGCACAATCGGAGCGGGACAGAATTATGCGGCGTACCCGGTGATGTCTATAGATAACGTGGTATCGGGCATAACACACTCGATTTCGGGCTTTGCATCGCTTTATATTCTGTTTGCTAGAATGGCAAGTATGCGGCGCAAAAATATATGGGTAACCATTGGTATACTCAGTGTTTTTTGCGTGGCGGCTTACATAGTCAACGTTATTATAGACTATAACTATATGTTCTTAATGGCGGGCGACGGCACCCCGTACGACATTGTGTATAATTTAGTAGGCGGAAATAGAATTTTATATCCGCTTTTGGTTGTGGCGTTGTTTTATTTATACATTGGAATTTACTATTATTTGTTCTATCTTTTTAAAAAGAAAAACAACGTAAATATATTAGAGATAATCGAAAAAGAGGAGGCAACCCTTTAAAATGTCCAAACTGTATTTCAGATTCGGAGCAATGGCATCGTCTAAAACCGCCAACGCTCTTATGACCAGATTTAATTATGAAGAAAAGGGTCATCACGTGTGGCTCATTAAGCCCGATTTAGATAACAGAGACGATTACACCGATGAAAACGGCAAGCGTGTTACGGTTGTAAAATCCCGTATAGGCTTATCGGCCGTGGCAGACGTGATAAAGCGTGATGAAAATTTATTTGAAACCTATAAAAAGCTGACTGCTTTATCAACTATAGATGCAATAATTTGCGATGAGTGTCAGTTCTTAACTGCGGCTCAGGTTGATCAGATGAAGTACATTGCCGAGTTTTGCGATATTCCCGTTTTGTGCTTTGGCTTAAGGTCGGACTTTCAGACAAAGCTCTTTGAGGGTTCACGCCGACTTTTTGAGATTGCCGATAGCATAAACGAAATAAAATCGGTTTGCACTTGCGGCAAAAAGGCAATCGTTAACGCCAGAATTAACGCTAACGGCGATATTATAACCGAGGGTGAGCAAATTGAAATCGGCGGCAATGACAAGTACGTAAGTATGTGTTGGGGTTGCTGGCAAACCAAAATAAAAAATCAGTAGGTTATTTATGCTAAAGAAAATATTTGTGGTATCCGACCCTCACGGTCATTGCACGTTGCTCGAGAATGCATTAAACAAGGCGGGTTTTGACAATGAAAACAAAGACCATCTGCTTGTTTGCTGCGGCGACTATTTTGACAGAGGTAACGAAAACGCGCAGGTGTTAAAATTTTTCGAGCGGGTAAAAAATAAGGTTTTGTTGCGTGGTAACCACGAGGATTTGTTGCTCAAATTATTGCAAACAGGCAAGGTTTTGCCGCATAATTACATCAACGGCACTATGATCACTTTAGAAAACTTTTTCGGAAAATATTTTTTAGACCCCGTAACCGACACAATAGATTTTTCGGGAAAAACAAGTACGGTAAACAGAATATGCTCGTTTTTAGAGGATACCGTAAACTATTTCGAAACCGAAAATTACGTATTTGTTCACGGCTGGCTGCCGCCAAAAGAAAATTGTGAAAACGATTTAAAATCGGTAAGTGATGAGTTATGGGAAAAAGCCCGTTGGATAAAATGGACCGATGCTTATTCAGGCCAAAAGCCACTGCGAAACAAAACCCTTGTTTGCGGGCATATGCCAACGTTTTTTGCAAAGAAGTTTGATGCAAATCGCAAAGAGAACGATGCCGACATTTTTTACGGCAACGGCCTTATTGCAATAGATGCAGGCACGGCTGATACGAAAACGGTAAACGTGCTTGTTATAGAGGACAATTTAATTTAAGATAAAAACTGAGGCAAACAAAATCGTTTGCCTCAGTTTTATTTTTTTGTTTTATTTATTTTTTCTTTAACTCATAACCGAGTGATAATATAAGCTTTATCGTCTGGATAGCAGTGTTTCGGTCGTAGTCCTTTTCGCTCTCGGGCAGGTCACCGTAAGGGACTAAGCAGGGGGTCTGCTTTTTTTGGTCGTTGCGCTCTTTAGCATAGGTCCAGCCTTCGTCTACCCGGCCCTTTGCCCATACCTCGTGTACGTTTTCGGCTATCTTTTCGGTTAGCTCTAATAAATCATCGGGTAAAACAATATTGGAAGTATCAATAGGTTTTGGTGTGTACATATCAGTTCTCCTTACAAAGCTCATTGGCTTTTTTAATTATTTGCGGAATTTCGGCTACCAGTTTTTCGTCTGACGATTTAAAATTAGTGGGTTTAATATTATGCTCATTTGCTAAAGCCTCGTATTTTTCTTGCAGCTCATCTAGCTTATCCCAAGGCACAATACACGGGTGAGATTTTGAAATTTCATCCTTGTGCGAGCGGTTGGCGCCCATATATTTTGCCATATCGTCGACGCTGGCTACTCTGTAACCCTCGCTACGCAAAAATGCGTTCCAGCGCTCGTGCTCGTTTGCCATAATTATTTGTCTTATTTTATCATCGGCTACCGTGTCACAGAAGGCTTTAAGCTCTTTGTCGGTGGGAAGCTTGCCGCCCGTAACTTTTTGGGGCTCATTGCCTTTTAGTATCCTACAGCTGTGCAGCTTTGCGAATATATGAAGTGCGGCCGCCATAGATGAGCGACGGTTATATTCCTGAGAATAGAAGGCTTCCTTTGCGCTCTTATAATCGAACTCATTTAAACCCTCGCCGCAAAACGCACCGCAGTAGCTTAAATGTACCGCAAGCGCTAAATTTTCGAGGGTTGAATTAAACAATGCGTGCTCGGCAAAAACGTTTGTGTTGGTGCCAAAAAGGTGAATTTTGCGGTCGGCAAGATACGAGCCCTTGCTATCGTAATTATTTGATTTTAACGGCTTTCTTATTCTTGTGAAAATCGGCGGAGTATAGCCGAAGGAGTTCGCGCGTCTGAAAATTCTGAACATCTTTTCGGCCGTTTGCATATTAAGATCATCCGAGCCGGTTGCAATTAAAACAAAGGTGGCATCTGAATTTTCGGTTATTTGTTTTTCAAAGTCGGGACTTAAAATATCGGTGTCAATAAAGTTTATTGCGTAGTTGCCTGAAAGCTCGGGGCACTCGGAATAAAATTCTTTTTCTACCTGGTTTGCTTTATTGTCGTAGACGTTTATCTTTAGCGAATAACCCTCTATCTGACCTGCCCACACAACCGTTTTAAGCATTCGGGTACCAAGCTGACCGGCACCCACAATGGCTACCGAAATATCGCGTCGGCCGTTCGGTAAGTTATAAAGCGGATGACTGAAGATAAGATTATTACAAAACAGCGCCGTTTGGTCAATAAATCTTACTCTTAAGGGGTCGTTTGCCCACTTGGTTGTCAGTCGGTTTTTGTATACCTTAAGATTTGTTTTTCTAAAGGAGTCATTGCCGTCACTGCGCATAAGAGTGAAATTGTAATTATAGGCCTCAACAGGCAGTTTAATTTTGCTTAAAGGCTTTCTCGGTAATGCAAAACCGCCTTTGCAGGCATCATTAAGTAATGCGTTGTCAGCTTTTTTCCAGTTTGCAAAAATAATTTGGGTTTTGGGATTTTTCCTGTAAATTTCTTCAGCTTTAAAAAGGGAAGCTTTTGTTAAATTATCGAAAATTACTGCCGGTGTTTTGTCGAGCAAATGCTCTAAAACGCTTATATTAACCGAGCTTTGCGCAAAGGTGTTTATTATAATATTATATTTTGCAAGCTTTTCCTTTTTACCAATAAAATTCTCTGTCAGCTGAATATTCTGGTCCTCATTTTCGGTCAAGCAGAAAAACTCATAACCCGAAAAGCAGTTTTTAAGATGTAGTTCAATGCAGGATTTATGTAACAGTATAGCCGATTCTTTTCTTGCGGCCGAGATAAGTGATTGATCGGCGCTTTTTGTGTTGCAAAAAACAATGGTCCTATTTTTATACTTTTTTCTGATGCCCTTGGCCAGAACAAGTGAGTTCTCATTAAGCTGAGAGAAAACGTAGCATTTTTGTCTTTTAAAGGTTAAAGCGTAACGAATACGATCCCCTAAATCGCCAATAAAAGTGAGTATTAAGCTTGAGGCTAAAATAGGGCAGAGAATAAAGCAGATATGGTTAATTACAATATAAATCCATTTTAATATTCCGCTTAAGGCAATGGTTTCTATCTGCGCTAAATCCTGCCTTCCCGAAATGGCCTTAAGACTGTAAAGGACCGATGATGCAACTGCGTATAACGGCTCGCACCAGACCGATTTACCTTCTTTAACCCACTCGGTAGGTAAAACCATAAAAAAGGTTGAAAACAAAATTCCCAGGGTAACGCAGGTTATCCATTTACCCATATCGGTTCGGTTTTTAAGCGCGCACGCTACCGATACACCAAGAATAATAATGCTAATTACAAAACAGATATAACTAAACATAAAATCATCCCTCAAATTGACGTTTATATAATTATACCATAATATATAAACGAATGTAAAGAGGTCGTTTTTTATCGAAATTACTTGCAAATGCTGCGGGTAGGATGTATTATGTTATATGTTGTAAAAAAGGAGGCGGTAAAATGGCAGTTTTAAGGTTCATAAAGAAGAATACTGTTTTTGTTATTGCTTTTCTGGCGGCCGTAATAACCTGCTTTTTTGTTCCGCCCGATAAAGAATATATTTCTTATTTCGATTTTAAAACTCTGGTTTGTCTGTTTTTGACACTTGCGGTTATTTGCGCGCTCAGAAACATTAAGTTTTTTACCATTGTTGCGCGAAAACTGGTGCTGCTTGCAGGAAATTTAAGAAGTCTGTTTTTAATTTTAATATTTATAACCTTTATAGGCTCTATGATAATCGCCAACGATATGGCGCTTATAACCTTTTTACCGCTCGGCTATTTTGCCTTAACGACGGTAAAGCAAGAAAAATATATGGCCTACCTTTTTATATTGCAAAATATCTCGGCCAATTTGGGAGGTATGCTTACTCCGTTCGGTAACCCGCAAAATCTATATTTGTATTCCTTTTTCGGCATACCGACGGGCGAGTTTTGCTTAATTATGCTGCCGCCGTTTTTGCTTGCCGTATTTTTATTGGTGGTTTGTTGCTTTTTTGTAAAGCGCAAAAAATTCGTTATAGATACTGCTTTTCCCGAAAAGCTTAATATAAAGAAAACCGTGCTTTATACAGCGCTGTTTTTGTTCTCTATCTTAATTGTTTTTCGTGTTGTTCCCGTTATTGTAGGCCTTATTGTTGTGCCGATTATACTGCTTATAGCCGATAGAGAATCGTTGCTTATGGTTGACTACGCCTTGCTTGGCACCTTCTTTTTCTTCTTTGTGTTTGCGGGCAACCTTGCAAGAATCGATGCAGTAAACAACCTGCTCAATACTCTCTTACAAAAGGATACCTTGCTTGTATCAACCCTCTCTTGTCAGGCAATAAGCAACGTTCCTACCGCAATTTTGCTCTCCCGCTTTACGACCGATTATAAATCGCTGCTGCTCGGAGTCAACATAGGCGGTACGGGTACGCTTATAGCCTCGCTTGCCAGCCTTATTACATTCAGCGAGTTTAAGATTTTGTACCCCGGTCACAATAAGCGCTATTTTTGGATGTTTACCGGAATAAACCTCGCTTTCCTTGTTGTTATGACGGTTTGCGCAAAATTGTTCTTTGTGTAAAATAGGAGCTTTTATGAAGATTTTGGCCAACGTTATTGGAATATTGGCGGTTGCGCTGTTTGTTTTAAGCTATCAGTGCAAAAAACGCAGCAATATTGTAATAATGAACATTTTATCGCGCATTTTTTACGTAACACAGTATATATTGCTTTTTGCGTTCAGCGGCGCCGCTATGGATTTATCGGGCCTTGTTGTGTCACTTTTGGCGCAACAAAAGGATAAAAAATTCATATCAAAACACCTAAGGCTCTGGGTTATTGCCTCGCTTTTGTTTATAATAGCGGTAGGCCTTGTGTTTTATACCGATTTATTTTCCCTTGTTCCCGTTGCGGCGGTTATGTTCGAGGCGGGGGCCTTGTGGCTGAGCAAAGAAAAACACATAAGAATAGTGTCGTTTTTCTCAAAGCCCCACTGGCGTATATATAACATTTTTTGCGGAGCGTATGGCTCGGCGGTGGGCAGTGTGCTCGCAATGGTATCTATAGTTTCGGCTTTTATCCGTTACGATATAAAAAAGAATACACAGGAAGAATAATGAGGCAGAAAATGAAAAAGTTTGAAGGTGTTTTATTTTGCACCGACCTTGACGGAACGCTTTATAAGACCGATAAAACAGTATCGGAGGAAAATAAAAAAGCCATAGAGTATTTCAAAAATAACGGCGGATATTTTACCTTTATTACGGGCAGACCTCCCGTAATTTCTACCGATGCTTATTCTATAATAAAGCCCAACGCACCCTTCGGCTGCAACAACGGCGGCGGTGTGTATGACGGCGAAAAGAAAGAATACCTCTGGTCGCAGGGCCTTTTGGATGAGTCAAGAATTCTTATAGATTTTATAGAAGAAAAAATGGCTGATATGGGTATACAAATAAATACCCGAAGCGGCATTTATTTTCATAAAGACAATACGGCTATGGAGTATTTCAGAAAGGTTACAAAAACCGCACGCATTATAAAAAGGCACGAGCAGATAAGTGAGGAAATTCTAAAAATAATCTTTGCCACTACAGACCAGACCCAGATGGAACGCTTAATACAGTTGCTCAGGTTTCACCCCTTAGCCGATAAGTTCGATTTTATAAGAAGCGAGCGCATTTTGTACGAAATTGTACCCAAGGGTATCAATAAGGGTACAGCCCTTAACAAGCTTGCCGAGCTGCTCGGCGCAAAAACCACCGTTGCGGTGGGTGATTATGACAACGATATCGGTATGCTAAAAGCGGCAGATATATCCTTTGCGGTGGAAAATGCGTCGGTCGGCGCTAAGGCTGCGGCAAAGAAAATTACCGTTTCCAATAACGATCACGCTATAGCCGCCATAGTGCGCGAACTCGAAAAACAATTGTAATATTTTGTCAAAAAAACCAAGAAATACTATTGAAAACAATATGAGGTAGATGTATAATAATCTCAGTACAATATTTGGGGTGTTTCAGATGTTTAAAAAATTAGCCGCTTTAGGCCTTAGTTTATTACTAATAATGTGTGTGGGTTGCTCAGAAAAGCCCGAGGAAATTATATCCTCAAGTGAGACAGAGCTTCCCGTTTCCTCCGAGCCCGAGCCGGTATATTATTTAAACCCCTTAACCGGTGTTAAAGATTTAAAGGCCGAGTCCGACTCACTGAATCGCCCCGTTGCTATTATGATAAACAATATGTCTAACGCTCAAAGTGTTCAGGCAGGTGTCTGCAATGCCGACATTGTTTATGAAACCGAAATAGAGGGCGGTATTACACGCCTTTTAGCCGTATTCCAGGATTTGAAAAGCGCAGGTCAGATAGGTACTGTACGTTCTGCCCGCTACGCTTACATAGACTTGGCAATGGGCCATAATGCCGTTTATATCCATCACGGTCAGGACCCGACATACGCTCAGCCCCACCTTGCCGACTTAGACCGAATTGCCATACACGAAAATTTATACGGCAAGCGTTTAAACAACGGCCTAAAGCACGAGCACACACTTTATACCTATGGCGACGTGCTATGGGAGGGCATTGGCACCAAATTTAAAACCCAGAACAAGAGTGTTAAAAACTGGCAGAACTTTGCTGATGAGAGTGAAGAATTAACCTTAACCGGCGGCGCGGCAAATACCGTTTTGGTTCCGTTTTCGGGCGACTATAAAACAAAGTTTGTTTACGATGCCGACAAAAAGGTCTACACCCGCTACTTTAAAGACACTTTAAGAAAAGACTACGTAACGGGCGAGACTACACAGGTTAAAAACGTGTTTGTGCTTTTAACAAATATCACAAATTACCCCGATGGTCAGCACAGAAAAATAGATTTATCGAGCGGTAGCGGCTACTACGTAACCAACGGTACATATACTCCTATAAAATGGAAAAAGGGCGACTCTAAAAACTCGTTTAAATTCACCAATACCGACGGCAGCGAATTAACGGTAAGCGCAGGCAACAGCTGGGTGTGTATTGCTTCTAAAAAGTATGCTAACCCCGTATTTGAATAATACTGAATTAAAATACGCCAAAGCATATTGCTTTGGCGTATTTTTTGTTATTGTGGTTGACCTTGTGAGATATGTGTGCTAAAATTAGTAAAAATCGTTTTGAGGTGAAACTCATGGCTAAAAAGATATTGTTCCAGGGCGATTCCATAACCGACGTTGGCCGACTTGACGATACCAGATTTGAGTTTGGCAGCGGATATCCGCTTCTTGTAAAGGCAAGTCTTGGTTATGATTATCCTAATGAATATGAATTTTTCAACCGAGGGATCAGCGGCAACCGAATAGTAGACGTATATGCCAGAATTAAGGCCGATTTTATAAACATTCAGCCCGACTATGCAAGCATTTACATAGGCGTTAACGATGCCTGGCACGAAATTGCGTGGAAAAACGGTGTTGACACTAAAAAGTTTAAAACCATTTACAAAATGCTTTTAGACGAGGTTTTGGCCGCCTGCCCGAAGGTTAAGCTTATTTTGATTGCTCCCTTTGTTTTAGAGGGACCTGCTACCTGCAATACCGAAGAGATACCCAACAGATTAGAACTTTTTCAGACCGATGTGGCCGAGAAGGCACAGGCTGTAAAGGAGCTTGCTAAAGAATACAACTTACCTCTTATTGAGCTTCAGCCCGCATTCGACAAAGCAGTTCAGTCGGCTCCCATTGAGTATTGGACGGGCGACGGCGTTCATCCGACTCCCAACGGTCACGAGCTTATTAAAAGACTCTGGCTTGAGACCTTCGAGAAAATAAAGTAAAGTGGTGTAAAAATGGAAAGAGAACGTTTATCGAGCCGTTTGGGCTTTATCTTGTTAAGCGCCGGTTGCGCTATCGGTGTTGGCAACGTGTGGAAATTTCCCTGGATGGCGGGAAGTAACGGTGGCGGCGCATTTGTGCTTATATATTTGTTATTTTTGGTTGTTTTAGGCCTGCCTGTTATGGTTGTTGAGTTTTCTCTCGGCCGTGCCAGTCAGTCAAGTCCCGTAGGAATTTACCAAAAATTGCAAAAGCCGGGCCAGAAGTGGCACATTCACGGCTATGCAGCGCTGGTTGCAAACTTCTTGCTTATGATGTTTTATACGTCGGTAACCGGTTGGATTCTTTACTACTTTGTAAGCTTTTTATCGGGCAAGATGACCGGCATTACCAACGATGCTTCGGCCGCGCTTTTCCCAAGTATGCTATCTAACCCGCTAATAATGGTAGGATTTATGGCAATAGTGGTTGTGTTGGGCTTTTTAATACTCTCATTCGGTCTGCAAAAGGGCGTAGAAAAAGTCACCAAATATATGATGATAGTTCTCTTAGGCTTAATGGTAGTCCTTGCGATTAACAGCTTTACGCTCTCGGGTGCAAAAGAGGGTCTGACTTTTTATTTAAAGCCCGATATTTCAAAGATAACCGGAAGCGTTATTGTTGGCGCTATGACACAAGCCTTCTTTACACTCAGTCTTGGTATAGGCTCTATGGCAATTTTCGGCAGTTACATCGGCAAAGAGCGTTCTTTAATGGGCGAATCCATAAATATTCTGGTGCTCGATACATTTGTTGCCGTAGTTGCGGGTTTAATAATTTTCCCCGCATGCTTTACCTTTGACGTTGAGCCCGGAGCAGGACCGAGTCTGCTGTTTGTAGCAATGGCTAAGGTGTTTAACAATATGAACGGCGGCAGATGGTGGGGCTCGCTCTTCTTTATGTTTATGTTCTTTGCGGCAATGTCTACAATAGTTGCCGTATTCGAGAATATTTTAGCCTGTGTTCGTGAAATTACGGGCTGGAACAGAGCAAAGGCCTGCGTTATTTGCGGCGCAGCGTTGCTTGTGCTTTCACTGCCGTGCGCTTTAGGCTTTAACGTTTTATCGGGCTTTGTTCCGTTTAATTCGGGTTCTTCGGTTTTAGATTTAGAGGACTTTTTAGTAAGCTACTGTCTGCTACCCTTAGGTGCGCTTTGTTACGTACTGTTTTGCGTTAGCAAAAAGGGCTGGGGCTTCGATAATTTCTTGGCAGAAGCCAACGCGGGTAAGGGACTCAAACTCAAAAAATGGATGCGCCCGTATATGACCTACGTTTTACCGGCAATTATAATTTTAGTATTTGTTATTGGTATATTAACCTTCCCCTTTGCCGATAACTTTACCATTTTAGACTGGATAAAGGGAATATTAAAATAACTGTTATAATCAAAACGGCGGAAACCCGCCGTTTTTTATTGACCTTTTTTACATATAATGGTATAATACTTTAGTTTAAAAGGGGAGTAGGCAATGAAAGAGTTTTATCTGATGCCAAAATTATTTTCGGCGCTTAAAGGCTATACAAAACAAAAAGCCGTAAACGATATTATCGCGGGTGTAATAGTTGCAATTATTGCTCTGCCGCTGTCTATCGCATTGGCTCTGGCTTCGGGCGTAGAACCCGCGCAGGGTGTATATACCGCAATTGCCGCAGGCTTTGTAGTATCGCTGCTGGGCGGCAGCCGGGTGCAAATAGCAGGTCCAACCGCCGCATTTGCGACCATTGTTGCGGGCGTTGTAGCCACAAGCGGTATGGACGGACTTTTTATAGCCACCGTTATAGCAGGCGCACTGCTTATACTTATGGGTGTGTGTAAGCTTGGCACATTTATAAAATATATGCCGCATACCATTACCGTAGGCTTTACGGGCGGTATAGCAGTAACTATATTTTTAGGACAGATAAAGGACTTTTTGGGTATTACATATTCGCAAGGCGTAAGACCTATTGAAACGCTCGAGAAGGTAGAGGCCAATATACATCACATAGGCACCTTTAGTCCAATAGCTTTGCTGATAGGATTACTCAGTCTGTTTATTTTGATTTTTTACCCCAAAATAGAAAAGCGTCTGCCGCCGTCACTGCTGGCGGTTATAGTGGGCGCACTTATAGTTAACCTTATTCCCGCTATAGATAAAAACGTTTACACAATAGGCGACCTTTACAATATTCCTCAGGGACTTCCTAAAATAGATTTCGGCAGCTTTGATTTCAGCTCGCAGAAAATAATTTCGGTTCTGCCCAATGCGTTTACAATTGCCATACTGGCCGCAATAGAATCACTTTTGTCTTGCGTAGTGGCCGATGGTATGGTAAACTCAAAGCACAACCCCAACTCCGAGCTCGTAGCTCAGGGTGTGGGAAATATAGCATCGGTTTTCTTTGGCGGCATTCCCGCAACGGGCGCTATTGCCAGAACCTCGGCAAATGCCAAAAACGGCGGCACTACCCCCATAGCCGGTATGGTGCACGCAGCGGTGCTTTTGTTGGTTGTTTTATTCTTAATGCCTTATGCATCACTCATACCAATGCCTACAATAGCGGCAATATTGTTTATGGTAGCATACAATATGAGTGAAAAGGAAAAATTCGTTAAGATTTTTAAAACGAAACAAATTCCCGACATACTCGTTTTGTTAACCACGTTTTTGCTCACCGTTATTTTTGATCTGGTTGTAGCAATAGCGGTTGGAATTGTAATGCACGTTTTGTTTGTGCTTGTTAAAAGACTAAGGAGTCGAAAAAATGACCGAAGCTAAAAAAGAATTTTTGCGATCTGTAAAATTTGCGCTGTTTTCTGTAAGCGCAGGTATTATACAAGTGTTGAGCTTTACCTTTTTTGAAGAAGTTTTACATATAACGCATTGGGTGTCGTATCTGGCATCACTCTCACTTTCGGTTCTGTGGAATTTTACGCTTAACCGCAAATTTACGTTTCACTCGGCAAGCAACGTGCCCATAGCAATGTTAAAGGTTGCGGGCTTTTACCTTGTGTTCACACCGCTGTCTACCTGGTGGACGGCAGTGCTGACGGGCAGTAAGGTAGGTCTTAACGAGTACGTGGTTTTAATAGGTACAATGCTTATTAACTTTGTCAGCGAGTATTTATTCCAGCGCTTTGTTGTTTTTAAAAACTCTATTGATACCGCAAAAAAATAATTTTAAGGTGAATTTATGATTTGTAACACTATTTTAGATGCAATGGGTAACACTCCAATAATAAGACTTAACAATATGGTCGATGAAAACTCGGCCGAGATTCTGGTTAAGTTCGAGGGACTCAACGTTGGAGGCTCAATAAAGACCCGCACCGCATTTAATATGATAAAGAAGGCCGAGGAGCAGGGTCTTATAAAAAAGGACACAATAATAGTTGAGCCCACCAGTGGAAATCAGGGCATAGGCTTAGCGCTTGTGGGAGCGGTAAAGGGAATAAAGGTAAAAATAATAATGCCTGACTCTGTAAGTGAGGAACGCAGAAAATTAGTCGAACATTACGGCGCAGAGGTTATTTTGGTGCACGATGCAGGCAACATTGGTCTTTGCATAGAGCAGTGCTTAGAGCTTGCGCTGAAAATGAAAGAAGAAAACCCCAACGTGTTTGTTCCCCAACAGTTTGAAAACCCCGCCAACCCTGAAATTCAGCGAATTGGCACGGCAGCCGAAATCTTGGAGCAGGTCGGCCATGAAATTCACGGCTTTTGCTCGGGCATAGGAACGGGCGGTACCATAACGGGTATTGGCGAAGTGTTAAAGCAGGCCAACCCTGATATGACTATCTGGGCGGTAGAGCCTGAAAACGCCGCCATTTTGTCGGGCGGTTCAATAGGCACCCACGTTCAGATGGGAATAGGTGACGGTGTAATTCCGGTAATACTTAATCAGAAAATTTTCGATGACGTTTGCATTATAAAGGATGAAGAAGCTTTAAATGCCGCCAAAGATTTAGCCTTAAAGGAAGGCATTATGTGCGGTATAAGCAGCGGCACCAACGTTGCGGCGGCGCTTAGACTTGCCAAAAAACTCGGTAAAGGAAAAACGGTAGTGACCGTTCTGCCCGACACCGCCGAGCGCTATTTTTCAACCCCGCTTTTTGAATAAGAAAAAACGCCCAAATCGTTATGATTTGGGCGTTTTTATCTTAAAAATACTTTTTTAAAAACATAAAAAGCAATATTGTGCAAATTTTAGATAATATAGTATATAGCAACAATTTTAAATATGTGGTTAAATATAATTGAAAATTGTTTTATATTATGGTACACTTAACTCACAATTATGTGTTAAGGGGTGAGTTTAACTGAGTACAAAAACAAGCGAATCCGTAAATTTTCCGTTTATCATCTCGCGTGACGTAACGTCGTGGGTCGATAACGTTGAAACTGTTCGTAAGGCTGTGCACGAAGCCATTGAAATTAAATATTTTTACGAGGGTACCGCAACTCTTTTAATCGGAACAAACACCGTTTCGGTAAAAGCGGGCGATATTGTAGTTATAAATCCGTATGAATTTCACGCTACGGTGGATCGTGGGGTAAAAGGCGGCAAATACCATTTGTTTATGGTGCCTCTGGACTTTTTTGCCAACGATTCTAAGAGTGACCTTAATCTGCGCTCGTTACTTTTGGTTGATAAAAACCTTTTTAAAACGCATATAAAAGACGAAAGAATGTCTAAAATATTGCTTCGCATCGTGCAGGAAAATGCCGATAAGCAACCCTTTTATAACACGGCAGTAAAGGGACTGCTAATGGAATTTTTCTGTTTGATGCTAAGGAATTACACTTTAAATAAGGACACGTCTGATACTCTGCAAAAAGACACCTTGCGCTCGTATAAGCTTATTGAACCGGCTTTAAGACACATACGTGATAATTTTGCAGAACCGTTTACGGTAGATATGCTCGCGAATTTTTGCGGACTGAGCAAGCATTATTTTTGCAGAGTTTTCAAAACCGTTACGGGCAAAACGGCCATGGAGTATTTAAGGGACTACAGAATAAAGGTTTCCGATGCAATGCTCACCAATACAGACAAAAGCATAAACCAGATTTCAGAGCAATGCGGCTTTGAGAGTGTAAACTATTATTGCCGTTGCTATAAGGCTCATTACGGCTTTTCGCCGAGTAAACGCAGAGCAAAAGGAGATGCTCCATTTGAATCATTACCTTGATATTTTACAAAAACCAAACGCCAAGGTGTTAATCACGGGCGACAGTTTATCGTATAACCGTTATTCATATTACGAAGAGCCGCATATGAACGCCTATGAGTGCGGTGTTTCAATGCCGAGCTGGTCGTTCAGGGTCAGAGATAAAATCTATGCTCTCGATTCTCAGATTATTTTCGGCAGTGATATTTCGTTTAATCAAAGCGGCGCAGTGGGTGTAGATGACCCCGATGCCGACAAATACGCCGCAGCATTTGACGGTAAGTGCTATACTGTATCTGCAAAAGACGACGTATCGTTTGAGGTTAATATAAAGTCTGACACTTTGGCTTTTTATTTTCAGACCCGACCCGCAAATTATTGCACCTTCGATTTATTTGTAGACGGCGAGCTTGCGGCTGAAAATATTGACACCAAGGGCGATGCCGAGTTTTTTAAGGGCTACGCCATTTTACCCGTTAAGGCAAGATGTAATGAAGATGTTAGCAGGCACAAGATTGAGCTTCGCAATATAAAGGGCGAAAATCCCAAAATTACCGTAGGCGCGGTTGGTGCAAAATATATCGATATAAATCTTACCGGAAGAGGAAGCCAGACCACAAGATTTTTTATAGATAATTTTGATGAGCGTATTGGTCGCTTTGCGCCCGATTTTTTGTTAATTATCCTTTCCGCAAATGACCGAGGTCACGTGGCTCCCGAGGTTATGCGAAAAGATTTATTAGAGCTTTTCGCCAAAATTTTCAAGGTAAACAAAGACTGCAAAATACTGTTTTTACTGCCGCCCCATTCACATTTTGGTTCTAAACCTCATATGGATTCGGGCATATATTCGTCTATAGATACCGCCAACGTTTATAACACGGTTATTCGTGACGTGATAGCTAATTTAGGCAAGGCTTGGTATAAGCACCCCGATTTAGACGGCGATATAAATTACGATATTGATATTTTAGCGGTTTGCGACTTGTTTGAAACCGAGAATCCGTCAGAATGGCGCTTTGATAATATTCATTTAAACCAAAACGGAAACAACGTACTGTTTGAAGCAGTATGTGACAAATTAGGAATTTAAGGTGATTTTTATGCAAAAAGCAAAAAGAATTGACGTACATATGCATATTGTCTTACACCCCGAGCTTGTGCCGGACTGCAAATGGGGCGGAAGAATGTTAACCGCCGAGGAGCATATGGAGTACTGGGATAAAATAGACATCGATTATGGCGTTTTGCTTCCTATTGTTGCTCCCGAGGGACAATTGCATCCTATGCCTTGTGAAGATGCAAAGATTGTTGCCGACAAATACCCCGATAAATTCGCTTGGTTTTGCAACATAGACCCTCGTTTTATGAACAATGCCGAAACCTCCGATTTTAAAGTAATGCTTCAGCATTATAAAAACTTAGGCGCAAAGGGCGTTGGTGAACTTACCTCTAATATGCACGTAGACGACCCCAGAGTACAAAAGCTCTTTGCCGCTTGCGCCGAGCTTGATATGCCCGTAACCATTCACATTGGTTTTAAAGAGGGCGGCTGCTACGGCATTATTGACGATTTACATCTTCCGAAAATTGAAAAGTTATTACAGGATTATCCGAACCTAAAGCTTATAGGTCACTCGCAGCCCTTCTGGATGGAAATGGGCACCGATGTAACCGAGGAAAACCGCAATAATCATTGTCCCACAACCAAGGTTGAGGAAGGCAGAATAGCCGAACTTATGCGCAAATACCCCAATTTATACGGCGATTTATCTGCAGGAAGCGGCTCTAACGCCTTAATGCGTGATGAAGAATACGCTATAAAGTTTATTGAGGAGTTTTCCGACAGACTTATGTACGGCTGTGATATCTGCGCAAAGACAAACGATTTACATTATAAATTCGATGCCTGGCTTAACCGTATGGTTGACGAGGGTAAAATCAGCATAGAAAACTATAACAAGATTGTCAGAGAAAATGCGATTCGCATTTTAAAGCTTGACATTTAATGTACCAATTCTCTTTTTCCATACTTTTTTACAAGTAAGCAGCCCCGAGCAATAAGCTCGGGGCTGCTTACTTATTTCATAAAATCTGTTAAAAAATTGACAATAAATTGACCATAAAATTCGATATTTCGGCAAAAAAGAGCAACACAGTGCAACTTTTAATCAACCTAGTGCATTGATTATTCTTGCGTTTTATAAGATAATGTTACTATAGAAAAATATCGGTGGTGTTTTAATGGAAAATATTAAAAACATTAAAAAAATTGATATTCATGCGCACGGCACGGCCTTCCCGCAGTATCTACCCAGTAAAGAGTGGGTCGGCAGATTTTGCTCGGGCGAAGAAACCATTGCTTTTTACGATAAGCTGAATATTGAAAAGGGTGTTTTGCTTCCCGTTTCGTCACCCGAAGCCTTTGTGTCACCTATGACGAGCGAAAACTGCAAATACATAACAACCCTTTACCCCGACAGATTTTTGTGGTTTTGCAACGTAGACCCAAGAGCCTTAACCAACGAGCCTAATGCAGATTTAAAGCAGCTGCTTGTTCACTACAAAAAGTTAGGCGCGCTCGGTGTTGGCGAGGTAACGGCTCAGATTTATGCCGATGACCCCAAGCTCGATAATCTTTTCGGTTGCTGTGAGGAGCTCGATATGCCGGTGCTTATACATATTACCCCCAAGTTTGGCGGCGGCTACGGCATAGTGGACGATTTAGGACTACCGAGAATTGAAAAAATGCTTAAAAAGCATCCGAACCTCAAGCTTATAGGTCACTCACAACCGTTCTGGGCAGAAATTTCGGCCGATTTAACCGAAGATAAGCGTAACGATTTCCCGAAAGGCAAGGTTACAGAGGGCAGGGTAGTAGAGCTTATGTGCAAGTACCCGAATCTTTACTGCGACTTATCTGCGGGCAGCGGCGCAAACGCTATGATGCGTGACGAAGAGTTCGCAATGAAGTTTTTCGCAGAATTTAGGGACCGCATTCTTTACGGCTGTGATATTTGCGACGTTTCAAACACACATCCGTTTATGTTTAACGACTGGTTAAACAAAATGGTTGAGGAAGAAAAGCTCCCCGTAGACATCTACCGCAAGATAGTAAGAGAAAACGCTATAAGGCTTTTAAAGCTGGAGGAAAAATAAATGAACGTATTTATTTTAGCCGACCTGGAGGGTGTATCTCTT
The DNA here is from genome assembly GCA_017436815.1 of Clostridia bacterium. Classification (GTDB taxonomy): domain Bacteria; phylum Bacillota; class Clostridia; order Oscillospirales; family Acutalibacteraceae; genus RGIG3013. The sequence continues at coordinate 30,808 of JAFSCI010000001.1, forward strand.
GCAGACAATATCAGTATGATGCGCCCCGAGCCTGAAGATAATCACCCCGGTTACGACTTTGCGTGCGAGCGTTTGGCGGTAGATCTTAACACCGCAGTAGATGCCGCCTTTGCGGGCGGTGCCGATACCGTAACTGTAATAGACGGTCATTTCAGAGGCGAAAATTTAGACCCCAATAAGCTCGATAAAAGAGCGGTTAAGTTAAACATTGAAGAATTCAGACCAATGGGTTGGGGTCGGTTCGATGCTCTTGTTTTGTTAGGTGCACACGCTATGGCCGGTACCGAGAACGCATTTTTGGATCACACCCAGAATTCTATTACCTGGTATGAATACAAGGTTAACGGAAAATGTTACGGTGAGATTGGTCAGGATGCTATAATGGCGGGCGCGTTCGGAGTTCCGCTCGTAGCAGTAACGGGCGATGAAGCCGCTTGCGCAGAGGCCAAAACCTTGGTGCCAAACGTTTACTGCGCCGCAGTTAAAAAGGCAAAGGGCAGAAACAATGCTGAGTGTTTGGATCACGATACTGCACAAAAGTTAATTTTCGAGGCCGTAAAGAACGGTGTTGAAAACGCAAAGAACTTTGCGCCCTACAAAGAAACCTTCCCCGCAAAAATTTCGGTTACATACACTCGTAACGATTATGCTGATGCCGCAATGGAAAATTGTCCCAATTGCACAAGGCATGGCAGAACTGTTGAAAAAACAGAAGAAAAATTAGAATGCTTCCCGCAACTTCATTTGTGGTAAAACAATACATTTCAATTATTTAAAGGAGAAATTATTATGGAAAAATTAGCAATCTTTGGCGGAGAAAAAACAAAAACTACACCCTACGGCACAGGCAAACGTTTTGGCAAGGAGGAGCTTGCAAATTTAGAGGAAGCGCTAAACCAGAACACATTATTTTACTGGTTCGGTAATATGACAAAGCGCTTTACAAAGAAATTTGCCGATATGTACGGAGCAGATTACTGCGTTGCAACTTCCTCGGGTACTGCATCTATTCACGTAGCATTAGGCGCTATCGGCGTAGGCCCGGGTGATGAGGTTATTACATCTCCTATAACCGATATGGGCAGTCTTATAGGTATTCTTTACCAGAATGCAATTCCCGTATTTGCAGACTTAGACCCCAATACCTACAATATGGATGCAAAGTCTATTGAATCGAAAATCACTCCCAGAACAAAGGCTATTGTGGTAGTTCATTTATCGGGTAATCCGGCCGAGATGGATGAAATCTGCCGTATTGCTAAAAAGCACAACGTATACGTTATTGAGGACTGCGCACAGTCTTACTGCTGTAAGTACCAGGGCAAATACGCAGGTACCTGGGGCGATATCGGTTGCTTCAGCCTTAATGACTTTAAGCACATTTCCGCAGGCGACGGCGGTATGATTATCACCAACAATCAGGACCTTTATCACAGAGCATTAATGTTTGCCGATAAAAACTTTAACCGCTTAGGTACCGAGGTTGTTAAAAACGTACCTTACCTTGCACCCAACTACCGTATGAACGAGCTTACTGCTGCAGTGGCTATTGCTCAGTTAGACAGAGTAGAAGAAATCTGCGCAAAGCGTAAGGCTTACGGTGATAAATTACACGCAGCGCTACACGGCATTCCCGGAATTATTCCTCAGAAGATTTACGACTGCGCAGAGTGCTCTTACTGGTTCTATATGTTCACGGTAGACGAAGCAGAGCTCGGCACAACCCGTAAAGAGTTTGTTGAGGCGCTTACTGCAGAAGGCATTATAGCATTCAACGGTTACATTCCGTCTTGCGTATATCAGTACGATATGTTCAAAAACAAGACCATCTATCCCGGTGCTACACAGTACCCGCTCGATGGCGTTCACGGTGAGGCTATAGAGTACAAAGACGGCGACTGCCCGATCGCAGAGCACGTTATTGATACCTGCGTAAAGCTTACTGTAAACGAGTTCTATACCGAACAGGATTTGGAAGATACTATTAAAGCAATCAAAAAGGTTGCCGCATACTTTAATGCAAACAAAAAGTAATTACATAAAAATATTCGTAGGAGAATAATTATGGAAAAATTAGCTCTACTTGGCGGTACGCCCGTCATAGACGATACCTTAACCAAAGAAAAATACGATCACCTTTTCAAATGGCCGATTATGGGTAAAGAGGAAGAAGAGGTTGCTATAGACGTTGTCAGAAACAACAGATTTTCTGCAACCGATATTACCGAAAAATTCCAGGAGGAATACGCTGCCTGGATCGGCTCTAAGTATGCTATCGCATATTGTAACGGTACAGCCTCGCTTTCGGCTGCTATGTTTGCAATAGGGCTCAGCCAGGGTGATGAAATTATTTGTCCTACAAAAACCTATTGGGGTAGCGTTTCGCAGGCAATAAACTTCGGCGCATCGGCAGTTTTCTGTAATATCAACGAAAATCTTTCCTTAGACCCTACCGACCTTGAACGTTGCATCACACCCAAAACCAAGGCAATAATGGTTGTTCACTATCTTGCATATCCTGCCGATATGGATGCTATAATGGCAATTGCCAAAAAGCATAATTTAAAGGTTATCGAAGACGTTTCTCACGCTCAGGGCGGTATGTATAAGGGCAAGCGCCTCGGTACATTCGGTGACGTTGGCGCAATGAGTCTTATGAGCGGTAAGTCCTTTGCCGCAGGCGAGCTTGGTATTTTGGTTACCGATGACCGCCACGTTTACGAGCGCGCAATGGCATTTGGTCATTACGAGCGCAACAACGAAAACTACATAAAGGAAAGCGACGAGCTAAAGGGCTATTACCACATAGCTTTAGGCGGAATTAAGGGCAGAGCAAATCAGCTTTGCTCGGGTATAGCCAGAGTTCAGCTTAAATATTACGATGAGCGCTGCGCAGAAATCAGAAAGGCTATGAACTACTTCTGGGATTTAGTAGAAGACCTGCCCGGTATTCGCCCCATAAGAGTTGATGAGTCTACAGGCTCTAATATGGCAGGCTTCTATTCTCCGCACGGAATTTACAAGTCCGAGGAGCTTCACGGCTTATCGGTTAAAAAGTTCTGCGAGGCATTAAGAGCCGAGGGCTATAAATTAAGCTGGGAGGGCGCAAACTTCTGCTTGCATACCCATAAGTTCTTTAAGACCTTCGACCTTACCGGTAGCGGCAAGCCCACAAGAATTGCTTATAACGACCGCGACGTAAGAGAAGATGACGACAAGTGCAAGCCAAGTGAAAGCATTTCTTGTTTCTCTGTACCTTGGTTTATCCATTACGATAAGGAATGGATTGAAAAATATGCATCTATATTCCGTAAGGTAATACTTAACCACGAGCAGCTCTTAGAGTCCGATACCGACAAATCTCAGGGCGGCAGATGGTACGGTACAACCAACGTATAAAGAAAAGGAGCCATTATGACTAATAAATTAAAATTCGGTATTTTAGGCTGCGGAATGATAGCTAATTTCCACGCCGAAGCAATAAAATCGTTAGAAAACGCCGAGCTTTTCGGCGTTGCCGATAATGATTTCGGCAGAGCACAGAGCTTTGCTGAAAAATATTCAATAAATGCATATAAAACCTATGAGGATATGCTCGCAGATAGTCAGATAGATGCAGTTTGTATCTGTACGCCGAGCTTTTTCCACGCTCAGAATGCTATTGATGCTTTAAGAGCCAACAAGCACGTTGTTTTGGAAAAGCCAATGGCCATAACTGTAGAAGATGCCAACCGCATAATTGCCGAGTGCAAAACAAGCGGAAAACTGCTGACCGTTATTTGTCAGCTGCGTTTTTCGGAGGATATGCAAAAATTAAAGCAGTTAATAGCCGAAGATGCTTTTGGCAAAATTGCTTTTTGCGACCTTTATATGAAGTACTGGCGTGACCCGTCTTATTACGCAAACGGCGGCTGGAAGGGCACAAAGAAGTTCGACGGCGGCGGCGCTTTAATGAATCAGGGTATTCACGGCGTAGACGCTTTGCTTTATCTTGTTGGCGATGCCAAGCTTTTAAAGGCCAAAACCAAAACACATCTTCATAATATAGAGGTCGAAGACCTTGCGGTTGCTATGTTAGAGTTCGAGAGCGGCGCAGTTGGTGTTATAGAGGCATCTACCTGCGTAAATCCGGGCTTTGACCGTAAAATTGAAATTTTAGGCTCAAACGGATGCGCTGTTTTAAAGGAAGACAAGTTTGAAAAGCTTGTTGTAAGAGGCGAAACTATTATAGATGGCGGAGAGCAAACACAGGTAAGCACCGCGTCTGACCCGTCGGCTATGAGCCATAGACTACATGCTATGCAGATAAATAATCTCGTAAATGCAGTTATGGGCAAGGAAGAACTGCTTATAGACTGCAACGAGGGACTCAGAGCAGTTAAACTCATAGAAGAAATTTATAAGGAGATATAATTTATGAAACAGTTCAGAATTGGTATTGTTGGCACCGAAAACAGCCACGCACATGGCTTTACAACCGCTTTTAATAAGGCAGACGAAAACGGCAATTATAAATATCCCGATTTTCGCGTTACTCTTGTTTACGGCCATTATCCCGAAGAAAACGAGCGTCTGGTCAAAGAGTTTGGCGCCGACAAGGTTGCAGAGAATTTAGAAGAAATGGTAGCTAACGTAGATGCAGTTATCGTTTGCGCCAGAGACGGCAAATTCCACTACGAATTTGCAAAGCCGTTTATCGAGGCAGGTATTCCCGCATTTATCGACAAACCCTTTACCACCAACCCCGATGAAGCAGTTGCTCTTATAAATCTTGCAAAAGAGAAGGGCGTGCCTCTTTGCGGCGGCTCTATGCTTAAGTTTACCGACAACGTTATGGATGCAAAGGCAGCGCGTGAAAAGGGCGAGAGAGAAATTTTAGGCGGCTCGATTTGTGCGCCCGTAATATTAAAGAGCGAGTATAGCGGATTTTTCTTCTATGCATCTCACCTTGCAGAAATGACCTTAGAGTCCTTCGGTTATAATCCGTTAAGCGTTACCGCAAAATTAAGCAAGGGCGGCGTATGCGCTACTGTAAATTATGAAAACTTCAGCGTGTCCAACCAGTTTACCGAAAACGGTTGGAACTATGCTCTCAGCGTGTACACCACAAAGGAGCTTGTTGCATCTGCCGTATCGCTCGATAATGCAGGCGACAGAGAGATTGAAGAATTCGTACAGATGGTTCGCACAGGCCATATGGGCAACACCTACGAAGAGTTAGCATTCCCTGTATTTTATCTTAATGCTGTCAAGAAGGCGTACGAAACAGGCGAAGAAGTAAAAATCGAGGCAAAGTTTTAACGAATTAACGAGTATTTGAACAAAATATAAGGAGATTTTATGAAAACCATAACTAAAGATAAATTAGTAGTAAATATTTTTGATACCAGAGCCGAGATGGGCGCTGCTGCAGGCGCAAAAGCAGCTGAGCTTATAAAGGAGTATCTTGCAAAAAAGCAAGAGGTAAACGTAATTTTTGCCGCAGCTCCTTCTCAGAACGAAACTTTAGAAAGCTTAATTAAGGCCGAGGGCATTGACTGGAGCAGAGTAAACGCTTTCCATATGGACGAGTACATAGGTTTAAGCAAGGATGCACCTCAGGGCTTCGGTAATTTCTTAAGAGAGCACATTTTTAAATTTTTACCGTTTAAGAGCGTAAATTATATCGACTGCGAGGCTAAGGATATCGATGCCGAGTGCGCACGTTATTCTGCACTTTTAAAGGCAAACCCCGTAGACATAGTTTTACTTGGCATTGGCGAGAACGGTCATATTGCATTTAACGACCCCCACGTTGCCGACTTTAACGACAAAGCGGCAGTAAAAGCGGTAGAGCTTGACGACGTTTGCCGTCAGCAACAGGTTAACGACGGTTGCTTTAAGACTATAAACGACGTTCCCAAATATGCTTTAACACTCACAATACCCACTTTAGTCAGCGCACAGCATATGGTTTGCACAGTGCCTGCGCCTACAAAGGCCTGGGCGGTAGCAGCAACCGTTAACGAAGAAATTTCCGAAAAGGTTCCTGCAACTATTATGCGCAAGCATAACAGCGCTATTATGTATTGTGATAAAGACAGCGGGAGAGATTTGCTGTGATACTTAAAATTACAGGTGGCCGAATTGTTACACCAAGCGGCTACATAGACGGTAAGGATATTTATTGCGAAAACGGTATTATAACCGCCATTACTAGTGAAGAACGTGGGTTCGATAAACAAATAGATGCGGGTGGTAATTTTATATCACCCGGATTTATTGATTTGCACGTGCACGGTGCGGTTGATTACGATTTTTCGGCTGATAACGAGCAGTCGGCCATAAACGCCGTAAATTATCACCTAAAGCACGGCACAACCACCATTTACCCCACAATTACGTCGGTACCGCTCAATACTATGGATAGCGCGCTGGGTGTAATAGAAAATATAATTAAAAATCAAAAAACATCCGCTAACGTTATGGGCGCACATCTGGAGGGTCCGTATTTTTCACCTAAACAAGCAGGTGCGCAGGATCCGGCAATTATAACGCCTCCAAAAGCGGAAGATTATAATTATCTTTTGGGCAAATATCCATCTGTTATAAAGCGTTGGAGCTTTGCGCCCGAGCTAGAGGGCACAGAGCAGTTTATGGATGCTTTAAATAACGCAGGAGTGGTAGCATCTGTCGCGCATACCGATGCGCTTTACTCCGACGTTGAAAAGGTTCATAATATGGGCTGCAAGCTGATAACCCATTTTTATTCCTGCACGTCGACCATTACCCGTGATAAAGGCTTCAGACGTCTTGGCGTTATAGAGGCAGGCTATCTTATGGACGATATGGCGGTAGAGGTTATTGCCGACGGCTGCCACATTCCGAAAGAGCTGTTTAGTCTTATACATAAAATCAAGGGCGAGGACAACATTTGTCTTGTTACCGATGCCATACAGCTTGCGGGTTCTGATAATGAGTTCGCCACAGTTGGCGGAGTACCCTGCAAGGTAAAAGACGGCGTTGCAAGATTACTTGACGAAAGCGCCTTTGCGGGCAGTATTGCCACCACTAACAGACTGGTGCGTTTTTGTGTAAACGACGTAAAACTACCTCTTTACACCGCAATAAAAATGATAACCAAAAACCCTGCCAAAGTAATGGGACTTAAAAATAAGGGTGAAATAGCGGTCGGTTACGATGCCGACATAGTTATTTTCGATAACGACATAAATATTAAAAATATAATTGTAAACGGAAAAGAAGTGAGCATTTAATGAATATAGCATTTGCAGGTTTAAAGCATTCCCACATTTTTGTTTTATATAATTTAGCATTGCAAAATGAAAATTTCGAGGTTGTTGGTGCGTTTGAGGACAGCGCCGAATACGTTGCTCTTGCCAACAAAAACGGAGTAGAGTGCAATTATAAAAGCTTCGATGAACTGCTGAATGATAAAAACGTAGAAGCCGTAGCCTTAGGCGGAGCATTCGGCGAGCGCGGAAAAATGGCAATAAAGGCCTTAAATGCCGGCAAGCACGTAATTGCCGACAAGCCGCTTTGTACTACACTCAGCGAGCTTAAACAAATCGAAAAGACGGCTGAAAAAAGCGGCAAAAAGGTAAGCTGTATGTTTACCATGCGCTTTGATGAACCCAAAATTCTGGCAGCAAAAAAGCTTTACGATAGCGGCGCTTTGGGTCAGATTAACAACGTTATTTTCTCTGGTCACCATCCGCTTCAATACGGCAGAAGACCAATGTGGTATTTTGAAAAAGGTCTTCACGGCGGCGTTATAAACGATATTGCAATTCACGCTATTGACATTCTTTCGTTTGCTTTCGGTTTAGAGATTGAAACTCTTAATGCCGCAAGATGCTGGAATGCCTATGCAGACGAACAAAAGAACTTTAAAGACAGCGGACAGCTTATGCTTACGGCCTCTAACGGAGCGGGCATTATAGGTGACGTTTCTTATGCAATACCCGACGGCGTAGAGTTTAAATACGAAAACTACTGGCGCTTCCAGATTTTCGGAACAAAGGGCGTTTTAGATTTTTCTCTCGGCGGCGGAAAGGCTACCTATTACCTTAAGGGCGACGAAACTCAACATATTTTAGAGGATGCCGATACAAATAATTATCTTGATGATTTTTATAAATACGTAAACGGTGACGAAAACACAATACTTACTCAACAAGAGGTTTTCGCCGCAACCAAAACGGCACTCGAAATTCAGAAATTTGGGTAACGAGATCCTAACCCATTGCGGTTTCTCTCGCCGCCTTTTTCCTCCTTACTTGCGTTTATTCTTGTAAGGCGACAGCCTTACTACAAATTTCACGCTACGCCTTTCGAAAAAATGCGTGCGAGATAAACTCTTCGACCTTAAAATCAAAGAATTTTTTAAAAGGGCGAAGACGAAGAACGCAGTAATACTGGCGTATTACAAGTGATGAGGCAAGACAAGGTGAAAAATTATTGATTTTAAGGCGTAACGGGTCAGGCTCTCGTTACCCTTAGCAAATAATAACAATAAAAACAACCACTTTTGTGGTTGTTTTTTTATGTTTAATATTGTAAAATGAAAAAAGAAAAATGTAAGAGGTGTTTGAAATGCTGCATTTAATACCCAAAGTAAAAACCTTAAAAATAAACGACGGTTTTTTATCTGAAAATACCGTTTTTATCAGCACTGATTTTAAAGACGAGCGCCTGAATATTGCCGCAAAAAATCTACCTCAAAGCGCTGACGGTGTACAGGTAGAATTTAATATTCAAAACCAAGACAGCGAGCTTTACGAAATTACAATAAAGGAAGATTTAATTTCGGTTAATGCCGCTTGCGTTGTCGCTGCGTTTTATGCAATTCAGACCCTGCGCCAGATTTTTACCCACAGTAAAATTCCCTGCCTTTACATAAAAGACTGGCCCGATTTAAAATACCGCGGCTTTTATCACGATGCAACAAGAGGCCGAATTTTGAACCTTAATACCGCCAAAAAGCTGATAGATACTATGGCTTATTATAAGCTTAATTCCTTGCAGCTTTACGTAGAGCACGTTTACGAGTTCAAAGAGCTTCAAGAGCTGAATAAAACTACAGGCTATTTAACCAAAGAGGAACTTAGTCAGATAGATTTATATGCAAAGCAAAATTTTATAGATTTTATTCCGTCTCTTTCTACCTTTGGCCATATGTACGAAATATTGGAGCAAGAGCCGTTTAAGGATTTGCGGGTTTTGCAGAAAAACTTCAAAAACTACCTCTTCGCCCGTATGATGCACCACACAATAAACCCCGAAAAGCCGCAGAGTATACAGCTTGTTAAAAGCTTAATAGACCAGTATGCCCCTTGCTTTTCGTCGGAGTATTTTAACATTTGCTGCGATGAAACCTTTGACCTTAAAAACTACAAGGGCAAGACCGATTCCAAAACGCTTTATATCCAGTTTGTAAAGCAAATTATTGCCCACGTAAAGCAAAAGGGCAAAAAGGTTATGATGTGGGCCGATATTTTGCTCGAATACCCCGAGCTTATTGAGCAAATAGATGATGACATTTACTTTTTAAACTGGGAGTACGAGCCCGAACCCAATGAACAAAAAATCATTAAGTTCAAAAATTTAGGTCGCACTCAAATTGTCTGCCCGGGCACTTGGTCCTGGTACCGCTTCTGCGAGAGGGTAGAGTGGGAAGAGCAGAATATTTCAAATATGGCAAACTATGCCTATAACCACGGCGCTTTTGGTATGCTTAATACCAACTGGGGCGATTTTGGTCATCCCGCACCTGTTCAGCTCGCACTTTACGGTATGGTGCTTGGCGCCGCAAAATCCTGGGAGCATAGCACCGAGCTTAATAATACTTACTTTGCCGCCGTTGACCACTTATTATACAAACAAGACGGCGCAGTGGCCATTTTAAAGCAGCTCAGCCTCTACCACTCAAAGCTCGAGTGGCGCGATTTTGTTGCGGTTAAGGTGGCTTTTCAGTACGGTGACAAGCCTGAGATTAAACTTTCCGAGCAAGATGTAAAGGATATTCAAAACGAATATAAAGATATAATGTCCAAAATAAACGCGCTACCGAAAAACGAATTTTTGTCTTGTATGGCTCTGTCTGCCAAGGCGGTTCTGGTTATTGCAGAAATCACAGCGCGCATTGCAGGGTATAATATTGAGCGTATTACGAGTACAAGTGAGTTTTTATCTGAATACTCAAAACAGTGGCTTGCCCAGAGCAAAGAAAAAGAACTGTTCCTGGTAACCGAAGTTTTTGAAATTTTAGAGGCAAAATCAAAGGAGATATAAATGTTCAATGTAATTTTCGATATGGACGGCACTCTTTTAGATACCCAGCGCATTTTTATTGACGCCTGGGACTATGCGGGTGAAAAACAGGGCATAGAAAACCTGGGCGCACATATTCCAAACGTTTGCGGAATGGGAGAGCCCGACTGGACGGCATATTTGGTAGAAAATTTTAAAGAGCTTGATATTTTAAAGTTTAAAACCGATGCCCATACCTTTATTGTAGACCACCTGGAAGTAAAATTCAAAAAGGGCGCAAAAGAACTGCTGGAGTTTTTAAAGCAAAACGGCATAAAAATGGCCATTGCCTCGGGCTCGAACACACAGGTTGTAAAGCATCACTTAGGCGTGGTAGAGGCTGATGATTACTTTTTGGCCGTTCTTGGCGGCGAGACTGTTGAAAACAGCAAGCCCGCACCCGATATTTTTCTTAAAGCCGCTCAGGCAATAGACGCAAACCCTGCCGACTGCTTTGTAATAGAGGATTCCGAAAACGGCATAAGAGCCGGCAAGGCGGCAGGTATGCAGTGCATAGGCGTGCCCGACATTGTACAGTTTAAAGCCGAGGTTAAAGATATGTGCTGCGCATATGTAGACTCGCTTTTAGACGTTATAGATGTTTTTAAACAAAAACTGAATTAAATAAAACATATATAAATTATATTGAATGCGTAGGGGAGGGGCTCTGTCCCCTCCCGTAAAACCATATGTACCTTAAACGATAAACCACCCATTAGGGCATTTGTCCTAATGGGTGGTTTTAAATTTAAATGTAGGTTTATGCTATCGGTACTAATGTTTCATTAGTTATTCTTGCTGCAGAGGAATGTAGATATTTGTCTACGTAACTGCCTGATGGATAGTAAATTGCAGCTTCGGTCGGGTATGTTAAGCCGGAGTTAATTCGGGTAATGGAACCGGGTAATGTAATGCTCTTTAATGCTGTGAAGCCGAATGCATAGCTGGAGATGTAATCAACACCCTCTTCTACTACAACCGTTTCAAGCTTTGAACAGCCACGGAATGCGTAAGCATAAACCGTCTTAACGTTACCGGGGATTGTTACGGAAGGCAGGTTATTACAGAACGAGAACGCTAACTGGCCAATAGTCTGTTCACCTGTACCGAATGTGAGTACCTTTAACATATTGTTGTTTCTGAATGACTCAACACCGATTTTAGTGATAGTGTTCGGGAACGTGATTTTACCAATTCTCTGTTGGTAAAATGCATAGTCACCGATTGTTTTAGCCTTTGAGCCTGCCATAAATCTAAGGGTTGTAATACCCTTGTTATTTGCAACGTCAGATGCTTTGTAGAACGCGTAGGTCGGAATATTCTCGGCAGTCTCGTAAATTCTTACCTCGTTTATGCCTGTGCAACCCATAAACGATGGTGTATTTATATTACCTGCCGCACCGCTTGCGAGTTTTACGGGGTACCAGTCAACACGTTTTATAGACGTGCAGTTTTGGAATGCGCCGGCTCCCAGCTCTGTAACGCTTGCGGGAATAACTACTCTGTTGCCCGCACCCGTAGAACCAAGAGCGGTACAGTTTGCAAAAGCAGTACCCTTAATGGACTGTACATTTGCAAGGTCAATTTCTGTAAGAGTTTTTACACCGTTAAATGCAGATACACCAATGGTTTTTAAAGTGCTTGGGAATACTACTTTTTCGAGCTTTGTGCCGCCAAATGCGTAGGTGCCAATTGACTCTAAACCTTCATTAAACGTAACATTTGTTAACTTTGAGCAACCACGGAATGCATTTTCGCTTATTGTTTTAACTGAGCTGGGTATTGTAATGTTTGTTAGAGATTTGCAACCATAAAATGCAGAATCACCTATGCTTGTTATACTTTCCGGCAATGTTACATTTGTTAGATTAGAACAATTACGAAATGTTTCATCACTAATGCTGGTGATGCCATTTGGTATAATAATGCTTGTGAGCGCAGAGCACTCTTCAAAAGCTGAACTACCAATACTTACTACACTTTCGGGTATAGTGATTCTTGTCAATACAGAGCAACCATTGAATGCAGCGGGACCAATGCTTGTTAAATTGTTAGATAGCGTAATATTCGTTAGTGATTCACAGGCTGAAAATGCCGAACTACTAATGCTTGTTACACTGTTCGGTATATTAATGTTTGTGAGTTTGTAGCACAAACCAAACGCAGAATGTTCTATGCTTGTTATACCTTCCGGTAACATTACGCTTGTTAAATTAGTACAATATTCAAAAGTGCGCTCATTTATGCTAGTTACTCCGTTTGGAACCGTAATGCTTGTGAGTGAATGGCAACTATCAAATGCCGAACTGCCAATGCTGGTTACACTATTTGGTATTGTAATATTTGCTAAAGATGAACAGCCATAAAATGCAGAATCACCTATGTTTGTTATACTATTCGGTATTGTAATATCTGTGAGATTTGGACAATCATAAAACGCATAAGCGCCTATTCGGGTTACACCATTGCTTATAACAACTTTGGTTATATCTTTACCAAACGGTCGGTACCCCCACCATGTATAATCACCCATTTCACCATTACCGGAAATCGTGAGGACTGTGCCGTCAAGCGTCCAGGTGCAGTCCCCTGTTGTGCCACTTGTCTCGGTTGCTGCACTGGCAGTAGAGGTGAATGCTGTTATTAAGCCAATTACCAATACTAAAAAAATTAAAAACGATGCTATTTTTTTAAACATTTTTTATCTCCTCCGAAAATTTCATAACCAAATGGTTATAATTTTATAGTATTATAATCTGTTTGTGCTACATTGTCAATACCAAATGGTTATAATGACTGTAGTTTGTCGAAACGCTTTAAAGCGCTTCGACAGGCCGATTTTATCGGCTTTGCACAAATAAATTTTCAAAAATTTATTTGTGCACAACACTCATTGCAATGGATATAGTCAAATTTTCAATGAAAATTTGCTTCCAAATCAAAGATTTGGTGTCGAAACAGTAATTTTTTACTGTTTCGACTAAGTATAACCATTATGAAATGAGGGCAAAAAAATGGACAATTATTATCCACGACTTAAGGATTTAAGGGAAGATGCTGATTTGTCGCAAGAGCAGGTGGCAGAGCTTTTAAATATGAAACAACCCCAATACAGTAGGTACGAGAGAGGTCTGCGTGACATACCGACCGACGTGCTTATAAGACTTGCTTTATTTTATAAAACCTCAACCGATTATATTTTAGGACTAACGAACGATTCAAAACCATATAAAGAGTGAAAAAACCGCCCGAAGCGTTATGCTTCGGGCGGTTGTAGTTTTATTTAGTTTGGTGTTTTACTTATTCTTTGTTATTGCTTTAATAGCAAAGAGTACGCCGAGCATTAGAGCAATAGCAACGGGGAGTAAGATATATGCGCTCTGAACAAATGCTGCGAGAACGTATACTACAAACGAGGTTATAGCAACTGTTATAGCGTAAGGCAGCTGGGTCGATACGTGGTTAACGTGGTTAGACTGGCTACCTGCAGAGGACATAATTGTTGTGTCCGAAATCGGCGAGCAGTGGTCACCGCAAACAGCACCTGCAAGGCAGGCCGAAACGCCGATTATGAGTAACTCGCTCGAGGGGTCGAATATAGCGGTAACTATAGGAATAAGTATACCGAAGGTACCCCAGGAAGTACCTGTAGAGAATGCGAGTACGCAAGCTACAAGGAAGATAATTGCGGGCAGGAAGTTTGCAAGACCTGCAGCGGCCGAGTCCATAAGAGCCTCAACAAATTCTGCAGCGCCGAGTAAGCCTGTCATATTCTTTAAAGCGGTTGCAAAGGTTAAGATTAAAATTGCGGGAACCATTGCAATAAAGCCCTTGGGAATACATTCCATAGCCTCTTTAAAAGTAACGACTCTTCTTGCAATAAGGTAGATAATTGTAACAATTAAGGCTACCAAAGCGCCCCAGGGAAGACCTACGGTTGCATCGGTATTACCGAATGCTGTAACGAAGTCGTCGCCTGCGAAGAAGCCGCCAACGTAAAGAAGACCTAAAACTGATAAAACAACTAAAACTATAACCGGTAAGATAAGGTCAATAACTCTGCCCTTGGGGTTAGAATCATCACCGTCTACAGAGTCGGCAAATTCTTCAGCGCCGCTTGTGAACAGGTCACCGTTTGCAGCGTTGCGCTCGTGTAATTTCATCGGGCCGTAATCAAACTTCATTAAGGTTAAGGCAATTACAAATACTATCATAAGTAATGAATAGAAGTTGTAGGGAATAGCCTTAATAAACAGTTCGATACCCGAGAAGCCTGTGCCCTCGGTAAACTCCGAAACGGCAGCAGCCCAGGATGAAACGGGAGCTATCATACAAATAGGAGCTGCAGTTGCATCTATAATAAATGCGAACTTTGCGCGTGAGATTTTGTGGCTATCGGTAACAGGGCGCATAACGCTACCAACGGTTAAGCAGTTAAAGTAGTCGTCAATAAAGATTAAAACGCCAAGTGCAAAGGTAGCCAGCGCTGCGCCAACCTTCGATTTTATATGTACCTTCGCCCAACGGCCGAATGCTGCCGAGCCGCCTGCCTTGTTTATAAGGGCAACGACTGCACCTAAAATAACAAGGAAAATAAAGATACCGGCTGTGCCCGAAACGGCTGAGATTAAACCTTCGTTAACTACGTTATCGAGCGCTTTAACGGGGTTAAAGTTTGCCGAGAGCAAGCCGCCCAGAACAATACCTATAAATAAAGAAGAATAAACCTCTTTAGTTATAAGCGCAAGGACAATAGCAACAATAGGCGGAACGAGTGCCCAATACGTTGCAAAAAACTTTGAGACTTCTTCTACAGCCTCGCCGTCTGTTGCAAATGCGGCTAACGGCATTACGCATATCAGCGCAAAAACACATGCAACAATCAGCAGATTTTTCTTGCTAAGAATTTTCATATTTTTTCTCCTCCTTGGATACTTAAAACAAAAGGCATAAGAACTAATAAGTGCCCATGCCAAAAAGTTTTAAATTTCCATTTTTACAAAATTTATGTTAACACAGTATATAGATTATTGTCAACATTTTTTTACAATATATATTATTTTTCACCCAGCAGCTTTAAAGCGTTGTCGCAGTGGATTTTTTTAAGCTCGTTTTCGCTTAAATTTAACGAGTCGAGCATTCTAAGCTCCATATCTGCGGTGTGCCAGGGGCAGTCTGTGCCGAAAAGAATTTTATCGCAGCCGTGCTTTTCGATTATTTTTTCCAAATAATACTTTGGCATTGAAGAATAAGAGAAGGCCGTATCAAAATAAATATCGGTACCGCAGAGCTTATCGACAACCTCTTTGCTGCAGTTTAGTCCTCCCATATGGGCCGCAACAACGGGGGAGTCGAACCAGGAAAACGCTTTTAGCATACTGCCCGGCTCTGCTTTATAGGGTGGCGGAAAGCCGTAGTCGAGCCCCGCATGAAAAACGGTTATAAGACCCAGAGATGATATTTTTTTATAGATCGGCTTTAATTTTTCATCATCTACAAAAAAGCCCTGGTAATCGGGGTGGAGCTTTACACCCTTTAGTCCTAAGTGCTTTATACGCTCTAATTCCTCAAGCGCGTTATCTGCAAACGGGAAAACCGAGCCAAAGGCGATTATATTTTCGTCCTCGTTTATTTTTGCCGCAAAATCGTTTACGCTTTGCATCTGGTGGGCATTGGTTGCAATATTTAAGACAACCGCTCTGTCTACGCCCGTGTCGGCCATTACCTGTTTTAAGCCGGCTAACGTACCGTCTGTGTGATTTTTTAGTCCGCCCGATACATAGGTCAGCTTACTTATGGCGTTTTGAGCAATTTTATCGGGAAAACAGTGTGTATGAAAATCTATAAGCACTTTAAACACTTGCCTTTCTGATTGCTATTATATAACAGATAAAAAACAATTACAATTATTATCTGCATTAAAGGGTTGACAATTCCCATGCAGCAGATATAAAATTAACTAAAACGAAAAAAGGGTGATAATATGTATACAAAGCACACTTTCAAATCTGATAAATTTTTTAATTTTAACTACGTTCAGTATCTGCCCAAAGATTACGATCCGAGCAAAAAATATCCGCTTGTTTTTTTCTTGCACGGAGCAGGAGAAAGAGGCGACGATTTAGACGTTGCAATGCGCAACGGTTATATGAAGCACGTGCGTGAGAGCGGCAAGGAATATCCCTTTATTTTTATAGGTCCGCAGTGCCCGTTTGAAAAATACTGGGGTTGCTATACAGAATCTCTTTTAGGATTTTTAGATTACATAATGGAAACTCTGCCTATTGATGAGGACCGGGTTTACTTAACGGGACTCAGTATGGGCGGTACGGGCACATTTATGCTTGCAATGGCCGCTCCCGACCGCTTTGCAGCACTGGCTCCCGTTTGCGGTACGGGTATTTACTGGCACGCCTGCGTTATAAGACATATACCTATATATATCTATCACGGCGACTGTGACGATATTGTGCCGCTTTATGAATCTACAAATATGTTACGGGCGCTAAACAGCGGCGGCGGAACTGCCAAAATCAAGGTTTTGCACGGCGAGGGTCACGGAGCCTGGGAAGCTGCATATTCGTCGGATGAGCTCTTGGAATGGATGCTAAGTCAAAAACGAAAGTAAAACAAAAGGACTTGAGAAGTACTCTCAAGTCCTGAAAAGTTTTGTAGCAATTATTTTAATACGCCGCAGTAATTAAGTACGGTTAAAACGATACCTGCAGTAACGTAAAGCTCAACTACTGTGCCTGTTACGTATGTAATAAGGCCAACGAGCGGTAATTTACCTAAAATAGCAAGCAACACACCAATAATTGCGGCTGCAACAACATACATTACGATGTTTATTACCAGCGCTTTAACGTCGGGCTTTTCCTTAAAAGAAAAAGGAAATATCTTTTTTAACGTATCCATTATAAAAACTCCTTTATTTATTATTTTATTATAATTTAACACAAATTTTTCAAAAATGCAAGTTTTATACTGTTGTTTTGGGAGGGTTATTATGCCAAGTGGCTATACGTCTTTAAATGAATACAATTTACAAAAATACGGCTGCAAGGTGTACAAGCTTAGCATAAATGCGGGTTTTTCTTGTCCTAACCGTGACGGCACTTTGGGAACGAGAGGCTGCATTTTTTGTAGCGAAAATGGCTCGGGCGAGTTTGCGGCAAGCGGAAACGATATTTTAATTCAGCTTGAAAATGCAAAGCAAAGGGTAGAGCATAAAAACAAAAGCGGCAAATATATTGCTTATTTTCAGTCTTTTACAAACACCTATGCGCCCACAGAGATTTTAAGAGAAAAATACCTGAAAGCCATACAGCCCGCTTACATAGTAGGTATTAGCATAGCCACCCGATCCGACTGTTTAGGCAAAGAGGTAATAGATTTACTTAAAGAAATAAATAAAATCAAGTCCGTTACGGTAGAACTGGGACTGCAGACGGCCAACGAGCAAACAGCTTATTTCATAAGGCGTGGGTATAAAAACGACGTTTACCAAAAGGCCGTAAACGACTTAAAGGCCGCGGGTATAGAGGTTGTAACGCATATAATTTTAGGACTCCCCGGTGAAACCGAGGCCGATATGCTCGGCACCACCCGTTTTGCCGTAGAGGCGGGCACAGACGGGGTAAAATTCCATACGCTCTACGTAACCCGTGGCACCGATTTGGCAGAGGAATATCAAAAAGGCGCTTTCAGGTGCTTAGAGCTTGATGAGTACGCTGATATTCTTAAAAAATGTATTGCTCTTTTGCCAAGGCGAGTCGTAGTGCATCGCATAACCGGCGACGGCAAAAAGGGCGATTTAATTGCGCCGAAATGGACCGAAAACAAAAAGATGGTGCTAAATTTCCTAAATAACGCTTTAAATCATTAAATTATGCTTGATTTATGGTAAGATTTAGTGTAGAATACTTTTAATAGTTTGTTAAAATTTTAAGGAGATGAAAATTTTGATTATTAACGATTGGATTATTTTAATCGCAATGGCCCTCTATATGATTATGATGATAGCAATAGGCGCCAGTATGTCCAAGAAAAATAAAACCTCAAGTGACTTTTATCTTGGCGGCAGAAAATTAGGCCCCTTGGTTACCGCTATGAGCGCCGAGGCATCGGATATGAGCGGCTGGTTGCTTATGGGTCTGCCTGCAGTTGCCTTAATGGGCGGCTTGGCAGAGGCAAGCTGGACCGCTATCGGCCTTGCAATCGGTACATACATCAACTGGCTTATAGTTGCAAAGAGGCTCAGAGTTTACAGTCACAAAATTGACGCCTTTACCATTCCTGACTTCTTCACACGCCGCTTTGGTGATAAGAGTAAGCTGCTCACCATAATTGCCGCTTTAATTATAGTTGTGTTCTTTGTTCCCTACACAGCATCCGGCTTTGCGGCTTGCGGTAAGCTGTTTGCAGGCTTCTTCTCAATGGACTATGTTTTAGCCATGGTGCTTAGCGCCGCAGTTATTGTTATTTACTGCACACTTGGCGGTTTCTTGGCAGCATCTACAACCGACTTTATTCAGAGTATTGTTATGACAATTGCTTTGTTTGTTGTTATCGGCTTTACCGAGGGTCTTGCCGGCGGATTTGATACCGTATTCCAGAACGTAACAAGCCTTAACGGTTATTTGGATTTATTTAAGGGCTACTCGGTAGAAACTGCATCGACTGGCTCTTACGGAGCATTGCCCGTTGCATCTACTTTAGCCTGGGGTCTCGGTTACTTCGGTATGCCCCATATTCTTTTAAGATTTATGGCTATTGAAGACGAAAACAAGCTAAAGACTTCTCGCAGAGTTGCAAGCGTTTGGGTTGTAATTTCTATGGGTGTTGCGGTTTTAATCGGCGTTATTGGTTACACTCTTATGAAAAATGGCGTTTTACCGCAGTACGCAAATGCTTCTGCCGCTGAGACAATTATTGTTGACATTGCAAAGGTTATGAGCCGTTACGGCTTCGTTCCCGCATTCGTTGGCGGTATAATACTGGCAGGAATTTTGGCATCTACCATGTCTACTGCCGACTCTCAGCTTCTTGCAGCTGCATCGAGCGTTTCGCAGAACTTAGCACAAGAGGCCTTCGGCATTAAACTTACACAGAAAAAATCTATGTGGCTTGCAAGAATATCGGTTATCGTAATTTCTATTGTTGCCGTATTCTTAGCGCTTGATAAAGACAGCTCGGTATTCAGAATAGTATCGTTTGCGTGGGCAGGCTTTGGCGCTGCATTTGGTCCGTTAATGCTTTGCGCATTGTTCTGGAAGCGTACAACTGCCGCAGGCGCAATATCGGGTATGTTGGCCGGCGGTGCAACAGTATTCTTCTGGAAGTTCGTTATAAGAGATATCTTTGCAGGCACTGTATTAGATATCTATGAGTTGTTGCCCGCATTTATTTTAGGTCTTGCAGTAATCATAGTTGTAAGCTTACTTACCAAGAAGCCCGATGATGAAATAATCGCAACCTTCGACGAGGTAAACGCTTTAATAAAGCAAAAGTAAAATAAAGAAAGCTAAAAGAGGTGCGAAAGTTTTTCGCACCTCTTTTTTATTTACAAAACAGTAGCACTGTGGTAAAATAAAAACATAAATAGTAAAGGTGGCGATTTTTTTGAAAAGATTTATTGTACTAAGCTTAATACTATCAATACTTGTATGCTGCTTTGCAGGTTGCAAACAACAGGTTATTACAATAGAACAAGAAGTTGATGTATCTGATATCGACGTTTCAGAGTCGTCATCGGAAAATTTAAGTTCTGACTACCAAGAATCACCGTCGGACAATACGCCTACGGGAAATTCCGGCGACGGCGGCTCAAAAAACAAAGATACAGTAACAGAGGGCGGCACCGAAGAGCCAACCACAAGCCGACCGTTCAGAAATCCCGATGATATTGATTATACTACCACTTCTTCTACTACTAACACTACCTCTGAGCCGGTTTATAGTGTCAACATAGGAACACAGTCGAAAATTGATTTTAAGGGCGCTGCTATTACCATTGCCTCTTACGGTCAACCCTTAGCGCCTAAAGAAAATACAAAGACCTATGAGCTTGAAACCGAGCTTGTAAGACAAATAGAGAAAAAATACAACTGTAAAATTGAGTATTACTGCATTGCCGATTCTACACAGTACTACAATACCTTTTGCGTTCAAACAATGGCAGGCACTAAGTTTGCCGATATTGCAAAGATTCCCGGAGACCTGGCATTTCCAAATGCCGCTCTTGAAGGTTATGCGCACTGCTTAGAGGGCAAATTTGATTGGGATGACGATATGTTTGTAAAAGCATACACCAATAACGTGTTGCGCCTTAAAGATAAGCGTTATTACTTGGCATTACAAACCGATGCGTTGCAATTGGCAGGCAATGGTATTAAGTACAGAAAGAGCGTTTTTAGACTTAGAAACTTTTCTACCCCGAAATTTTTAGTGCAAACAGATGATTGGGACTGGAACAGGTTCAGATATCTTTGTGATGAAATGACGTTCAAAAAGAATGGCGTACAGTATTATGGCTTGCAGTCTATTCCCACAATGTTGTTCGACTCTAATAACGTAAAGTCTATTTACAGAACCATAAACGGCAAACACGTATTCAATTTAACCGACCCGAATGCTATTGAGTGTATTCGGTTTGCAAAAAGCCTTTATGACTCGAATTATATTCCCAAAAATCACGCCCTTGACCTTTGGAATGCCGGAGTGGTGGCAATGGCGCCGTCGGCCTGGTATAATATAGATGATGACGATGACGTGGGCTTTGTGTATTTACCAAAAGGTCCTAATGCTAGCGATTATGTTTATAAAAGCGGCGCTATGCCGCTTGTGGTAGTGCCAAGCAGAGTTAAAAGCTCTAACCTTGAGGGCGTTTGTGAAATCATTAAAGATTATTTTGGCGATTACGACTGGCGCCCAAGCATTAAGGAACAGTTAAAGCCTTATGCTCCCGACGATGCATCTTTGGAAATTTTGGTCGATATCGTAGAGCGCGCTAAAAACGGCACGTCGTTTAACACCTATTACCCGGGAATATACAGGGATATCTTTTGGTCTGCGTACAATATTACCGGTGGCGCTGACCCTGAAATATTTGTAAACTCGGTAAAAGATAAGGCTCAGCAGGAGATTGATGCGGTTTGGGAAAAATATTCCCAGCTACCGTAAAATAAAAATTTTTGCGACCAATTTTAGTTTTAAAAAGTATTATATAAAAGAGATGTGTCCTACACATCTCTTTTTCTTTACAAAAATATATAATTTTGCTAAAATAAAAATAAAAAGGGGTGGTTTTGTGAAGAAGCTTATTACACTTAGCTTAACTTTAATTATGATGCTTTGCTGTTTTTCGGGATGCACTGAGCAGGTTATTGTAAATGAGTATTTAATAGACGACCCTGCCGACTTAGGCCCCGTAAAACCGCCGATCACCACAACCACCTCTTATACACCGCCGACTACAACTACCTCGTGGTACGTTCCGCCGCCGACAACATCGCATTACCGCACGTCTACCTCAGACATAAAAAAAGAGCCTGTCTATTCGCATGAGGTAGTAGTAACTGGCTGGAGCGGTAACGACCCTCGCCCCAAAACAAACGCAGAAAAAGAATATATAGAGCGGTTACAGCAAAGGCACGATACAAAAATAACCTTTAAGTATATTGAAGATAAAAACGAATATTATAATACCTTTGCGGCAACCACCTTGGCGGGTCAGCATTTTGGCGATATTGTATCTCTCCCGTCAGATCTGGGTTTTCCGTCTGCCGCAATAAACGGCTACGCCAGAAGCATTGACGACTGCTTTTATTTTGACCACCCCGATGCCGAGGCGGTGTTTGCTGACACTTACGTTAACGATAAGCTTCTTTTAAAGGGCAAGCGCTACTATATGGCAAACGATATAGATTACCCCAAAACACAAATAAAAGGTATTGCCTTTAACGAAAAGCTTTTTGAACAGTTTGAGGTGGCAAATCCTCACATCTACATAGCAGGACACAACTGGATCTTAAAAAGCTTTAAAGAGGTCTGCAAGCAAATGACCAGAGTGCATGAAGGCGTGCAGTATTACGGTTATATCGGCAACCCAATTATGCTCGAGTCACATAATTTGAGCGCGGTAGTGCAGGTCAGCGAGGGCGAGTATAAGTTTAATTTAAACGAAAGAAATATTATAAGTCTTACAAATTTTGCCAGAGAGCTTTATAGCTCGGGCTACGCTCCAAAGGAAAATGCCGAGCAGCTTTGGGAAGAGGGCAGAGTCGCAATGAAGCTGCATATATCCGACCCGTTTAGCTTTAAAAAGGGTATCTCTTACGCCTATTATCCGGGCAAAAGCTATGATGACGGATACGTGCACACCAGCACGGTGATTCCGCTTTATATTTTCCCAACCACAATAAAAGAGTCTGATTTGCAGAGGACTTGCGAGGTGTATATTGATTTATATAAGCCGCAGTCCTGGCGCAATAAAAACGTTTTGGATAATCATTCATATTACAGTAAAAAGCTTGTTAACGATGCAATTAGTGATTTGCGTTGGGATTTGCAGAGTTGGCAGATTAGCTACCCGTATATAGAGCAAAATATTTTATCGACCGATTTTGGAATATCTGAGGGGAAAACGTCTAAGGAGTTTATAAATTCGGTAAAAGATAAAGCTCAGCAAGACATTGATAAGGTCTGGGAAAAATATTCCGACCTGCCTGAGAAAGAACCTGAGGAAGAAAAAGAAGAATAAAAAAGATGTGTGATTGTAAAAATCACACATCTTTTTTTGCTTGATTTTTTGAATATACGCAGCCGCAGTAGTTTTGGCGGTAAAGGGAATATTCGCGCGATAACTCGATACTGCGCTTATATCCGTTTTTCTTTTTAAAGTCCGAAAATAAATACGCTACGCCGTATTTATCGGCAAGCTCTTTGCCTATTTTATTTAGCTTTTCGGCGTTTTTCAGGGGGCTGATTGAGAGGGTAGTGCAAAAGAAATCAAAGTTTAATTCCTTTGCCTTTTTTGCGGTATATTCGAGTCTTAATCTATAGCATTTTTCACACCGCGCGCCGCCCTCTTTTTCTTTTTCTAAGCCCTTTGCAATCTCGAAAAATTCGCTCGGCTCGTACTTGCCCTCTAAAAAGGTGACTTTATTTTCAAGCGGCATTTTATTTATAAGCCGTTGTTGCTCGCTTACCCTTAGCGAATATTCTTGACTTTCGGTAATGTTGGGGTTATAGTAAAGAACCGTTATTTTAAAATAGCGGCTTAAATATTCCAACACGTAGCTAGAGCACGGCGCACAACAGCTGTGAAGCAGCAGGGTGGGGGTGCTCTCCTTTAAAGAGGCTATAGTTTTGTCCAGCTTTATCTGATAGTTTTCCATATTTCACCTATTTAAAAACCCGTATTGCCGAATTGGTAATACGGGTTGTGAATTATTCTTCGACTTCTTGGTCTTCTGAAACCTCAAGCTTTTCGGAACGTACTCTTTCAATTCTGCGTTCATCAACCTCTTCAACAATAAAGCGGTAGCCTTCGTACTCAACGCTTACATATTCGTCTTCAGAGAGGATTTTGCCTATTTGCTGCATTATAAATCCGCCTATGGTGTCGTAATCGCCCTCGGGGAATTTAATGCCTAAGGTTTCTTCAATTTCTTCAATGTCGGCAACGCCGTCGAACGAGCAGGTAGTGTCATCTAACTCTAAGATTTCTTCTTCCTCGTTATCGTACTCGTCCTGCATATTACCAACTATGCTTTCCAGCAAGTCTTCCATTGTAACCAGACCTGCTATGCCGCCGTATTCGTCACAAACGAAAACCATCTGTAAGTGCTTTTCGCTCATTTCGTTAAACAGCTCGCCGCATTTTTTAGATTCGGGAACAAATTCGGCCTCACGCATCAGGTTAGAAAGCTTTGCGGTTTTGGGTATTGTTTTACCAACGTAACTCAGTAAGTCTTTTACGTAAAGAATACCCTTTATGTCATCAAGCTCTTCCTCGTAAACCGGAATTCTTGAATAACCGAATTCTATGGCCATTTTTATTACGGTGTCTATGTTTTCGTGAATTTCGACTGCTTCAATGTCGGTGCGGTGGGTCATAACGTCAGAGGCGGTAATATCGTCAAACTCGAAAATGTTGTTTATCATTTCCTTCTGACTTTCTTCAATAACGCCCTTTTCTTCACCTGCATCTACCATCATTAAAATTTCTTCTTCGGTTACAACCTCTTCGTTGGCGTTCGGGTCAAGACCGAACATTCTGACAACTAAGTTTGTTGTAACGCTTAAAATTTTAATAAACGGACGCATAATGGCTTTTACAAACAACAGTATGTCTACAACTGCAAAAGCAATTTTCTCGCTCTTTTGCATACCTATGCGCTTTGGCGCTAACTCGCCTAAAACAAGCGAGAAGAACGATATCGCAATAGTTACCAGCACCGTAGATAAGCCCTTTACGAAGCCTTGCGGCAGGCTGGAGCAAATTGTCCTGAGCAGTAGGTCAGCCAGCGGACCTGAAAAGTTTTCGGCAGCTGATGCCGATGTTAAAAAGCCTGCTAACGTAACACCGATTTGTATGGTCGATAAAAACTGAGAAGGAAACTCGGTAAGCTTTAAAACCTTCTTGGCCTTTTTGTCACCATCTTCGGCATCACGGCGTATTTTTGTGTCATTAAGCGAGATAATAGCAATCTCACTCATAGCAAAAAACGCATTTACCAAAATAAGTACTAATAATAGCCCAAGTTTAAAAACTATATTCGCGGGCCCGGGGTCGTCTAACATTTGTTATACACCTATCCTTAAAAAATATTTGTCGTACAATACGACATTATATATAATATATACAAAATATACATTTGTCAATGTTTACTTTAATTTAATTTTGTAAATTTAATTGAATTTTGTTAAAAAATTAACTAAATACCAGAAAAAATAAAATTTACCTATTTACATAAAGACAAAAAAGTGTTATTATATCTTATGTATGCAAGTACCTTAGCAATAATGCTAAGCTTTAACGTTGTATAATTTTGAAGGAGGAAATATATCCATGGCAAGAAAAATGAAAACTATGGACGGTAACAACGCTGCAGCCCACGTGTCTTATGCGTTTACAGAAGTTGCCGGTATTTATCCGATAACTCCGTCCAGCCCTATGGCAGACTATGTAGATCAGTGGTCGGCTAACGGTCTTAAGAACATTTTTGGCACAACCGTAAATGTTGTTGAGATGCAGTCTGAAGCAGGTGCTTCGGGTACAGTACACGGCTCACTCGCAGCAGGTGCTTTAACCACCACCTATACAGCTTCTCAGGGCTTATTACTTATGATTCCGAATATGTACAAAATAGCAGGTGAATTATTACCTTGCGTTTTTCACGTTTCGGCACGTTGCGTAGCTTCGCACGCACTTAACATTTTCGGCGACCATTCCGACGTTTATGCCTGCCGTCAGACAGGTTTCGCAATGCTCGCAGAAACCAACACTCAGGAAGTTATGGATATCGGCGCAGTTGCTCACTTAGCATCTATTAAGAGCCGTGTTCCGTTTTTGAACTTCTTCGACGGTTTCCGTACTTCTCACGAGCTTCAGAAGATTCAGGTTTGGGATTTCGAAGATCTTAAGGAAATGTGCGATATGGACGCTGTTGAGGCTTTCCGCAAGCGCGCACTTAACCCTGAGCATCCCGTAAT
>JAFSCI010000051.1 GCA_017436815.1 Clostridia bacterium
AATGCGCATAGTGATAACATTACAAAGATAAATGAGCTTGATAAAGAGATTCGTGATTTATTTGATAAAGCGAAAGACGAAATGAAGAATGTTTCCGATGAATTTGCACTTAAACAGGTTATGACAGCATATTCTGAATATAAGGATTCGATTCTTAATGCTAATGAGGCGCTAGATACAAGTGGATATGTTGGAGTTTCTGTTTCGAAAGATTCTCTCGATAGAGCTTTGCGAAATTTATTTACAGAATTATAAAATCCTCGGTTTTCGCCCAGTTCTTTTTCGGACACGAATGACAAACGAAAATCCGTTCACGCAAGTGGGCGGATTTTCGTTTGTATTATTCATTCTTCAATATTCATCATTCATTATTCATTAAATAAAGAACGGATTTTCAAATGAATAATGAAAAATGAAGTCGCCTACGGCTGATGAATAATGAATAATTATTGCGGCTTCGCCGCTTTTATGCTATACTGTGTTTAAAGGTGGTGGGGGAATGTTCGCATTTTTAAGTGAGGTTTTGTCTGATAAAAAAGGTGGAATAATTTTTACCTGTTTTAGCGCATTTCATATTGCTTTGATTTTTGCGTTTGTCTGCCTTGCTGTTTTGGCTTGCGTATACGTTATCAAGAAGGGCAATAACAAAAAACGCGTTATTGATTTTTTTATAAATTTGGCTTTTGGCCTATATATTTTAGATTTTTTCTTAATGCCGTTTGCATACGGGAAAATTGACGTTGAAAAGTTACCGTTTCACGTTTGTACCGCCATGTGCGTTACCTGTTTTTTAAGCTGGTACAATTCCTTTTTTGCAAAATTCAAGCTGCAGTTTGCAATGCTGGGATTTTTGTCGAACTTAATCTACTTAATTTACCCCGCAGGAGTTATGTGGCATGCAGTGCATCCGCTTTCTTACCGGGTTATACAAACTCTTGTTTTTCACGGAGTAATGGTTATTTACGGCGCGCTGGTTTTGGTGTGCGAGAGCAAGGAATTTGATTTTAAAAAGTGCTACAAAGACCTTGCAGTTATTTTTTTAATGACCGCTTGGGCGTGGTTCGGAAATACTTTATACAACAACCAATCGGTTACGTATAACTGGTTTTTCGTAGTGCGGGATCCGTTTAATATGCTATCTGCCGAAGTTGCGCCTTACGTTATGCCTGCTCTTAACATTGTTGTGTTTTTTCTGGCCGAGCTTCTTATTTATTTTATTTTTTCAAAACTTACAAAACGTCTGGGACGGTAGGGCAAATATAGTTGTTGGTATTTTAAATTTGGGGATGTTTTCTTGGCAAAGGGTATGAAGATAATAGCGGGTGTATCTGTTTTGTTAACCGCTGTTTTAACAATTGTTTATAAAATAAAACCTTTTGGATTTGTTCTCTCGGGGGCTATTACGGCAGGGACTGTATCTTACCATTTTCTGATGCGGCTTTTAGTTGGCGGCATACTGAATTTAGCGCTGAAAAACAAAGTCGACTATAACAAAAAATGGTTTAAAGTCAGCAAGACTGAGCAAAAGCTGTACACAGTTTTAAGGGTGAAAAGCTGGAAAAAATTCTTTCCTACATACGATAAAAACGTTTTCGACAAAACCAAGCACTCTTGGGGAGAAATTGCGGGCGCTATGTGTCAGTCCGAGCTGGTGCACGAAATCATTGTTGTATTAAGCTTTTTGCCGATTTTTGCTTCAAGGTGGTTTGGCTCAACGCTTGTTTTTGTTTTAACCTCTGCTTTTGCCGCGCTATTCGATTTAACGTTTGTTATGATTCAGCGTTATAACAGACCAAGAGTTATGAAAATATTGAATACTTAAATTTATAACTTTGTTTCTTGCGTATGTGATATATTTTTGCTTGTGGTGATGATTATATGAACAAAAAAGTAATTTTGATTTCTATCGATGGAATGAGGCCCGACGGTTTAAAGGCTTGCGGGAACGAATATTTTAAAGAGCTTGAGAAAATGTGCAGTTATACTTATAATGCAAGCTCTGTTTTTCCGGCGGTAACACTTCCTTGTCATTTTTCTATGACACACTCTGTTACACCGCAGCGACATGGAATTCTCACAAACACCTACGTGCCTCAGGTTCGTCCTGTAAGTGGCATTTTTGAAAAAATTCAGGCGGCAGGTGGAGTTTCGGCAATGCTTTACGGCTGGGAACCCTTAAGGGATATTGCATCTGCAGGCACGTTGAAATTCGCTACCTACATTAATGCTTATATGCAAGAAAGCGGAGATACTGTTCTTACCGACGAGGCAGAAAAACTGATTTGTCAGCACAAGCCCGATTTTGTATTCTTGTATATGGTCGAAACCGATGAAAAGGGCGGTCACGATAACGGTTGGATGAGCGATGAATATTTAAGAAGAATAAATATTGCCATAGGTAACGCAAAAAGAATTATCGAAAAATTCAAAGACGAATATTCGATTATTATTATGGCGGATCACGGCGGACACGACCGTAATCACGGCACAGATTTGCCCGAGGATATGACTATTCCGCTATTCTTTTACGGTCCTGATTTTGTACCCGGTATGAATATAAGAGGCGCTTCGCTTTTAGATATTGCTCCGACCATTGCCGACGTTATGGGCGTTCTAAGTGATTCGGACTGGGAAGGAAAAAGTTTGATAAACAACAGGTGATTTTATGAAAAAAGTATTATCGGTATTACTGGTGTTTTGTTTAATGCTCTCTCTTTGCGGTTGTGCGTTTTTACGTGACGTTGCCGATATGGATAAAAGGGAAGAGCCCAAAATCTTTGAGTTTGACGACGTTTCTATGGAGCTTACAACCAAATATTTGCGTATGGATTTTGTCAGTGAGGATTACGAATTTATAGTTGGCAATCAGGAGCTTACCATAATGGGCAGCAAGGTAGAATTCGATGACACCGATTTGCAAGAGCTTACCGTTTCAGAGTTTGCCGAGCATTTCAGAAGTTTAATGCTAGACGATAACCCCACCGAAATTTATCAAATTGACGGTATTCCTACAATGCAGTACACAGCCACAGGTGACGATTCTAAAGAGCAGACTGCAACTGTAAAATATTATAAATCGGATGAGAGTTTCTGGATAATTTGCTTTGTAACATTTAGCGAAGATTACGAAGATTTATCCGGCGATATAGAGAAGTTTGCAAA
The DNA here is from genome assembly GCA_017436815.1 of Clostridia bacterium. Taxonomy (GTDB): domain Bacteria; phylum Bacillota; class Clostridia; order Oscillospirales; family Acutalibacteraceae; genus RGIG3013. The sequence continues at coordinate 3,163 of JAFSCI010000051.1, forward strand.
ATCTGTTAAGTTTAGTTGACAAAATGTCCAAATTCAAAGAAAAAATGTCTAAATTGATGTGCATTTTGTGTTTTAATGTGATATAATTAAATTGTAAACTATATACTTTTATCTTGGAGGTTAGGTTATGAAGGCTATAGTTAACGGAAAAATCATTTTAAAGGATAAAATTGTAGAGAACTGCGCTTTACTTTATTCAGACGTTATTGAGGGCGTTGTTCCTACCAAAAATGTGCCCGCAGATGCTCAGATTATTGATGCTAACGGTGGTTACGTTTCGCCGGGTCTTATAGATATTCATATTCACGGATATTTAGGCAAAGACGTTTGCGACGGCGAGGAAGAAAGCATTAAAACCATCTCTAAGGGCTTGCTTGCAAACGGTGTTACCGCATATTTGCCGACTACTATGACAGTAGATATGAAGGTAATAAAAAAGGCTTTAGAGGTTTGCCGTAGCTTAAAAGAGCAGAGCAAAACCTGGGACGGAAGTCAGATTTTAGGTTGCCACGCCGAAGGTCCGTTTATCAGTGAGAAGAAAAAGGGCGCACAAGACGCTAAATACATATTAAAGCCCGACGCCAAGTTTGTTAAAGAGTATAGTGATATTATAAAAATCATAACCCTTGCTCCCGAAACCGATGAAAACGATTTTGCCGCAATTCGTGAAATTTCACGCGATACCGACGTCGTTATTTCTATGGGACATACCGATTCCGATTATGATACTGCAGTAAACAGTGTAAATGCAGGTGTTAAGCACGCAACACATCTGTTTAATGCTATGACACCTCTTGCTCACAGAGCGCCCGGTGTTGTAGGCGCAGCGCTTAACTGTGACGTCAGTACCGAGGTTATCGTAGATACCTTCCACGTAAGCGCTACACTTTATAATATGCTTTGGAAGCTAAAGGGCAGAAAGCTTTGCTTTATTACCGACTGCTTGCCCGCAGGCGGACTGCCGTTTGGCGAGTATACACTTGGCGGCGCAAAAATTATTTATAGAGATATTGTTTGCCGCTTAGAAGACGGCACGGTTGCAGGCAGCGTGTTGCATTTAAATCACGGCGTTTGGAATGTTTACAAAAATTCTGACATACCGCTTTACGAATGTGTAAACTGTGCATCTCTAAACCCCGCAACTACAATAGGCGTTGCCGACCGTAAGGGCTCGCTTGAGATTGGCAAGGATGCCGACATACTTATAACCGACCAAAACTTTGAGGTTGTTAAAACTATTATCGGAGGAGTAACTAAATATGAAGCTTAAGGTAAATGCAAAATTGGATCCTAAATTTCAGCCTCTTGCACTCGTTTGCAAGCAAATGCGAGAGGATACAAAGGCCGACGGTCAGGATATTGTTATAGCCATTGAAAGAAACAAGGGCTACACAACAACCTATAAGACCCGTATTTTTAAAGACAATACAGGTCACGATGAAGAGAATTTCCGCTTTGTAGAGCGTATTGCAAAGTCACTTTTGTGGGTTGCAGGCGGTTATAAGATTATAATTGCAGGCAGCGAGGTTGTCGGCAACAAAATTAAAGAGGCCTACACCTACGGCGGTTTGCGTGATTTTGACGTTAAGTTTATGGAGCGCGTATACGAGCAGGAGTTTAAGGTAGAGGTTTGCTCTTTGGAAAATGCTCCTAAAGATAAATCTGCCGCAGCTCCTATTGGCCGCCATTTAGACGGATGCCGCATTGGTTTTGATGCAGGCGGAAGTGACAGAAAGGTAAGCGCTGTTATAAACGGCGAAAGCGTTTATTCCGAAGAGGTTGTTTGGTTCCCGAAAACCAACTCCGACCCCGAATATCATTACGAGGGCATAAAGCAGGCTATGAAAACTGCCGCATCTCATATGCCAAGAGTAGATGCTATAGGCGTGTCGAGTGCCGGCGTTTATATTGACAATCGTATAATGGTTGCATCGCTATTTTTAAAGGTAAGCGATGAAGATTTCGATAAAAAGGTTAAAAATATGTATCTCGACGTTGCAAAAGAGATAGGCGAGGATATTCCTATTGAGGTTGCAAACGACGGTGACGTAACTGCACTTGCAGGCGCTATGGATTTAAACGATAACTCGGTTTTAGGTATCGCTATGGGCACAAGTGAGGCAGGCGGTTACGTTGACCCGCAGGGTAACATTACCGGTTGGCTTAACGAGCTCGCATTCGTTCCCGTAGATTTCTGCGAAGAAGCAATGGTAGACGAGTGGTCGGGTGACTACGGTTGCGGCGTTAAGTATTTCTCGCAGGATGCCGTAATTAAGCTCGCCCCCTTTGCAGACATCGAGCTTGACGAAAACCTTTCTCCCGCAGAAAAGCTTAAGGTTGTTCAGGGCCTTATGAAAGACGGTGACGAGCGTGCTGCCGCCATTTACGATACTATAGGCGCATATTTCGGCTATGCAATAGCTTACTATGCCGAGTTTTACGAGATTAAACACGTGCTTATTATGGGCCGTGTTACTTCCGGAGAAGGCGGCGTTATATTGCTTGAGCGTGCGCAGGAGGTTTTAGATACCGAATTCCCCGAGCTTGCAAAACAAGTTGAGCTTCATATTCCCGATGAAAATTCTCGTCGCGTTGGTCAGTCTGTTGCAGCTGCAAGCTTACCCAAAATCAACTAATACGCAAAACGCTTCTTTAATTTTAAAGAAGCGTTTTTTACTTTTTGTATTGTGTTGGATGTTTGTGTGTGATATACTAGTATTCGAAAATAGGGGGCGAGTATTATGAAAAAATATGATGAAATTGATGTTAATTTTAAGGTACCAACCAAAATACAAAAGGATGATATAAAGTTTTACAGCGTACTAAATAAGCCTTTTGGACTTTACGGCGCGTTTTATGTTGACGGAAAGTTCAGAAGAATTCCCGAATCGGTAGCAAAGGCTACTAACGAGGGCGTTTGGGGTCACCATACATCTATGGCAGGTGTCAGAGTCCGCTTTAAAACCAATAGTCCGTATATCGCCATTTTTGCAAAGATGCCCGCAATAGGCAGAATGCCGCATTTTGCGCTTACGGGCTCATCTGGGTTTGATTTATACCGTAACAAAGACGGTGACGAGTATTTAAAAACCTTTGTACCGCCTTACGATTTTACCGACGGATACGAAAGTGTTATAGATTTAGAAGACAAGGGTATGTATGAGTACACAATAAACTTCCCACTTTACAGTGACGTAAGCGAGTTTTACGTGGGCTTAAGTGAGAATGCCAAAATAGAGGAGCCCGCGCCCTACAAAGATATAAAGCCCATTGTTTATTACGGCTCGTCTATTACTCAGGGTGGATGCGCCTCTCGTCCGGGCAGAGCATATTCTAACATTATTACCAGAAGACTTAACGTTGACCATATAAACCTGGGCTTTTCGGGAAGTGCCAGAGGCGAGGATGCAATTGCCGAGTACATAAGTGGCCTTGATATGTCGGTTTTCGTTTACGATTACGACCATAACGCGCCTACGGTTGAGTATTTAAAGGGCACTCACGAAAAAATGTTTAAAACCATAAGGGCTAAAAACCCGAATTTGTCGATAGTTATGTTGTCCCGCCCGCGTTACCGCTTAAATGATGAGCATAAGGCAAGAATAGAGGTTATAAAAACAACCTACCAAAATGCCGTAGACAGCGGTGATAAAAACGTCTACTTTATAGACGGTCCTACACTAATGCAATATGCAAAAAACGAAGGTACTGCAGACGACGTGCATCCGAACGACCTGGGATTTGTGTCTATGGCGCAGGTGATAGGCGATTTATTGGAAAAGTTAATATAAAAACAAAAGAATGAGCCGAGGAAACTCGGCTCATTCTTTTAATAAGGCGTCAAAAGACGTATTAAAAACTTTTACAAATGCTACAATTTCAATATCGGTAACAAATCGTTTTCCACATTCTATGCGTTGTATTGCGTTTTTATCAATATCAATTCCGACCAGTTGCATAAGGTCAGCAAGCTTTCGTTGAGATATTTTCATTTGTGTTCTTAATTTTGAAATGTTTTTGCCACAGATATTGTTTAGTCCGTCGCCACTTTTATTTATAAACATAAAAAATTCTCCTTTTTGACATTTAGTGCTTGTCAACGATTAAATTGTATGCTATAATGTGCTCAAATATGACATTTACTAAATGTCAATTTAAAGGAGGAAATTATGAAAAAACTTTTAGCAAGCTTATTATGTGTGGCATTGTGCCTTACTCTTTCCGGGTGTCTTGTAATTGAAGATACTCCAAGTAAGGTGCAGGGTGGCGCCGAAACTTCGGTTAAAAATTCGGCTCAGGCAAAGGAGGATATATATTCCTTAAACGAGTCGGCGGTTTTTGATGATTTGAAATTTACTGCGACCGAAATTAAACAAACCAACGGTACTGATTTCTTTACCCCGGAGAAAGGAAATGTTTTTGTTGGTGTAAAATTTACTGTTGAAAACATTTCTGATGAAGAGCAATCGGTTAGTTCGTTGCTTTCTTTTGAGGGTTATGTTGACGATGTTAAGTGCGACTATTCACTCAGCGCTGCTTGCGCCTTCGATGAAGGCACACTTGACGGAAGCATTGCACCGGGAAAGAAACTGGTAGGTTGGTATGCGTTAGAAGTACCTAACAATTGGGAAGAAGTAGAGATAGATATTAATGCTAATTTATTTTCAAGCAGTCCCGCAAAATACGTATTTAAAAAAGGTGAATAATTTATGAGAAAAAGAAGTATAATGCTTATAATCGCAACCGTTCTTTCAACAGCTTACGCGGTATATCTGATTTGTTATTTTTTCGGCGCCATGGCTTCGGCAAATGATTCGACCGAGGCCATTGCGGGTGGTATAGCTACAGCGCTTGTTACTCCACACACAATTATGTTCGTATTGGGAGCAATGTTTGGCTGGCTTGGTATAATAATAAAAAAATCCTGGTCGGCCTTAGTTGCCGCAATATTATACTGTGTGGGAAGTTTGCTGTTCCTTGCATACATAATGTTTGGTGCGCCAATTTTAATTTTAGGATTTATCGGTTATGCAAATCAGAAAAAACTCAATAAAAAGAATTTAGCCCAATCAATAGTAACCGAGTAATAAAAAGAGCAAATTGTTTTTAAACAATTTGCTCTTTTTTTATTTTATATTTGTTGCATTTTTTTATATAATATGTTAAAATAACGATTAAATATATTACTGTAAAAAGCAGTATGGAAAAAGGAGATATTATGGATAATAAAACTGAGTTTAAGCCGTATGTCCCCGCGCAAAAAATAACCCCCGAAATTACTGTTACGTCAATTATTATGGGTGTTATTTTGTCGGTTGTATTCGGCGCAGCAAACGCATACTTAGGCCTCAGGGTTGGTATGACCGTTTCTGCATCTATTCCCGCAGCAGTTATTGCTATGGGCGTTATAAGAATTTTATTGCGCAGAAATTCCATTTTGGAAAGCAATATTGTTCAGACCATTGGATCTGCAGGTGAATCACTTGCAGCGGGCGCTATATTTACCATTCCTGCATTGTTCTTATGGGCAGCAGAAGGTAAAATGGACAAGCCCAGTATTATAGAAATTACACTTATTGCTTTAATCGGCGGTTTGCTTGGCGTGTTCTTTATGGTACCGCTTCGCAATGCTCTTATAGTAAAAGAGCACGGCACCTTACCGTACCCCGAAGGCACCGCTTGCGCAGAGGTTTTACTCGCAGGTGAAAAGGGAGGAGCTAATGCATCTACCGTTTTTGCAGGTATGGGCTTTGCAGCACTGTTTAAGTTCATTATCGATGGTTTAAAGGCTGTATCGGGTGAAATTTCTGTAAGCGTTAAGGGATTCGCCGGTCAGATAGGCACACAAATTTACCCTGCGGTTATGAGCGTTGGTTATATTTGCGGCGCAAGAATTTCATCCTTTATGTTTGCGGGCGGTGTTTTAAGCTGGCTCGTTATAATTCCGCTTATAGTTATGTTTGGCGCCGATATGGTTTTATACCCGGGTACAGAGGCTATCGGTACTATGTACGCCGAGGGTGGCGCAAGCGCTATCTGGAGCTCGTATATCCGCTACATTGGTGCGGGCGCATTGGCGGCAGGCGGTATTATAAGCCTTATAAAATCTATTCCGCTTATTGTTAAAACTTTTGGCGGCGCACTTAAAAGTATGTCGGGCGCAGGCGTATCGGGCAACGAGCGTACTGCAAGAGATATGAATATGAAGGTTGTTATTGCTGCAATAGTAGTTTTGACCTTTGTTGTATGGCTTGTTCCTGCAATTCCTGTTAGCTTGCTTGGCGCTGCAATAATCGTTATATTCGGCTTCTTCTTTGCGACCGTTTCTTCAAGAATGGTTGGCCTTGTTGGTAGCTCGAATAACCCCGTTTCCGGTATGGCAATTGCAACTCTTTTAATTGCTACCGTAATCTTAAAGTTTACAGGCGCTTCGGGCGCTGCAGGTATGAGCAGCGCAATAGCAATCGGTTCTATAATTTGTATAGTATCTGCTATTGCAGGTGATACCTCGCAAGACCTAAAAACCGGCTATATTTTAGGCGCTACACCTAAAAAGCAACAAATTGGCGAGGTTATAGGTGTTGTTGCGGCGGCGTTGGCTATAGGCGGCACACTCTTCCTGCTTGATAAAGCTTGGGGCTTTGGTTCCGACCAGCTTGCTGCACCTCAGGCAACCTTAATGAAGCTTATAATTGAAGGTGTTATGGGCGGCAACTTGCCTTGGGGACTTGTATTTATAGGCGTATTTATTGCCGTAGTTGTAGAAATTGTAGGTCTACCCGTTTTACCGTTTGCTATTGGTGTTTATCTGCCCGTTCAGCTTAACGCTTGCATAATGGTGGGCGGCCTTATAAGACTCGCACTCGATAAATTAAGAAGAAATGAAGAAGAAAAGCAGGCTATCGTAAACGACGGCATACTTTTCTGCTCGGGTATGATAGCAGGCGAAGGCTTAGTAGGTATTGTACTGGCACTTCTTGCGGTATTCGGTGTTGATAAGGTATTTGATTTATCTGCTAAATTAGGTATTCCGTCTTACGTATCTGACATTGGCGGTATTGTACTGTTTGCAATTATCATTTTAACAGTTTTAAAATTCTCGCTCTTTAAAAAGCGCAATAAGATCAATGAAGAAAAATAAGCAACAAGAAAATTATTTGGATAAGGTACCGAGCAAAAACTCTAATATCGGTTTTAGTGTTGCCGATGACGGAAAGGTAACCTTAGAAATAGAGAATAAGGGCGTTTTTAACCGTGTTTTCCAAAAGCTTTTTAAAAAGCCGAAAATCAGTTATATCCATTTGGATGAATTTGGCAGTTTTGTCTGGCAACAGATAGACGGCGAGAAAGATATAACCCATATAGGCGAGGCTGTGGAGGCAAAATTCGGCGAAAAGGCGCATCCGCTTTATGAAAGATTAGTTAAATATTTTGAAATATTAAAAAGCTATTCTTTTATAACCTTTAAAGACTAAAATTAGCCGCCTTATGTCTTAAGGCGGCTAAAAAATTTGGAGTGGTTTTATGTATACCGTCGGTTTATCTACCTGCAGCAAAACAATAAACGAAGAGCTTTTTAAACTTTATGCAAATGCAGGCATTAAGGCCATGGAAATCTCGGCAGATTACGAGGTTTTAGATTCCTTAGATGCAAATTACGTAAAAAAGCTCGCCAATGAATACGGCGTTAATTTATGGTCATATCATTTGCCGTTTTGGACCTTTGATTTGTTCGATATTACCGCAACCGATTGCGAACAAAGAAAGCAGAACGTAAAAAGGTACGAAAAATACATAATTGAGGCGGCGCAAATGGGTATAACCAAGTTTGTTTTGCATCCGAGCGGTGAGCCTATAGAAGATAACGAGCGCAAAGAAAGGCTTGAATATTCCAAGGAAAGCATTTTCACACTTTCACAAATTGCAAAGCAAAACGGGGGAGTGCTTGCGGTTGAGGATTTACCGAGAAGCTGCCTTGGTAATAAATCTAGCGAGATTTTAGAGTTGATTTCGGTAGATAGCAGTATAGGGGTTTGCTTTGATACAAACCATTTACTAAATGAAGATATAGTGCAGTTTATAAAGAATGTGGGCAGCAGGATAATTACCACCCACGTTTCCGATTACGATTTTATAAACGAACGCCATTGGCTACCCGGTGAAGGTAAAATAGACTGGCAGTCGGTTTTAAAAGCATTAAAAGACGTTGGGTATAACGGGCCCTGGCTTTACGAAATAGGCTTTAAGAGTCCTAAAACCATAATACGTGAGCGTGATTTAACCTGCGCCGATTTTGTTAAAAACGCAAACGAGCTGTTTGAGGGCAAAAACCCAACGGTTTTTGGCAAACCAAAAGAAAATTTAGGTTTTTGGGAATAATTTAAAAGAGCAAGGAAATTTCATTCCTTGCTCTTTTTATGATTCATTTTATTATATCATAATACTTTTTTACAAAAGCAAATCATAATTAAAATACTCCTAAAAACGGAAATTTTTCTTCATCCTGCATATTTTTGAGCAAAACGTAAAGGGTATCACACTCTGAGTAAAAATCGTTGTTGCGGTATTTTGCGCAGGACTTTATTTTTGCAATGCAAACACCAATATCCTCTAATATGGCGTTGTTTACGAAAATTGACAGCTTATTTGTCTGGCTTTCCCACAACTGCTCTAAGTTTTCGGCATAAAGCAGGGCAGAGTCGAAATTTTGGCTTTCGAACTCTTTGTAGGTTTGGTCCAACGCTTTTACTGTTTGCTCTGCCGATGTGTTTACGCATATATTACCAACCACTAAAATAACAATTATAATTATGAGCAGTACCAGTGCGATTATAAGTCTTTTCATTTGCTGCCCTCTTTATCTATAATTGTTGAATTGCCAAGGGAGTCTAAACTCATTAAAAATACGTCCTCAATTTTTTTGTGCTTAGAACGTAAAATTTTCAGTACGTCGTCTTCACTAAGGTTAAGATTATCTAACGAGTCCTTGCAAATTGCGCCGTCGCACACAACCGTTAGGGGAAGGGCGGCCTTTTTTGCTTTTATGTTAATATCCGACAGCGTTACTTTTTCGTATTCCTTTTTTAAAAGAACGTTAAGCTCGCCGTTAACCTCTAAAATGGCATAGGCCACCTGAGAAATATCGAATACGTCTTTGCCGCGAAGCAGTTCGGTTAAATCGTGTACGCTCATTCGCACTTTTTTTAAGGCCTTTTGGTCTATTACCGAATTATTTATTATAATAATGGGCTTTCCGCTAAGCATGGTGCGGATTTTACGGCTTTTTAAAGCCAGTACCGACATTATTACCTCCAGCACCGCAAGAATAAAAATAGCCAAAACCCCGTTAGTAAAGGGCTGAGAGATGTCCTGCAGCGGAATGGCCGCGATTTCTGAGAGTAAAATGGTTATAACCAGCTCGTTGGGCTGCATATCACTTATCTGACGCTTGCCCATAAGCCTTATTGCAAAAATTACAAAAAAATAAATAACTGCAGTTCTTAAAACAGTTTCAAGCATTTAATCACCGCAGTTATTATGTGTAATAAGTATTAAATTTATTAGTCCTGATTATTTAGTCTGTACGATAGGGTCATAAGAGAATCACCAAAGTGCATATTCTCTACTATAACGTCGGGGTTGTGCACCTTAATATCGTAATGACTAAAGTTCCAGAATGCCTTTACCGATAAACCTGTTAGTTGGTTCACCGTAATGGCGGCCGCATCTTTTGGAATGCATAAAATTGCAACTGTGGGGTTTACTTCTCTGCAGAATTCGTCAAGACCGCTTACGTTGCGCACCGGAAGACCTCTTATAATCTGACCGGCCAAAGACTCTTTTTTATCGAATATGCCAACAAGCTGGTAACCCATACTTTCGAAATTTATGTGCTGAGCAACAGCCTTACCCAAATTACCAACACCTATAAGTATAACCTTTTTGGGTGTGCTAAGCCCTAAGATTTTGCCGATTTCACCGTGTAAAAGCTCGATGTTATAGCCATAGCCTTGCTGACCAAAATCACCAAAGCAGTTTAAGTCCTGTCTTATCTGAGAGGCGGTAAGACCGGTCTTTTTGGCAAATTCGCCCGATGATATTCTTAAAACACCTTTGGATTTTAATTCACCTAAAAAACGATAATAACGGGGCAAACGTCGAATGCAGGAGTTTGATATAACTTTTCCATTCATATTTGTACCTCTTTGGAAGTTAATGCGTTATTTATTTAACATATAGTATTATGTAGTAATTCTGTAAATTTGTCAACTAAAAAATCTTTGAAAAATTTTAAAAAAATACTTGACAAATCAAAAACGTATCGTTATAATAATAACAGTAATCATTACTGTTAAGGAAAGCAAAGGAGGAATTTTTATAGAACGCCACTCAACAAGAAGAGACGTTGTACTTAATTTGTTAAGGTCAACAACATCACACCCTACTGCTGCGTGGATATATGAAAATGCCCGCAAGCAAATTCCAAACATCAGTCTTGGTACTGTTTACCGCAATTTATCTGATTTGCAAAAGAACGGGGATATAATTGCTATTACAACCGGCGACGGTACGGTGCATTACGATGCAAGAATTACCGATCATGCGCATTTTTACTGCTCAAATTGCCACAGCGTGATAGACGTATTTATATCTAAGGCGGATGAAATAAACGCTTTTGCTGAGAATCAGCTTGATTGTACGGTAAGCGGTCAGCAGCTGGTACTATTTGGCTGTTGTAAAAATTGTAAAAAATAAAATTTATATTATTTGGAGGAAAAGAAAATGAAAAAGTATGTATGTCCTGTATGCGGTTATGTTCACGAAGGCGATATGCCTGAGGGTTTTGTTTGCCCTCAGTGCAAGGTTGATGGTTCCAGATTTAAACTTCAAGAGGGTGAAAAAACCTGGGCTGCCGAACATATTGTAGGTGTTGCAAAAGACGTTGACCCCAGAATTATCGAGGGGCTTCGCGCTAACTTTGAGGGCGAATGCTGTGAGGTAGGTATGTATCTTGCAATGGCAAGAGTTGCTCACAGAGAGGGTTATCCTGAAATTGGTCTTTACTGGGAAAAGGCAGCTTACGAAGAGGCTGAGCACGCATCTAAGTTTGCTGAATTATTAGGTGAGGTTGTAACCGATTCTACAAAGAAAAACCTAGAGCTCAGGGTTGACGCAGAAAACGGCGCAACTGCAGGTAAGACCGAGCTTGCAAAGCTTGCTAAGGAACTCGGCCTTGATGCAATTCATGACACAGTTCACGAAATGGCACGCGATGAGGCTCGTCACGGTAAGGCATTTGAGGGCTTACTTGCAAGATATTTCAAATAAGCGAAAAACCGCATAAATAAAGAGTTTTTGAGAGGTTTGCTCATTGTTGGCAAACCTCTCTTTTTTGCATAAAATGTGAGATAATGTGCAAAATGCACACTTGGAACGCAACAAAAAACCGCCTGAAATTCAGGCGGTGTGTATTGCGAGGGGTATCGATTTTTGGATTCTGGAAATTTTTATATTTTATCAAAGACAAAAGGTGCGTCCAAATAAATACATTCGTCTACAAGGTGTTTTAAGACGCTATCTGTTCCTACCGGTAAAACAACAATGCCACCGTTTGCTGCCAATTCTTGTAACACTTTAAACGAACCGGTTCTATACATTTGATAATAAAAATTACTTGGGCAATATGGTGCAAAAAACACTTCTTTTTCAAGTGCGTAACCCAAGGCGGCAGATGCTCGCCAACGCTCACCGCTAAGAGATTTGATTTTTCGGTCAACTCTTTCGTCGGTCAGGCGAAATCTTTTTTGAATATCGCTAAACGTTTCTTTTCGCTTGGTGATTTTCAATGCACCTTCAACGGATTTTCTTGCGGTACTATTTCCGTATTTTTCGTTTGTTGGTTCTAAATTCCAACCGATTTCAGATAAATCCTTTTGAGTGATTTCTATATCATCTTTCAAAATTTTTACATTTTCAAAAGGTATTTTTCCACCCAACAAATAGGCCAAAAACATACAACCTTGTCCATATTCACTAACTATTGCATACATCTTGCCGCTTTCAAAATTAAGGTCTTTATATCTCCAAGAATCAAATAGATTTTTTTCTTTGAAATAATGACTGCCATCTAAGCAAGAAGTACAGTTTGAAGTGTCGATATGTAATTTCAAATTTCATCACCTCGTTTTTTGATGTTGCAGACAAATATTTTCTTTCTAATATTATACCACTTCCGCCAAACAATGTAAACATTTTCCCTCATATCAAAATTTTCTATAATATAGGAACAGTTTTGGTGTGTATCAAAGTGTGTAACCTATTAAAAGTGGCTTGAAATAAGGGCTTTTGAGCATTTTTCAAGACGAGGCTCGTCACGGCAAGGCATTCGAAGGCTTACTTAAGAGATATTTTGGTTAATTATATGGCCTCCCTCGAACGAGGGAGGCTTTTTCGTTGCAATATCAAAAAAGATGTGTTATCATAACGGTAGCACATCTTTTTTGCATTTTATGAATCGTTTTTTAGGGGGATAAGCAGTGTTTGACGGTAACATGCCGATTACAACAATGGATAAGGCAAAAGAATTTTACATTGCTATGAGTTGTAACGGTTTTCATATGTGTCGTGAATATCCCGAAAGATACGATGAATTCAAGGCGCTTAATATAAGCAAAAAAACAACTGAAAAATGGCGTAAAGCCGAAGTGAAAAGGTTATATAAGAAAATAATGAAAGACGAGGTAAACGATATTGGGCTTTGGGTCAGCCATTATTTAGATCTTATAGATAGCAAGTTGACGGTTAAAGATATAAAAAAGACCTACCGACTACTGAAAGCTAAATATAAAAAAATATCACCACTCTACATAATTATTGCCTGTTCGAAGATATCTAATACAACGCGCGTGTATCCGTTCCACTGTGTACTGGAATCAAAAGCGCTTGGGCTTAATAATCTTTATGACAAATATTATATACTTGTTAAAAAGATGGTAAAATATGCGTGCGATAAAGACCCTTCTCTTACAGATCGAGCAAAGCATATTTTAAACGAGGAAGAGCTAATAGAAGAAATGAAATCGTTTGCCCAGATGCTTAGTAAGTACCAAAAAGATTAGCCAAAGCATTCAAACTCGAATCAGATTTTGAAACAAGTATTTTTCGCTGTGGCTTTGGCTAAACATAAATTATTTTAAGGTGTTTATATGAATATTTTTGTTTGTGTTGACAAAAGCCGTGGAATGATGTTTAATAACCGCCGACAAAGTAGGGATCAAGCGGTTATTGAAAAGATAATTGAATTATCGCTTGACTCAAGGCTTTTAATGAGTGAATACTCTGCCACAATGTTTCCTCAAAACCAAAATATAATTGTTGATAACGGTTTTTCCTTGCAAGCCAAAGAAGGCGACTTTTGTTTTGTTGAGGACACAGGGCTTCCCGCAGAGCAGGTTGAAAAGGTTTTTATTTTTAACTGGAACAGAGATTATCCTGCGGATAAGTATTTTGATTTTGACTTAACCTGCTTTAAGAGGGTCAAAAAAACCGAATTTGTAGGTTCATCACATAAAAAAATCACATTAGAGGTGTATAGCAGATGAAAAAGTTAATTAGTATAATTTTAGCGCTATCGTTACTCTTAACCTTTGCGGGCTGCGGCGATGTAGATAACAGTAGCTCTAACCCTAATGAAAGCGGTTATTTATCGAGCGTTGAAAGCGTAGACAGTAGTGTTGAAGGTGATGAAAACAACAACTCATCAGACCAAACGACTGCATCAGACAAACCTCAAAATTCTTCTAACATTCAGGGTACGGCATCTGATAATGTGCCAACGTCTAAGCCTGCAAACTCCTCTAAGCCGTCAAACACAGGCACAGGACAAGCCCAGGGCATAAATCTTAAAGACATTCCCGCATATTCGGGTAATGCTTACGTAGTAATAAATAATAACGTTCCGGGTTTTAGCGCGGCCGAGTTAACGTCTGTAGGCTATGAAACCTACAGTAATCTGGACAGTCTTGGCAGAACTAAAACTGCGCTTGCTTCGGTTGGTAAAGATACAATGCCAAAACCGAGTGAGGAGCGAGAGTCTATAAGCGATATAAAACCGACCGGTTGGCAACAAAAAAAGTACGATAGCGTTAACGGCGGTTGGTTGTATAACCGTTGCCACTTAATAGGCTGGCAGCTTTCAGCCGAAAATGCAAATAGCAAGAATCTTATAACCGGCACACAATACTTAAACATTAGCGGTATGCTTCCGTTTGAAAATATGGTTGCCGACTACATAAAAGAAACCGGAAATCACGTGGCATATCGCATAACACCTATATACGACGGCAATAATCTTTTGGCATCGGGTGTTCAGATGGAGGCCTATTCGGTAGAGGATAACGGAGCCGGAATTTGTTTTAACGTTTACTGCTATAACGTTCAGCCGAACATTACAATTAACTATGCAACGGGCGCCAGCTCCAGCGCTTCAGACTCCAACCAAAACGATTCTAATCAAAATGATTCACAAAACGATAACACCCACGTTTACATAACTAAAACGGGCGCAAAATATCACTCTACCAGTAGCTGCTCGGGTCTTAAAAAAGCTAAGGCCATTTATGATTCAACCGTTTCAGAAGCAAAGAGTAAAGGACTGACACCCTGTTCAATATGTTATTAAATTTAAATAATTTTAAAATAAAGCGGCACGAAGTTTTGCTTCGTGCCGCTTTTGTAACATTAAATTGTAAAAAGCATATTATCTGTGGCAAGAGTGACAGGTAAATTTCTTTTCTCCAGAGCGTTTTTAAGTTCTATGGCGCTTGGGGTAAAGAGAGGAGAATAATGATTTATCACAACTCTTTTAACGTCAATATTTTCTAAAACGGGCATATAATCGGTGACAGGGAAATGAGCGCCTTCGCAGAAAACAAGGTCAATGGGTTCATTTACGTTCGGAAAATCGATTTTAGGATTTTTAAGATCTCCGCAGAATAACACCCTTTTACCCTCTGACTCAAAAAGAAAGGCATGTGAATCCGGGCAATGCATAGTATCAATAGCGGTAACCTTCAGAACGCCGTCATTGAAAATTTCACCCGATTCGATTTTTTTATAATTGATTTCGCGTTTTGGCGCTGTAAGCGTTGCCTCAAGCCAGGTGTCAATGGCATTGGCAATATTGAGATTTGGAAGAAATATTTGGGGGTTGGCAGACGTATAATACCAGGTCAGTAAATCGACAAAAGAAATAAGTCCGTCGGTATGGTCGCCGTGTTTGTGCGTAATGAAAACAGCCTGCACGTTATCGGGATTAAGGCCTTGGTCAATAAGCGGATACATACCCGACGTGCCCATATCTACAAAATATATTTTTTTGCCTATTTCCACCATAAAACAGGTGCACTTACGATTTGGCTCGGGAATACCGTGACTACTGCCAACAACGGTGATTTTCATAAAAACGTTCCTTTCGTATTTTCAGTTTTAAGAATATGTAATCTGAATATGCCCCCGAAAAGTTTACTTGAATATTATAAATCCCATAATAAATCAAGTCAAGGTAAAAGAACGTATTAAGCAAAATAGTTTTGTATTTATGCATAAAAATTTTTTTGCGAATTTATGCTAGTTGTGCAAAAGATAAAAATCAAAAAAATGCTGTATTTTTTTATTAGACTCGGTTGACAAAATAATTGTAAAATGTTATAATTCCTCTAACAAATAAATGAAAAATCTTTAACAGACAATCCCGTGAGGTTGGCAAGATTTAAAACTTACAAACGATTATGGTCGGTTTGTATCTTTTGGTGTATATCTTGCCGCGAACGGCAAGATTTTTATTATATAGAAAGGACTTAAAGACTATGAGCTCACAAACTTCACCCAAAATAAAAACTGTTGGTCTTAGCTTATCTGTCTCAAAGTGCCTAATAAACGAATTATCACCTAAATTTGCCAATAATGAATATTTTATTTTTCCCGGCTTTTGCGATGTGCATGTGCATTTTCGTGAGCCGGGTTTTGCATATAAAGAAACCGTTTTTTCGGGTACTTGCGCGGCCGCTCACGGAGGCTATACCGCAGTTTGCACAATGCCTAATTTAAACCCCGTGCCCGATTCGTACGATAATTTATCAGAGCAATTGAAAATCATTCAGAAAGATGCGCTCATAAACGTTTACCCCTACGGCGCAATAACAAAATCGCAAATGGGTACTCAGCTTGCCGATTTGGATGCTCTGGCAGAAAACGCTATTGCTTTTTCTGATGACGGCAGGGGAGTGCAGTCTGACGAGCTTATGCTAAAGGCTATGCAAAAGGCAAAACAGCTTAACAAAATGATAGTTGCTCACTGTGAGGTTAACACGCTTTTAAACGGCGGTTATATACATAAGGGTAAATATGCGGCCGAGCATTCGCACAAGGGTATTTGCTCAGAAAGCGAGTACGCTCAAATAGAGCGGGATTTAAAACTTGCAAAGCAGGTCGGCTGCGCTTACCACGTTTGTCATATATCTGCAAAAGAGAGCGTCGAGCTTATAAGAAGGGCCAAGGCGGATGGCATAAACGTCACCTGCGAAACCGCGCCGCATTACTTAGTACTCAGCGATGCCGATTTAAAAGAGGAAGGCCGCTTTAAAATGAATCCGCCCCTTCGAGATGAGAGTGACAGACTAGCGCTTATTGAGGGCATAAAAGACGGCACTATAGATATGATAGCTACCGACCACGCGCCGCACTCTAGGGAAGAAAAATCAAAGGGACTTGAAAATAGCGCATTCGGTATAGTAGGGCTTGAAACTGCGTTTTCGGTTATGTATACACACCTTGTGAAAACCAACGTAATAACTCTGGAAAAGCTCATTGAGTTAATGTGTATAAATCCGAGAAAGCGATTTAATATACCGCTCGGTAATGATTATACTGTGTGGGATTTAAACCGGCAGTTTAAGGTAGACACTAACGAATTTTTATCTAAGGGTAAAGCAACCCCGTTCGAAGATATGACACTTTACGGAAAATGTATCTTGACCGTTTGTAACGGCAAGACGGTGTACGAGATTTAGGAGGAAGCAAAATGGCGAAGAGAACCGACATAAAGAAAATTTTAATTATAGGCTCAGGCCCTATTGTCATAGGTCAGGCTGCAGAGTTTGACTATGCAGGCACACAGGCTTGCTTAGCTTTAAAAGAAGAGGGCTACGAGGTAGTGCTTTGCAACTCTAACCCCGCAACTATTATGACCGATACCACCATTGCCGACAAGGTTTATATGGAGCCGTTAACGCTCGAATATATAGCGAAAATTCTACGCTATGAGCGCCCCGATGCCATAGTTCCCGGAATTGGCGGACAAACAGGTCTTAATCTTGCAATGCAGCTCGAGAAAAAAGGCATTTTAGAGGAATGCGGCGTTGAGCTTCTTGGCACAAGCAGTCAGAGTATAGAGCGTGCCGAGGACCGTGAAATGTTCAAAGAGCTTTGTCAGTCGATTGGCGAGCCTACAATTCCGTCTGAAATTACCTATAGTATTGATGAAGCCAAAGAGGCCGCAAAGCGCATTGGTTATCCCGTAGTTTTGCGTCCTGCATTTACCTTGGGCGGTACAGGCGGCGGCTTTGCAAATAATGAGGAAGAGCTTGTTGAGATAGGTCTTAACGCATTTAAGCTTTCTCCGGTACATCAGGTGCTTATTGAAAAGAGTGTAAAGGGTTACAAGGAAATTGAGTTCGAGGTTATGCGTGACTCTAATGATAACGCCATTACCATCTGCGGTATGGAAAACATTGATCCCGTTGGCGTTCACACGGGTGACTCTATAGTTGTTGCGCCTATTATGACCCTTAACGACCACGACCTTAAAATGCTTAACGACAGCGCAATTAAGCTTATAAGAGAGCTTAAAATTGAGGGCGGCTGCAACGTTCAGTTTGCGCTTAATCCGAATTCGAGCGAGTATTATCTGATAGAGGTTAACCCCAGAGTTTCACGTTCTTCTGCCTTGGCATCTAAGGCCAGCGGTTACCCCATTGCAAGAGTAACTGCAAAAATTGCGGTAGGTATGGCTTTAAACGAAATTGCTATTGCAAACACTACTGCCGCATTTGAACCAAAGCTCGATTACGTTATAACAAAATTACCGCGTTTCCCGTTCGATAAATTCACTACCGCCTCTAATATTTTAGGCACACAAATGAAGGCAACGGGCGAGGTTATGGGCATAGGCTCTACCTTAGAAGAAAGTCTGCTTAAGGGCACACGCTCACTTGAGATAGGCATAAATCACCTGTATCACCACAAGTTTGACAATATGACTGATGATGAGCTTCGTGATTATATCAGCGAATTCAGAGATGATAACCTCTTTGCTATTGCCGAGCTTTTATACCGTGGCGCAACCGTAAACGAAGTTCACGAAATTACCAAGATTACCGCATTCTTCCTTGAGGCCATAAAGAGCATTATTGATATGGAAAGAAGCCTTAAGGAGAACCCGAATAATCTTGAAATTTTAACAGCCGCCAAAAAGATGGGCTTTTCTGATAAATACGTTGCAAGACTTTGGGAATGCGGTGAAATAGACGTTTATAATTTCAGAAAAGAAAACAAATTATATCCCGTTTTCCGTATGGTCGATACCTGCCACACAAACGCATATATCCCGTATTTTTATTCATCATACAGTGGTGAAAATCAGTCGGTTTTGACCAACAAGAAAAAGCTTGTTGTTTTGGGCGCAGGTCCTATAAGAATTGGCCAGGGTGTTGAGTTCGACTATTCTACCGTTCACGCCGTAACCACCATAAAGAATTCAGGTTATGAGGCAATTATTATAAACAATAACCCCGAAACCGTTTCTACCGACTACACAACTGCCGATAAGCTCTATTTTGAGCCGCTGACCCCCGAAGACGTTATGAATATTATTGAGTTCGAGCAGCCCGAGGGTGTTATAGCATCACTTGGCGGTCAAACCGCAATTAACCTTGCCGAGCCTTTAATGAAGCGCGGCGTAAAGATAATCGGTACAGATTGCCAGGCCATAGAGCGCGCTGAAAACCGAGATAGCTTCGAAAAGGTTTTACGCAGTCTTGATATTCCTCAGCCAAAGGGCAAAGCCGTTACAAAAATAGAAGACGGTATTGCCGCTGCGGCCGAAATCGGCTACCCCGTGCTTGTTCGCCCGAGCTTTGTTCTGGGCGGCAGAGCTATGCAAATAGTTCACAACGAAGAGCAGCTTCGCTACTACCTTAAAACTGCCGTAGCTATTGACGAAGACAAGCCCGTTTTGGTTGATAAATACATTCAGGGTAAAGAGGTTGAGGTTGACGCTATTTGCGACGGCCGTGACGTATTCGTGCCTGGTATTATGGAGCTTATTGAACGTACGGGCGTCCACTCGGGTGACTCTATAAGCGTTTACCCGTCGTTCAGCATTTCCGACAAGGTAAAGGGCACAATTTTAAAATATGCAAAGCAGCTGGGTCTTGGTATAGGCATAGTTGGTCTTTACAATATTCAGTTTATTGTCGATAAAGAGGACAACGTGTTCATTATTGAGGTGAACCCGCGTTCCTCACGTACAGTACCGTTCCTTTCTAAAGCCACAGGCTACAGTCTTGCCGACATTGCGACCGAGGTAATAATGGGCAAGTCGTTAAAAGAGCAGGGAATATTCGATATTTATCCGACCGAGAAAAACCGTTGGTACGTCAAGGTGCCTGTGTTCTCGTTTAATAAAATCCGCGGACTCGATGCATATCTTTCTCCCGAAATGAAGTCTACGGGTGAGGCTATCGGTTATGACGATAAACTGAACCGTGCGCTTTATAAAGCTCTTCAGGCATCGGGCATGAAGGTTCAAAACTACGGTACGGTATTTGCCACCATAGCCGATGCAGATAAGGAAGAAGCACTCCCCTTAATCAGACGTTTTTATAACTTGGGCTTTAACGTTCAGGCAACTGAAGGTACTGCCGAGTTTTTAAAGGAAAACGGTATTCGTACACACGTGCTTAAAAAGATAGGCGATGGCTCAGACGAAATTCCCGAGGCTATCCGCCAGGGTCATATAGCCTACGTTATAAATACGGGTGATACCAATACAACGTCTCAAACAGACGGCAAAACAATCCGCCGCCTTGCAACAGAGCATAACGTAACGCTGTTTACGGCTCTTGATACCGTACGGGTTTTACTCGACGTATTAGAAGAAACAACCCTTACTATTTCAACTATTGATGCTTAAAGATTCACGGGTATTTTAACAAAGGTTAGAAATTTATGAAACAATGTTTGTGCGAAATTTTAGAAAACACAAAACTTACAAATAACGTTTATAAAATGGTTTTATCGTGCGATGAGCCCAATATTACGGCGCCGGGTCAGTTTATAAACATTAAACTGAGCGGACTCTATCTTCGCCGACCGATTTCTGTTTGCGACTGCGTAGATAATAAAATAACCATTATCTATAAGGTGGTAGGCAAGGGTACCGAGTTTATGTCAGGGCTCAAAAGCGGCAAACTAGACGTTTTAACGGGTCTAGGCAACGGCTACAATACCGCTGTTTCGGGTAATAATCCCGTACTGCTTGGCGGTGGTGTGGGTGTTCCGCCGTTATATATGCTTTGCAAGAAGCTTATAAAGGAAGGCAAACAGGTAAGTGTTATTTTAGGTTTTAATAAGGCCGAAGAGATTTTTTACGAGCAAGAATTTAAAGAGCTTGGCGCAAACGTATACGTAACTACCGTAGACGGCAGTTACGGTACAAAGGGCTTTGTTACCGATGTTTTGAAAAATATAGATTATTCATATTTTTACACCTGCGGACCCGAGCCTATGCTAAGGGCAATATATAAAGCGTCTAAAACAAGCGGTCAGCTGAGCTTTGAAGAGCGTATGGGCTGTGGCTTTGGCGCTTGTATGGGTTGCTCGTGCAAGACAATTACGGGCAATAAACGTATATGCAAAGAGGGTCCCGTACTGTTAAAGGAGGAAATAATATGGGAAGACTAAGTGTTTCACTCTGCGGTATAACACTCGATAATCCCGTTATTCCCGCAAGCGGTACCTTCGGTTTTGGTTATGAATTTGCCGAAATTTACGATATAAACCTTCTTGGTACGTTTTCTTTTAAGGGTACAACCCTTAACGAGCGCTTTGGTAATCCTACACCTCGTATTGCAGAATGCACTGCGGGTATGATAAACGCAGTAGGCTTGCAAAATCCGGGTGTCGAAAAGGTTATAAGCGAAGAGCTGCCGAAACTTAAAAAATGCTTTAACAAAAAGGTTATGGCAAACGTGAGCGGCTTTTCTGTAGAGGAGTATACGAAAACCTGCTCTGCTTTAGATAAATGCGAGCAGGTCGGCTGGATAGAGGTTAATATAAGCTGCCCGAACGTTCACGGCGGCGGTATGAGCTTTGGTACCGACCCTAAAGCCGCAGCCGAGGTTACAAGGGCAGTAAAGGCAGTAACAACAAAGCCTGTAATTATGAAGCTCTCGCCCAACGTGACCGATATTGTGTCAATCGCAAAAGCTTGCGAAGCTGCAGGGGCAGATGGAATAAGCTTAATAAATACGTTACTTGGTATGCGTATAGATTTAAAAACCAAAAAGCCGGTTATTGCAAATAAAATGGGCGGTTTTTCGGGAAGCGCAATTTTTCCCGTGGCTGTAAGAATGGTTTATCAGGTAGCAAACGCCGTAAACATTCCCGTAGTAGGTATGGGCGGTGTATCCTCGGCCGAGGACGTTGTAGAAATGATGCTCGCAGGCGCTACCGCCGTACAGGTGGGAGCGGCAAACCTTGTTAATCCGTATGCCTGCAGAGATATTATTGAGCGTTTGCCGAGCGTTTTAGATAAATACGGCATTAACAACATTTCAGACATTATAGGAGGAGCAAAATAATGGGTAAGGACGTTATAATTGCCTGCGATTTCTCAAGCGCAGAGCAGGTGTTCAGCTTTTTAGACAAATTTACCGACAAAAAGCCTTTTGTGAAAATCGGTATGGAGCTTTTTTATGCCGAGGGTCCGTCTATAGTTAAAAAAATAAAAGAACGCGGTCATAAAATATTTTTAGACCTTAAGCTTCACGACATTCCCAATACCGTTAAAAAGTCAATGGCGGTACTGTCTAATTTAGACGTTGATATGTGCAATCTGCACGCTTCGGGCACAGTTAATATGATGAAAGCCGCCCTAGAGGGCTTAACCCGCCCCGACGGCAGCCGTCCGCTCTTAATTGCCGTAACTCAGCTTACTTCTACCGACCAGGAGAGTATGGAGAACGATTTGCTCATAAAAGAACCCATTGAAAAGGTAGTAATGCATTATGCGAAAAATGCTAAAGCCGCAGGGCTTGACGGTGTAGTTTGTTCACCATTAGAGGCGGGCAAGGTGCACGAAAATTGCGGTAAGGACTTTTTAACCGTAACACCGGGCGTTCGCTTTGCCGATGGTGATATTGGCGACCAAAAACGCGTTATGACACCCGCTGAGGCTAAAAAAATCGGCTCCGATTATATAGTAGTCGGCCGTCCTATTACTGCCGCAGACGACGTTGTTGCAGCATACAACCGCTGTGTTGAAGAATTTGTTGGATAAGACTGGTTTTTGAGAGGTTTTTTAAAATGAGTAAGTCTTCGAAAAAATTCAGTGTACTCAGTTTGATATGTAGTATATTGTCTTGCTTTTATACCGTAACGTTTATTTTGGGAATTTTATTGACCGAATTGGCGCGCGTTATGATTCCGGAGTACCAAACGGTGCAGCAGGAGAATTTTTTGTACGGTGTACTTGTTTTAATTTTTATCGTAGCTGTACTCTCGTTGGTTTTTGCGCATATTTCAATCAAACGTGGCGTTAATATTAAAATCACGTCGGTCAGCAAAATATTAAGTGTTATATCAATTGCCGTGTCTGCAATATCGGCGCTTATAATGGTTATGGTTAGTCGAAACATCTGAGTTTCGACACCAAATCTTTGATTTTGTGACAAATTTTCTTTAAAAATTTGTCCATAACCATTGCAATGAGTGTTGTGCAAAATTAAATTTTGTAATTTAATTTTGCTA
>JAFSCI010000052.1 GCA_017436815.1 Clostridia bacterium
CCCGCAAAGGTCATAGAGGTTTGGCTTATGGAATTCATTGCAACGTATGCAAAGCCCTCTATGTTAGATGCGGCCGCACTGCCTGCAATAACTACGGTACCAAAGGAATTTACTCCGGTATTTATTATCAGGTTTGATACCGTAAAAAGCGTACTCTGAATACTTGCGGGTATACCTATGGCTAAAATCCTTTTAACCGTTGGTATGTGTAGAGTGATTTTAGATATTTGAAGGCGAATAAGGTCATCACTTTTTATTAGTACAACAACTATAAGCACGGCCGATAAAATCTGCGATACGATGGTTGCTATAGCAACACCCGCTACGCCCATATAAAAGAATTTAACCAGAATTATGT
The DNA here is from genome assembly GCA_017436815.1 of Clostridia bacterium. GTDB lineage: Bacteria > Bacillota > Clostridia > Oscillospirales > Acutalibacteraceae > RGIG3013. Next base: position 359 of record JAFSCI010000052.1, read on the forward strand.
TTAAAACAACGTTAACAAGGCCTGAAACTATCAATATGTATAGCGGCTTCTTTGTATCGCCCGTGGCTCTTACTGCGCCCGCCGCGCAGTTATAAAGCATATTTGCGGGCATACCCAAAAGATAAATGAAAATGTACTTATGCGCTAACGGATAAACGTCATCCGGCACGTCTGTTACCCTTAAAATCCAGCCGCAGCAAGCAATTCCCGTAGCGGTAAGCAGTACACCGACTATAAGCGATAAGGTTATGCAGGTATGAACCGCCTGGCTTACACGCTCGGCATTTTTTGCGCCGTAGCTTTGCGCCACAATAATTGAAACGCCGCTTGCTATACCAACGCATATATTCACAAATAAATGTGTAGGTGTGCTCGACGTACCAACCGCCGCCAAGGCTTCTTTTCCGGCAAATCTACCTACGACAATAACGTCGGCTGCATTATACAAAAGCTGCAATATTCCCGATGCCATAATGGGCAACGAGAATACCAGCAGCTTACTAAGTAACGGACCGTTTAGCATATCTATCTGTTTTTTTGCGGTCAACATAAAAACACCTTCTGAAAACACGCTTCGGGGCCTGATTGGGTCCTGATTATTCTTCTTTTTCTTTTCTTTGTCTGATTTTCACAGAGCGCTTGGTGCTCTGTGTCTGATTTTCTATCTCGGCATCGGCAAAAGCGTTAATATAATCCTTCCACTCTTGCTCGGTTAAGTTAACAAAGGCCTTATCCTTGCCTGCTTCTTCGCTGAGTTTTATTTGACGCTGTTTAAATTGCTCGTATAATCCATCAACAAATTTTATGTAGGCCTTTTTCTCTATAACGCTCTGCTTTATACCAATATATCCCATAATCGCACCGATTATGAACATTGCCGCAAGCGGTATAACGTGACGGGTATAAAACGAGCTTTTAATTCCCTCTACCGAAAGGTTAAAAGCATATATATTTTTAAAGTGGAAAAACATTACCAAACAGCTAATGCTCGATAAAGCCGTAAACACAATATGCTTATTAAAAATAGCAAAAACGTATGCGCCTATTAAAAGAAAAGTGGTAATAGCAATAAAGATAATGCTGTTTTTCATATCGGACAATGTGATGTCATCTATAATATAATGACCGCCGTTACCGCTGATTTTAAGAGCATACGATAAAACGTGTGCAACGTTTATAAAAAACGCCCAGAGAAAAAACAGTATATATCCTATTTTTAATGTTTTATAAAGGCTCTCGTCTACCGATGCATAATGCACACCCGATTTAAAAAGAGCCTGCCTTGTTTTGCTTAAAACGTTTTGATTGTACTTCATTATTTATCTCCACCGTTATTCTCTTGTGTATGAGCATTGTCTATGGCGTACTTGCTTACAAGCTGTTCTAACTTGGTCTGAAGCTTAGATACCTTGAGCGATAAAAAGAATATTTTAATAAGCAATAAGAAGATAAACACTAAGAAAATAAAGTTTGCGGGTGATTCAATACCTATTAATCCCGCAAAAAATATTGATATACCCGGGAAAATGCTGAGCACGAGCAAGAAAACACAGAAAAATATCCAATAAAGAGAATCTTCTATAACGAACTGGGTTTTTCTGATTTTACGGAAAACAAATATTGCGATTATTACCGACACTATAAAAAGCGCGAGTCTTAAACTTAAAGGCATCATAATTTATTTCCCCTTTCTGAACCACTGCAAAATTAAAATAGAGGTGAACATTCTGAGCATATAGTTTATAGAACGAGGTAAATTCAAATAGCTTGTACCCGCTATTCTCTCGTACATAGTCACCTGTACCTCTTCTATCTTTGCGCCTTTGCGCACTAATAAAGCTATGGTGTCGGGCTCAGGACCAAGGTCTAAGGTATTAGCCAAAACGTCTATTATTTTTTTGTTGTACATTCTCATACCGGACGTTGGGTCTTTTATCTTTTTGCCCGTAGTAAGTAAAATGGCGGTGGTTATAAGGTTACTGCCAAGCATTCTTAGAGTTTTAGGTTTTTTCTCGCTAACAAATCTCGAGCCTATTGATATATCGGCGCCGTTTTGTATACGCTCGGCCATATCGGCTATATATTTTGGCTCGTGCTGACCGTCACCGTCAAACTGAATTGCGGCATCGTACTTATTAAGCTGCGCATATTTTATGCCCGTAGCAAAAGCGCCTGCCAAACCTAAATTTACCGGATGGCTTACAAAGGTATAACCGTTTTTAATACAAACCTCTTCGGTATTATCCTTAGAGCCATCGTTAACAATAAGATAATCGTACTGCGGATAGTTGTTTTTTAAGTTTTCTACAACGCGCTCTATATTTTCGCCCTCGTTGTAGGCCGGAATTATAATAAGTATTTTCATACCGTACTCCTATTTACTTTCGTTACTTTTCTCACTCTTCTGGTACTGCTTTGTGAGGAATTTTGCAATAAAATCGGGCCAGAATTTACGATAAATTTCATAATCCTCTTTCGTTCGGGTATTATCGGCAATAATGGCGCTTGTTGTGGATTCTTCGTGAATTCTGTGGCTCATAAGCGGTTTTGCAAAATACACAAAGCTCCCCTTTAGTTTAGAAAATACTTCCCACTGTTCCCAGTCCAAATTGCTCTTCATAGTACTGCAAAAAGGCTCTTTACCCGTTTTGGCAATTACGTAGGTAACCGACGGGCAACAAATAGCATTGCCAAGGGCCAGTATTCTGCGCCTTATGAATTTGCTCTTCCAAAACGCCTTTATTTTTAAGGGAGAAAGCATAAATTTCTTTATATTAAGCAGCTTATTAGAATAAACCTTTTGTCCGTTTCTGAGCTCACTGTAGGAGCTAAAAAACATTATTGGGTCTGTAGCCAGGTTTAATGCTTTAATGGCATTTTCTAAATAATCGGGCTCGTAAACGTCATCCTGGTGAGCAAGGGTTACAAGCTCGGTATCGCAACTGCTCATAGCAAAATTCCAGTCACCGCAAATAGACGGCTTGTTTGAGTTTACGAAAAGCTCTAAATCATATTTTTTTGCTACCGCTCTTATTTTATCATTATCAGTAGCGGTGCACATTATTATTTTGCTTTTTACGGTTTGATTTTTTAGTGAAGCAACACATTGCTCTAAATATTCGCTCTCTTTATAAGCGCATACGGCAAACGTGTGGGAATTAGCACTAAACATATTACCACCTCATATCAAATCGGTTCAAATATTATACTATAAAAAGCATATATTGTCAAATAAATACAGATTTAATTGGGTTGACAATGCAATTTAGTTTTCGTATAATATTATTTGTATTATAATGGTTATGGTTAGTCGAAACATCTGAGTTTCGACTAACTACAATCATTATAAATATACTCAGGGAGATGTTATAATTGAGTCAGACTTCAGGTTGCAGTGGTAACTGCAGTAGCTGTAGTTCGGCTTCTTCGTGTTCACAAAAACCTCAACACGAAAAAACCAACGAATTCAGCAATGTAAAAAAAGTAATAGGTGTTGTTAGCGGCAAGGGCGGTGTTGGTAAATCGTTTATTACCGGTTCTCTGGCCGTTTTAATGCGCAGAAAAGGCTACGAGGTAGGCATTCTTGATGCCGATATTACGGGACCGTCAATTCCTAAAATGTTCGGTATCAACAAACGTGCCGAGGGTTCTGATATTGGTATTATGCCCGCTTTAAGTGATGGCGGCATAAAAATTATGTCGGTAAACCTTTTGCTTGAGAGTGCAGATACACCTGTTATATGGCGCGGACCCGTTATTGCAGGCGCAGTAAAACAATTCTGGACCGACGTTGTTTGGGGTGATACAGATTATATGTTTGTAGATATGCCTCCCGGAACAGGTGACGTTCCGATAACCGTTTTTCAGTCCTTACCGCTTGATGGCATTGTTATAGTAACCTCTCCGCAAGAGTTGGTTTCTATGATAGTTAAGAAGGCCTACAATATGGCAAAATCTATGAATATTCCGGTTTTAGGTATTGTAGAGAATATGAGCTACGTTGAGTGTCCCGACTGCGGCAAAAAGCTTAAAATATTCGGCGAAAGCAAAACCGAAGATGTTTGCAAGGAGCTTGGTGTTGAGTTTTTGGGTGCTGTGCCCATTAACACCGACAACGCTGCTTTAGCCGACGAAGGCGAGTTTGAGCACTTTAAGACCGACTATTTAGACAAGGCCGCAAATATAATAGAATAAACCAAACCCCGATAACCGTAATAAAAAGGTTATCGGGGTTGTTTTTTAAAAGTTTATGCCGTCTATTTCGTTTTTATTTTCTCTCAGCATTAGGTTTTTAACGCTTGTTCTGGCATCAAAATTATTATATAAAATATGGTAGCACTGCTCTATTATGGGCATTTCTACCTTTGCATCGGTAGCCATTTTATATGCAGTTTCGGCGGCATAGTAGCCCTCTACCGTACCAACCTCTTTCAGTGCCTGCTCTACGCTTGTGCCCTTACCCAACAAATTACCAAAACGGTTGTTTCGGCTATGCTTAGAGGTACAGGTAACTATTAAATCGCCAAGGCCCGAAAGACCTGCAAAGGTTTTGTCATTAGCGCCGTACGCCGAGCCGAGTCTTGCCATTTCGGTAAGGCCTCTGGTTATAAGGGCGGCACGGGTATTGTCACCGAGCTCTAAGCCCTCGCAAATACCTGCGGCAATTGCAATAACGTTTTTTAGCGCTCCGCCAAACTCGACACCTACGATGTCGGGATTTGTGTATATTCTTAAAAATTCACTCGAAAGCGCAGACTGAACCATATCGGCCGCAACCGAGTCTTTTGAAGCAGCAACAAGTGACGTAGGCACTCTTCTCGCAACCTCTTCAGCGTGCGACGGACCTGATAAAACGACTATTGGGCTAGAGGGTAATTCCTGCTCTATAACCTCAGAAAAGCGCAAAAGCGTGTCCTTTTCTACGCCCTTTGCAACATTCACAACAACGCCCGCGTTTTCGAGTGAGCGTATTTTTTTTGCAGTCTCGCGCACCGCGAATGACGGAGTTGCAATTATTGTGATATTACTGTTCTCTAAATCAGCTAAATTATTTGTTATACAAATATCTTCTGCTAAGGTTACTCCGCTTAAAAGCTTGGGGTTTTGCCTTGTTGTTTTTAAAAGCTCAACCTCTTCTTCAAAGGGAGAATACATTGTAACACAGTGCTCAGAAGCGTGTGCCGAAAGAGCGAGCGCCATTCCCCAAGCGCCACAACCGAGAATTGATATTTTACTCATATTATTTTCCTTTTTTTACAGTAAGTTTTTTCTCTTGGCCGTTTATTAGTCGCACAATATTTTCCTTGTGCTTTATAATAATTATTAGTCCCGATGCTATATGCAAGACTACCTGCACAAAGCCTATAAAACCGTCAGCTATATCTGAGAAAATTAAAGAAGTAGCAACTACTGCAACAGTACCGCATAGTGAACTTATGCTTATTATCTTGGTTGCAATAAAAATCAAAGCAAAAATGCCGAGTCCGAACAAGGTAGTTACAGGACATACTGCCAAAAAAGCGCCGCAGCCAGTAGCTACACCCTTGCCGCCTTTGAATTTGAAGAAAACGGGAAAAACGTGACCTACCATACAAGCAAATGCGCCTATCAAAGCGCCGTTAAGCGCTGTGGCAAACTGGGCATTCGGGTAAAGACTATGCAGATTTTCAAATATAATTCTTCCCAGACCTGCCGCAACAAAGCCCTTTGCAAAATCCAACACAAAGGTTAAAATTCCCGGCAAAACGCCTATTGCGCGCATAACGTTGGTCATACCCGCGTTTCCGCTGCCGTAATCACGCACGTCCTTGTTGGCAAAAATTTTAGAAAGTAAAACCGCAAAGGAAATGCTTCCTATTAAATATGCGCCGACAGCTAAACCCAAAGCTGACAGTATTATTTTTTGGTACATTTATTTGTCTCCTCTTTCTCTAATAATAAACCGTACCGGTGTGCCTTCTAAGCCGAAGTTTGAGCGTATTTGATTTTCGAGATACCTCTGATACGAAAAGTGGAACAAATCTGCCCTGTTGCAGAAGCAAACAAATGTTGGCGGACGTGTTGAACTTTGGGTTATATAGTATATTTTGAGCCTTTTTCCCTTATCTGTCGGAGGCTGAACACGTGCTGTAGCATCGGCAAGCAGGTCGTTTAGCATACCCGTTGTAATGCGCATTGAGTTTTGAGTGTTTACGTATTTTATAAGCTCTAAGAGTCTGTCTATTCTCTGACCGGTTTTGGCAGAAATAAATATTATCGGAGCGTAAGACATAAAGCTGAAGTCGTTCATAAGCTTTTTGCGGTAAGCGTCCATAGTTTTGCCGTCTTTATCGACAATATCCCACTTGTTGACCGCAATAATACAGCCCTTTCCCTGCTCTATGGCAAGTCCTGCAACCTTAGAATCCTGCTCGGTAAAGCCGTCCTTACCGTCAATAACAATAACGCAAACGTCCGAACGTTCTATGGCCATCTGAGCCCTTAAAACGCTGTATTTTTCTATTTTGTCATCAACCTTGCTTTTACGTCTTAGTCCCGCAGTATCTATAAGGTTAAATTCACCCTGAGGGGTTTTAACGAAGGTATCTATAGCATCACGAGTAGTACCCGCAATATCTGATACAATAGAGCGCTCCTCGCCAGAGATTTTATTGACTAACGAAGATTTACCTGCATTTGGCTTGCCGATAATTGCCACGTTTATGGCATTGTCTTCCTCTTCACTGCCATAGGCTTTAGGCAAATGCTCAAATACGGCCTCTAACAAATCGCCCGTGCCGTGACCGTGCACTGCAGATACGGGTATAGGGTCACCTATGCCTAAATTATAAAACTCATAAAACTCAAGCGGAGTAGCGCCGACAGAGTCGCACTTGTTTACACAAAGCACAACGGGTTTTCCGCTTTTTTGCAGCATTGCAGCTACCTCTGAATCGGCAGCGGTAACACCGCTTTTCAGATCGGTAACAAAAATAATTACGTTTGCAGTATCAATAGCAAGTTGAGCCTGAGAACGCATACCTAGTAAAATAACGTCGTCGGTTCCATGCTCTATACCGCCTGTATCTATAAGCATTATCTTGCGATTTTGCCACTCGGCGTCAGCATAAATACGGTCTCTGGTTACACCCGGAGTATCGTCCACTATAGACAAACGCTTACCTATTAACTTGTTAAACAGAGTAGATTTACCAACATTTGGGCGGCCTACAACCGCTACAATAGGTTTTTTCATACGCTTCTCCTATTTTTATTCGCAAAGAGCCTCAATAAATGAATATCCGTCACTTTTGATAACTTTTACTCTTACGTTAAGCTCTTTTTCGAGTTCATTAGTGGTGATATCGTCTAAAAACATGTCACCCTGGTGTCTTAGCATAACGTCGGGTACTAAAAGAACATCACCTAAATCTTTGCCCTTTAGCTGATTTATAATATCTGTGCCCGTAATTAGTCCTGCAACTGTTATTTTTTCACCGAAAAGTCATTGTTCACACAATAAACCTTGCAGTTTAAATTATGCCATTTTGTAATGGCGGTGTCAACAGTTTTTGAAATTAAAGGATATGCCGCAACACCCGTTACACAGGATATGTTGCGCAGATTTTTTGGTTCTTCAAAATCCTCGAACGCATCTAAAACGTCACGCTCAAAAAGCGCCCACATACCAACGCCGTTTTCAAGCTGTCTAAACTCGCCGTAATAATCAGCGCTTGGTATCGCTCTGCCCGATAAGATATAAAATTCATCTGCGCCGTAAACCCTGCGCTCACCGTATTTTTGTACGCACTTATCGCCATACTCATCTAATATTTTAAGTGTAGCCTCGGCAGTTTTAGCGTTAAATGACTCTAGCTGCTCTAAGCCGTCACGGTGGCGGGTTATACCTACGGGAACAGCGGCAATGCACTGAATATTCTCTTTACTTGTTAAGTCCTCTAAGCTGCGGCGAAGTTCATCGTTATCATTAACGCCCGGGCACAAAACCAGCTGACAGTTCATCGCAATGCCTGCATCGTTTAAGCGATCGATAATTTTTAAGGCCTCGCCCGCATTTTTGTTCTTCATCATCTTAACCCTAAGCTCAGGGTTGGTAGTGTGAACCGAAATATTTACGGGGCTTATGTGCATTTTTATTATTCTGTCAATTTCGTGCTCGGTAATATTGGTAAGTGTTATATAGTTGCCGAACAAAAACGACAGACGCGAGTCATCATCCTTAAAATAAAGACTTTCTCGCATACCCTTGGGCATTTGGTCTATAAAGCAGAAAATACACTTATTCTTGCAGGAACGTTGTTTATCCATAAGATACGTCTCAAATTCTAAACCTAACTCCTGCATTTCATCTTTTTTGACTTTATACTGCTTTAGTTTACCGTTTTTTCGTAAAACGTCTACTAAAAGTAATGTATCGTTCTGAAAAAAGCGGTAATCTAAAACGTCTACAATTTCATTTTGGTTGATTTTAAGTAAAGTATCCCCTGCTTTTATTCTTGCCTTGTGCGCAGGCGAGTGCTTTGCAACAGATTTTATTATTACCGACATTTTTTCACCACCACACTGAAAATCTGACACTAAAAAAATAGAGAAGGATAAGCGTATCCTCCTCTACCCATAAACTTAGTTATTCCGCAACCTTTATAACCTCACGGCCATTGTAATAACCGCATTCAGGACAAAGACGATGGGGTTTTTTGTACTCGCCACAACGAGGACATTTTACGAGAGCCGGAGCTTCGATTTTCCATAAATTGTTACGTCTTTTATCTCTTCTAGCCTTGGATGTCTTTCTCTTCGGTACTGCCATTTTGGCACCTCCTTAAAGTACTACAAATTAATATTAATCATTATTTAACAACTGATCTAATGCAGCAAATCTTGAATCAAGCTCTTTTTGGGGGCACGAACATTTGCCAAGGTTTAGGTTTTTACCGCACTTGTTGCAAACGCCTTTGCAATCGTTACTGCAAAGATGCTTTGTAGGAATTTCCAACAAAACTTCGCACCTGCATAGCTCGTCTAAATCTAACTGCATGTCCTGCGCTACGATATACTCGTCTAAATCATCACCGTCTAAATGATTAACTACTACACGATCCATATCGAAGCAATAGGTATTTACGGCATTTTCCCCGCAACGATCACACGGCGCCGAATATTCGACCTCGAGTAACAGTTTTAGAGTTACAATGCCTGCTCGGTTGAAAACTCTGCCCGATATGCTGACGGGTTTTTGGAGCGGAAACCCTCCCGAAAGCTCTACCTCTGACATGTTCAACTCGTAGTTTATCGGGAGCGATGAGTTTTCATTGACAAATATACTTTTTAAATCAAGAAACACATTCTCACCTCAATATAACACAAGATATTATAACTTTTAAACCACACTTTGTCAAGCACTTATTTTACTTTTGCATTAAAAAACTGCGACAATTATATGTCGCAGTTTTTATAAACCAAAAAATTACTTAATAACGCTTACGTTATCAAATATTTCTTTGGGTAAATCGCTCTCATCGCAAGATACTGTGAAGCAGAACTTAATGTCTGTTTTCTCAGCAAATTCCGATAAAGCTGCTACGAATTTTGCGAACTCGTTATAATCTCTGCCGCCAATTCTTAGTGTAGCATCGCCGAAAATATCGGTAACGTCATGGTTGCCTGCGCACATTCCCTTTAAGAATGCATAATACTCTGTATAATTAGTTATGCCGTATGCCTCTATGTCAACCAAACGGGCCTTATGGGTGATGTTATATGTTAATGTATCGCCTTTTTCGATACAAATAACGTTACCCTTACTCTGTGAAGTTGTAGAATTTACTAAATCTATTAACTTCTTTGTTTTACCCGAACCTTTGTTGCCAATGATGATACTGATCATAAAACCACTCCTTTTATATTACACCGAAACACTTAAACCGGGTAAGTGTAAGCTTTCGGTAATTTTAACTTAGCCAAGTCTTGCTTCAAGCTCTTTTTTCATATCCTCGTAACCGGGTTTGCCAAGTAAAGCAAACATATTTTTCTTGTAGCTTTCTACACCGGGTTGGTCAAACGGATTAACGCCAAGCATATAGCCCGAGATAGCACAAGCCTTTTCGAAGAAATAAATGAGCTCGCCTAAATTTTCTTCATCTGCTGCATCGAGATTTATTACTAAATTAGGTACACCGCCGTCGGTATGGGCTAAAATAGTACCCTCGAACGCCTTTGAATTTACAAACGATAACGGTTTGTTTGCCAAGAAGTTAAGACCGTCGCCGTCGTTTTCTTCTTTTTCAATAATAACGTCAGAACCCGTATTGCCGATATTTACCACTGTTTCAAATAAAATGCGGCTGCCGTCCTGAACGTACTGACCCATAGAATGAAGGTCAGTTGAGAATATAACAGATGCCGGGAAAATACCCTTGCCGTCTTTACCCTCACTCTCTCCGTAAAGCTGCTTGAACCATTCGCTCATCATA
>JAFSCI010000053.1 GCA_017436815.1 Clostridia bacterium
AAATCAAAAAAGGTATTGACAAATTCATTTCGGCGTGGTAGAATGTGTAACAAATTTGAATATCACAAAAAAGACTATGATGAAGACGGTCGGAATTTGAAGCTGTACAGAGAGTTGCCGTTTGGTGCGAGGCAATAGTGAATCTTTCCAATGACCCATCACTTCTGAGTCGAAGGACCGAAAGAGAAAATCTCAAGTAGACTCCTTCCGTATTGCTGCGTGAAAGCAAAGGACTTGTTAGAGTCCGGAAAGTGACGGAAAATATTTTCCGTAATTTGAGTGGTACCGCGGGTTAACAACTCGTCTCAAAGCAATTTGAGGCGAGTTTTTTGTTTTATTCAAAGCCGCAAGTTTTAAAAAACTGCGGAAATGAAAGGAGCAAAATTTATGGATTACAGTTTAAAAGAAGTAGCAGGCAGAATCAAAGACCTGCGCGAAGCAACAGGCTATTCGCCCGAACAACTTGCTAAGCTTACCGGTGTATCGGTAGAGGATTACAAAATATTAGAGCAAGGCGAAACCGACTTTAGCTTTACATTTATTTACAAGTGCGCAAAGGCTTGCGGCGTTGAGGTTGTAGATTTGTTGGAAGGCACCAGCACCACACTTAGTTCTTTTGCTATTACCCGAAAAGGTGACGGTCTTAAAATTTTAAAGCAGCACGGTGTTGAATATAACAACCTTGCTCCTAAGTTTAAAGATAAGCTTGCCGAACCTTTTTTAGTTAAATTCCCCTACCTTGCCGAAGAGCAGAACGCACCTATGAAGCTTAATTCTCATAACGGTCAGGAATTTGACGTTATTGTAAAGGGCTCGCTTAAGGTTCAGGTTGGCGACCACGTAGATATTTTAAATGAGGGTGACTCCATTTTTTACAACAGTCTTATCCCCCACGGTATGATTGCCGTTTCTGAGGGTGGTTGTGAATTCCACGCAGTAGTACTTAATCCGCAAGACGGCGTTGTAAGCGAGGAATACCCCGAGGCTCCGATTACCGTTGCTAAAGAAGCAAAGCCCGTAACAAGCGCAAAGACAGTTGCCGATGACTTTATAGAGTCATCTTACGATGAAAAAGGCGTATTTAACGGTATTACATTTAAAAATGCCGACAAGTTCAACTTCGCATTTGACTGTGTAGATGCTATAGCACAAAAAGACCCCGACAAGCTTGCAATGCTTTGGGTTGCTAACGATAAAACCGACCGCCGTTTTACCTTCTCTGATATGAAGAAGTACTCGGCAAAAACCGCAAACTATTTTGAGTCGCTCGGCATTAAGAAGGGTGACACCGTAATGCTGGTGCTAAAGCGCCATTACCAGTTCTGGTTCTGTATGCTGGCTCTTCACAAAATCGGCGCTATTGCAATTCCTGCAACAAATCAGCTTGTAGAGCACGACTTTGAGTACCGTTATAAAGCCGCTAAGGTTAAGGCAATTGTATGTACTGCCGACGGTGAGGTATCTGATGAAGCCGAAAAGGCGGCAAAGCAATTCCCAGATATGCTCAAAATTTTGGTTGGCGGCAAAAAGCAAGGTTGGTACGACTTTAACGTTGAAATGGAGCGTTTTAGCACACACTATTACCGCACCGAAAATACTCCCTGCGGCGATGACCCGATGCTTATGCTATTTACATCGGGCACAACAGGTTATCCGAGAATTGCAACACATTCTTATAAATATGCGCTTGGCCACTACCCAACCGCAAAGCATTGGCACAACGTTAATCCTAACGGATTACACTTTACAATTTCCGATACCGGCTGGGGTAAGGCGCTCTGGGGCAAGCTATACGGTCAGTGGTTGTGCGAAGCCGCTACCTTCACCTACGACTTTGACCGCTTCCATTCAGAAGATATTTTACCGATGTTCGCAAAATATCACATCACCACCTTCTGCGCTCCGCCTACAATGTACCGCTTCTTTATAAAGGAAGATTTATCTAAATACGACCTTTCTTCTATTGAGTACGCAACAACCGCCGGCGAGGCGCTAAACCCCGAAGTATTTAATCAGTTCAAAAAGGCAACCGGCCTTACAATTATGGAGGGCTTTGGTCAGACCGAAACAACCCTTTCTATTGCAAACTTTGTGGGCTCAACACCCAAAATCGGCTCAATGGGCAGACCCAGTCCGCTCTACGACGTTGTTGTGCTTGACCCCGAAGGCAAGCCTTGTAAAACCGGTGACACAGGTGAAATCTGCATTCGCACAAAGGACTCTGTTCCTTGCGGACTATTCATCGGCTATTATCTTGATAAAGAAAAGACCGACGACGTTTGGTATGACGGATATTACCACACAGGTGATCAGGCTACCATGGACGAGGACGGCTATTTATGGTACGTTGGCCGTATAGATGACGTTATCAAATCATCGGGCTACCGCATTGGACCGTTCGAGATCGAGAGCGTTATTATGGAGCTTCCTTACGTTTTAGAGTGCGCCATAACCCCCGTTCCCGATGAAGTACGCGGTCAGATTGTTAAGGCTACCATTGTTCTTACAAAGGGTACGATTGGCACCGATGAACTCAAAAAAGAAATTCAGGAATACGTTAAAACCCATACTGCTCCTTACAAATATCCTAGAATTGTGGAATTTGTTGAGGAACTGCCCAAGACCATAAGCGGTAAGGTAAGACGTGTTGAAATCAGAAACAAAGATTTAGAAAAAGCAAATAAATAAAGCAAAAATGAGCGATAAGAATTTCTTATCGCTCATTTTTTAATTAAAAAGCACTGCGCCAAAATATGTAACCGTATTTTGTCCGTTAATATATTTCATACCGCTAATGGCTGCCAGTTTAGAAACGTTTATGCCATAGGCTTCAAGGGAGGCAAATGCAGTTTTCGGAAATCGGCAAGGAGTATTCGTTACAGCGCCGCATTCTTTACACAAGCTGCAACCACCCGCAGATAAAATCTTGTAATTTTGCACCTTACCATCCAAGGCGGAATTAACAGCTAAGGTAAGATCTCTGAAATCTATGCGTGCTTTGCCCATACCCTCTATATCAAACGAGTCTTCAATGCTGTAGATTTTCTGAAAAACCAACGCGTATTTATAGGTTTTTGCATTGGCAATTAAATCTTCACATCTGCCAACAAGCGGCGGGCAGGTGTAATTTTTGCCGTAATTACCGCACGAATTAAGCTTACAAAGCTCTAAAAGCGGCGGCTCGAATTCTATATTGGATATTTCTATTTTTGCTGCGTTTGAAAAATCAAATGATTTTAAAATATCAAGTACCATACTATTCTCCAAGTGCTCTTGTATTAAATTTTCTTTTATGATACAATTATTATATATTTTTTGCAACCCAAATTGGAATTTGCTTAATATTTTACCAAAAATAAAAATAAGTTGCTATAACTTCAAACAAAAAATTTTTAAAATGGGTATTAAGGGGTGAAGAGTCTTGACCCAAAAGTATATTAAACATTTTTCGGCTCTGTTTGATATTGACGTAAACGTTTTCGATTTGCACCTGAAGGAATTTACAGATTACGGTAAAACCTTCTGCAGCCGTTGTCCTGATAAATGCAATTACAAAAACACCCACCTTTACGGTGTTTACGAATCTATACGGTGGGACAACAAATACATATACTACTGCCCTAAGGATTTTATTTTTATCGCAGTCCCGCTGCTTGATGAATTAGGTATTCACTCAAGCGGTGTAATAGCAGGTCCTATTCTTATGGGTGATATTTCAGATTACCCCGACACCTATAATTTACCCAATTTTTCCACCTCAAAAATCAACGACCTGACCGAAATTTTATCGGCCGTATTTTCGTCGGATATTTCGGGTAAAAATGACTCTACGGCAGATTTTTTGAATACAATTTACAAGGAGCTCGAGCTTTTACCAAAGCAAAAGCATTATCCTATAGAGCTTGAAAAAGAGCTGCAAATTGCCATTAAAAATGCCGACAAAGAAAAAGCCAGAGAGCTTTTAAACCGCCTGCTTGGTGAGATTTTCTTTCATTCCAATGCCGATTTTTCGGTAATAAAGGCACGTGTGCTCGAGCTTTTGGTATTGCTCTCCCGCTCGGTTATAGAATCGGGAGCCGATATTTCAGAGATTTTCAGTCTTAATAACGGTTACATAAGCGAGATAGAAAAATTCGACTCATTAGAAGGTTTAAGCGTCTGGCTCACAAACGTTATAAACAGATTTGTAAGCTATGTATTCGATTTTTCAGATATTAAACATTCTAACACCGTTCACAAGATTATTGAGTATATAAAAACCAATTATATGCACAAGATTACCCTTGATAATTTGGCAGAGCACGTGTATATGAGCAAATCTTATATAAGCAAAATTTTCAACGAGGAAATGAAGATCAGCCTGTCGGCCTTTATAAATAAGGTCAGAATAGATAAATCTAAACATTTACTCCTCGACCCGTCGGTTTCAATAGCGGATATTGCAAACCTTGTAGGCTTTGACGACCAAAGCTATTTTACAAAACAGTTTAAATTAGTTACCGGCTTATCTCCTAAAAAATACAGAGAAAAGCACGGACTATAAAATAAAATTAAACTCTTGGAGGAAAAATAATGAGCATTTTAGAGGAAATGAGCGCACTTTTACAAAAGGGACGCGCACCAATGGTAAAGGACCTTGTAAACCAGGCTCTTGAGGAAGGTGTTGCTCCTCAGACTATTTTAGAGGAAGGCTTACTTTCGGGTATGTCGATTATTGGCGAGAAGTTTAAGAAAAACGAGGTTTTCGTACCCGAGGTACTTATTGCCGCAAGAGCAATGAATGCAGGCGTTGAAATTTTGCGTCCTCATTTAGTTTCATCGGGTGTTAAAAACAAGGGTACCGTTATAATCGGTACTGTACGCGGCGACCTGCACGATATTGGTAAAAACATTGTTAAAATGATGTTAGAGGGCAAGGGCTTAGAGGTTATCGACCTTGGCGTAGACGTTGCTCCCGAAAAATTCACTGCCGCTGCAAAAGAAAATAATGCAGATATTATTTGCTTATCTTCCCTTCTTACCACCACTATGTTTGAGATGAAAAACGTAGTTGAGCAGGCCGAAAAAGACGGCATAAGAGAACAGGTTAAAATTATGGTTGGCGGCGCTCCTATTACACAGAGCTTTTGCGACAGCATAGGCGCCGACTGCTATACACCCGATGCCGCAAGCTGCTCTGACGCTGCGCTCGAGCTTTGCGCTAACAAAAACTAACCCTTTGGAGTATTTAATATGAATATGAAAAAATGGCTTGAAGACGTTATAAACAGTCCTTCAAAAAAATCTATGCCAATTCTTTCGTTTCCCTGCGCGTCTTTACTGGGCGTTAGTGTTCGCGAGCTTGTATCAAGCAGTGAACTGCAGGCACAGGGTATGAAGCTTATTGCCGAGCGTTGCAATACTCTTGCATCGGTCAGTATGATGGACCTTTCTGTAGAGGCAGAGGCCTTTGGCGCAAACATTCATTTTTCCGATGATGAAGTACCAACCGTTGTGGGCGCGCTTATAACCACGCCCGAGCAAGCCGATGAGCTCAAAATCCCCGATATGTCTAAAGGCAGACTTGCGCAGTCGGTAGACACCATAAAAAAGGCTACCGCTCTTATTACCGACCGCCCTGTATTTGCAGGTGTAATCGGTCCGTTCTCCTTAGCGGGCAGACTTATGGACGTTAGCGAAGCAATGATAAACTGCTACACCGAGCCCGAAATGGTACACACCGTTTTAGAAAAGGTCTCTGAATTTTTAATCGGCTACATAAGCGAGTACAAAAAAGCGGGCGCGAACGGCATTGTTATGGCAGAACCGCTTGCGGGTATGCTCTCGCCCGATTTAGAAAAGGAATTCTCCGCCCCTTACGTTAAACGAATTCGCGAGGCAATTCAGACCGACGATTTTGCCCTAATATACCATAACTGTGGCGACAACGTTCTTTTAATGGCAGATTCTATTTTTTCTACCGGTTGCTCGGCATACCACTTTGGAAACTCCGTAAATCTTAGTGAGATGCTGGCACATTTTCCGCAAGATACAGTTGTTATGGGCAACGTTGACCCTGCAGGACAAATTAAATGCGGCACACCTGAATCTGTAAAACAAGAAACAACCCGTATTATGAACGAGTGCAATAAATACCCCAATTTCGTAATTTCCTCGGGTTGCGATATTCCCCATTCTAGCCCGTGGGAAAATATTGATGCATTCTTTAGTGCGGTAGATGAGTTTTACAAATAGAATATAAGTTAAACTAAAGGGCCTCAAGCTTAAAAGCTTGAGGCCTTAAAATTTAATCATTCGTATCGGTTTTATCTTGCCATACGGGTGCAGGTGAATCTTTATAGCGCTTTTTGAAAATTCTTCTGCGGAATAAAAATACAGTATAAACTGTCCACAGCACAAAGAAAATAGCGCAAGAAATAATTGCATTGGTCATAGATTTTCCTGCAAAGCTTAGTAAAAACAAAAGCGGCGCAATCATAACCATTGCGGGAAAATTAGAAAGAATATAAAGGCTGGAGGTTGGAGTTTTAAGCGATGGGTCAACCTCTTTCATCAAAATCATACCGTTAGAGGCCGTACCCGTCAGAGTACCAAAACTCATAAGGAAAAACTCGTGCTCAAAGCCCTTAAAGCATTCTTTAGCAACAAAGCGTATATAAATATAAGTAACTATCATACCAATTACGCTAAGAATAACTATCGGCAAAATGTAATTTTTTATATCGTTAATTTCTATAGCGGCAACACCGGCAACTATCATTAAGTCGAACGAAAAGCCCGAAATTCTGTCCATTTGATAGTTGTTTATATACTCACGGTGCATTATGTTATTTTTGCGCAAGCGCTTAACTATAAACTTAATCAGCATTGCTGCCAAAGACGCCCATAAAAAGTTAAAGCCCCAGGCAATAGAGTTTGTGAATTTAGATAAAATTCCCAGCAAACACATAAAGCCAAACGAAAGCGCGTACGCCAGTGCCACAAAGCCTACTTGTAAAGAAAATTTATCTATTGATTCATTATCGGGTATCTCGGTGCCGTCGGGGTTAGTCTGGTCTATTGTCTGGCTTTCCAGGCTTTCATTTCGAACAACAAGATTACCGCGTCTTTTATGTATATTTATGTATAAAACACCAAAAACAGAAGCTATTACAAAACCAATAGATGCCAACGATAGTCCAAAGCTGCCGTTTCCCGAAAACATTGCTTCGGGTATGTTTGTAAAGTTAATATCCCATGTAAGTGCATTTCCGGGTCCCTGACCGTAAGCGAGCGGTAAAATTAAGCCGCAAATGTACGAAATCACCTTACTGCCGTATCGGGTAAACAAAAACATAATTAAGGTTATGCCAAGTCCGACAAATGCCTGCAGCATATATGTGCCACCCTGTAAAGCGCCGAATTCCACGACCTGCGCTTTGTTGGTTTTATGGGTGCTCTTTTCGGTTTTAAGTGACATAGCCGCAAAACCAATAGCAAGGCAGTGGTACGTAATAACCTGCATAAGTCGGTTATCTACCAGCACGAAGCCGAACTGCTTACAAATAATATTAACAACAAGCAGTAACGTTCCGCCGAGTAGCGCCGACGGAACCAGGCACTTTCTGAAAAGCGGAATTTTACGCCTTAATATATTGCCTAACATTAAAAATACAAGCAGTAATCCAAACTGTACCAAAAAGGCCCAAACGGCACCGTAGTTGGCAAGTGTGAAATCCCAGCTCGATACGTAGTCCATAATTTTCTCTCCTTTAAAAATGTATATACCACGCAAACGTCATATTTTGCACACGTCAGTATTATATCTTAATTTGCCAACAAATTCAAGTATTTACGGAGCATACTCATTAAAAAAACATACTCTGTTATTTTTAAAAAACAGTTGACATTTGAAAAACGGAGGAGTATAATTTTTACAATGAATCACAAAGGAGGCAGCAAAATGAATAACAGTAAGTTTTATTTTTATTACTTTTTTAGCAACGGCTGCCCGTCTTATGTGGTTATCGAAGGTTAATTCTTTGAAATCAATATAACGGACAGTCCGCATTTGCTATGCTTTAAAGGCTTAGACAGTGCGGATTTTTTGTTTTAAAAAGCGCAAAAGAGGTAATGACAAAATGAGCATGAATTTCCACAGAAAACTCCCCATTCCAATGGAGGTAAAAAAAGAATATCCTTTAACCGAACGTATGAAGCAGGTTAAAGAACTGCGCGATGATAGTATTCGCGCTGTGTTTGACGGAAGTTCTGATAAATTTATACTTATAATAGGCCCTTGCTCTGCAGACCATAGCGAGCCCGTTTTAGAATATATTTCAAGACTGCGTAAAATCAGCGAGCAGGTGTCGGATAAAATACTTATTATTCCCCGTATTTATACCAATAAGCCAAGAACCACCGGTCAGGGATATAAAGGTATGCTGCATCAGCCCGACCCTGAGTCTAAGCCCGATATGTACAAGGGTATTACCGCTATTCGTCAGCTTCATTTGGCCGCGCTTCGTGATTATGATTTTTCGTGTGCCGATGAAATGTTATATCCGGAAAATCACCGTTACCTCTCTGACTTGCTTTCATACGTTGCAGTAGGCGCACGTTCGGTAGAAAATCAGCAACACCGTCTTACCGCAAGCGGTATGGACACTCCTGTTGGTATGAAAAACCCCACGAGTGGCGACCTTGGTGTTATGATGAACTCTATTATTGCGGCGCAATCTAGCCACACCTTCCTTTACAGAGGTTGGGAGGTAACAAGTGACGGCAACCCCTACACCCACGCAATTTTACGTGGATATATTGATTATGCAGGCCGAAACGTGTCTAACTATCATTACGAGGACCTTATCCGAGTAGAAGAGCTATACGAAAAATCCAACCTCACCAATCCTTCTATTATAGTAGATACAAACCACAACAACTCGGGCAAAAAATACCTTGAGCAAATACGTATTGCAAAGGATATAGTTCACTCCCGCAATCAAAATCCCGATATAAAGCGTCTTGTAAAGGGTCTTATGATCGAAAGCTACCTAGAAGACGGTGCGCAAGGCACAAACGAGCACACCTTTGGTAAATCTATAACCGATCCCTGTCTTGGTTGGGAAAAAACCGAAAAACTGATTCTTGATATTGCAGACAAGCTATAATCATTAAACCAAACAACTAATTTAAGGGTGAACAAAATGTCAGACAAATTAGAAAAAGCAAGGCAAATAATTAACGAGGCCGACTCGCAAATGGCCGAGCTCTTTGTAAAGAGAATGCAGGCTGTAAAAATGGTGTACGAGCACAAAAAGGAATACGGCTTACCTATTTTAGACCAAAAGCGTGAGGAGGCAGTAATTGAGAAAAACTCAGCTCTTGTCAGTGACGAGGTTTTAAAAGAGTATTATATTGATTACATAAAAAACCTTATGTCTATTTCCCGTGCGTATCAGTACCGTATGCAAAGCGGACTCAGAGTTGCCTATAGCGGTGTAGAAGGCGCTTTTGCGCATATTGCCGCAGGCAGAATATTCCCCGAGTCAAACCGCATTTCGTATAGCGATTTTCAGGCAGCCTATAACGCGGTTGTAAACGGTCAGAGTGATATTGCCGTTATTCCCATTGAAAACAGCTATGCCGGCGAGGTTGGTCAGACTCTTGACCTTATATTCTCGGGCAGCCTATATATAAACGGAATTTACGAGCTCGAAATCCGTCAGAATCTTTTGGGAATCGAAGGAGCAAGGGTAGAAGACATAAAAACCGTAACAAGTCACCCGCAGGCGTTAAGTCAATGTCACGATTATATAAAAACTCACGGTTTTAGTACTCAGCAAGCTACCAACACCGCCCTCGCAGCGCAGGCGGTTGCTAAGGCGGCGGATAAATCATTTGGCGCTATTGCAAGCGCAGAAACCGCCGCGATTTACGGTCTTAAGGTTATTGAGGCCAACATTAACACAAGCGGTGAAAACACAACCCGCTTTGCCGTTCTTTCTAAGGTTTGTGCCGACTCACCCGCACTTTCAAGCACCGTACTTATGCTAACCGTAAAGCACGAAGCAGGCTCTTTGGCAAACGCTATAAGCATTATAGGTAAGCACGGTTACAATATGACCGCTCTTCGCAGCAGACCTATGAAAAAGCATTCCTGGCAGTATTATTTTTACATTGAGATTGACGGTAACGTTAACACCGAAAAGGGCGAAAATATGCTAAAAGAACTAAGTAACGTGTGCGACGTTGTTAAGGTAGCGGGAAAATTCGCTCCGCATACTGAAATATAGGTGAATAAAATGATAATTCATATGAATTTAGGCGATGACAGCTACGACATTGTAGTACAGCGCGGCATACTGAGCAGCGCAAACGAGCAACTTAATCTTAACCGACGTGTTCTTGTTGTGACCGATACAGGTGTGCCCGAGCAATATGCAAAAACCATTGCGGCACAGTGTAAGGAAGGCATTATTTGCACCGTTGAAATGGGCGAACATTCAAAAAGTCTTGAAACCTTTGGTAAACTGCTTAAAACTATGCTTGACAATGGCTTTTCAAGAAAAGACTGCGTTGTAGCAGTCGGCGGCGGTGTGGTTGGAGACCTTTTGGGCTTTGTTGCTGCATCTTATATGCGAGGAATTGATTTTTACAATATCCCCACTACCCTGCTTTCTCAAATTGACTCCTCAATAGGCGGTAAAACGGCCATCAATTTTGGTGAAATTAAAAATATTGTCGGCGCGTTTTATCAGCCCAAAAAGGTGCTTATTGACCCCGAGCTTTTAAAAACTCTGCCCGACCGACAAATTTCAAACGGACTTGCCGAGGCCATTAAAATGGCCCTTACCTCTGATAAAGATTTGTTCGAGCTGATAGAGAACGAGGATATTCAAAAGAATATAGATGAAATTATAGTGCGTTCTCTCAAAATAAAAAAGAGCGTTGTCGAGCAGGATGAGAAAGAATCGGGCCTCAGAAAAATTCTTAATTTCGGTCACACAGTAGGCCACGGAATTGAGAGCAGCGAGGGTATGTACGATTTATACCACGGCGAATGTGTAGCTCTTGGAATAATACCTATGTGCGATGTAGCTATACGCGAGCGGGTAATTGCAGTTTTAAAAAAATGCAATCTGTACAGAGAAATAAAATACGATTGGGACAAAATTACCGCCGCTGCTTTTCACGACAAAAAAGCCGACGGTGATACCGTAACAATCACAACCGTAAACGAAATAGGTACGTTTAATCTTATCAATGTTAAATGTACCCAAGTAATCAAAATGGCACAAGCGTGTCTAAAAGGGATTGAATAATATGAAAAATACATTTGGAAACAGCGTAGCAATAACCTTATTCGGCGAAAGTCACGGAGAATATATAGGTGCTGTTATTGACGGTTTAGCCCCGGGAATAGAAATAAATCACGATTATATTTCTCATATGCTCACCCTTCGCAGACCCAGTGGTGCAATTTCTACTCCAAGAAAAGAAACGGACGAATATAAAATTGTAAGCGGTGTGCTGAACAACAAAACCACCGGAACACCCATAACAATTCTTATTCCTAATCAGAGCACAAAGAGCTCAGATTATTCGCAGTTTAAAACCGTTGCGCGTCCCTCCCACGCCGATTATACTGCCGAGTGCAAATATCACGGTTTTCAGGATTCAAACGGCGGCGGACATTTTAGCGGTCGCATAACTGCAGCTCTTGTGGCAGCAGGCGCTATCTGCAAATTCGCTTTAGAGCAAAAAGGAATTTTCATTGGCACACACGTAAAAAAGTGCGCAGGAATTTCAGATGCAGATTTTTCGGATTTATCCGCACAAATCAACCTCGTAAATCAAAAGGTCTTTGCTGTGCTCGATGAAACTGTCGAAGAAAAAATGCGCAGCGCCATTACTGCCGCCGCATCTGAGGGTGACAGTGTAGGCGGTGTTTTAGAAACTGCCGTTACAGGCATTCCTGCAGGTGTTGGCGAGCCCTGGTTTGATACTATGGAAGGTATGCTCTCGCACATAATGTTCTCAATTCCCGCCGTAAAGGGTATTGAGTTTGGCGCAGGCTTTGCTATTGCCGATATGCGTGGCAGTGAGGCTAATGATTCCTTTAAAATAGAAAACGGCAATATCGTTACCGCAACCAACAATAACGGTGGTATAAACGGCGGTATTACTAACGGAATGCCCATTATTTTCCGCACAGCCATTAAACCGACGCCTACAATATTTAAGGCACAAGACACAGTAGATTTTAAGTCTATGACCGAAACTGTGCTCAATGCCAAAGGCCGCCACGACCCTGCTATAGTACACCGCGCCAGAGTCGTTCAGGATGCTGCAACGGCCATTGCCCTGTGTGATGCTCTTGCCGTTAGATTCGGCACAGACTGGTTAAAATAATCTTAACAGAGGTTTAAAAAATGATAGCAACATTCCGACCCTGCACCCTAAGCGGAACAATATCGGCGCCACCCTCAAAAAGTATGGCCCACCGTTATCTTATAGGTGCGGCTTTATCGGGTCAAAAATGCGTAATTTCGGGCGTAGATTACAGTGAGGATATTCTTGCAAGCATAGACTGCCTTAGGGCGCTTGGTTGCAGTATTACAACCGACCAAGATACCGTTACCGTTGAGCCGACAGAGTTTTTAAAAATCGATCCCAACGTTTTAGAGTGTCGTGAAAGCGGCAGCACGCTGCGTTTTTTCATTCCGCTTGCACTATGCCTAAACAAAAAAGTTACCTTAACCGGTAGCGAGCGTCTACTCGAAAGACCGCTTAACGTTTACGAGGACTTATGCAAAGAAAACGGGTTTTATTATAAGAAAGACGGCAAGTCTATTTCGCTTTGCGGACAGCTTAAAAGCGGAACATACAAGGTTCGTGGTGACATAAGCAGTCAGTTTATTACCGGACTAATATTTGCTCTTGTATTTTTAGGTGAGGGCTCAGAAATTGAAATTATCCCACCGTTTGAGAGTAAATCGTACATTAACCTGACCATATCTGCCCTGAAATCGTTTGGCGCTAAGGTCTGTTTTGCAGATGATTACAAAATAGAAATTAAAAAATCACAATTGCGCTCTTTTTCGGGCAAAATTGAAGGCGATTACTCAAATGCCGCATTTCTTGATGCTTTTAATTATATAGGTTCTGATATTAAAATAAAAAACTTAAATCCCTCAAGTTTACAGGGTGATAAAGTTTACTTAGAATATTTTAAGGCTATCGCCCTCGGTACGCCCGAGCTCGATATTTCCGACTGCCCCGACCTTGGCCCCGTGCTCTTTGCTTTGGCCGCTTTAAAAAACGGCGCAACCTTTACCGGCACAAACAGATTAAAGGCCAAAGAGAGCGACCGCGGAAAAGCTATGTATGATGAACTTAAAAAGCTGGGCGGCGAGCTTATTATTGGTGACAACACAATAATCGTACCAAAACAACAGCTTAGCTATAACGGTACTGTGCTAAGCAGCCACAACGATCACCGCATTGCTATGGCAATGTCTGTTATTCTTTCAAAAACGGGCGGAAGCATTGATGGTGCCGATGCCGTAAAAAAGAGTTATCCTGACTTTTTTAATGATATAAAGCATCTTAAAGCAGAGGTAGAAATTAAATGATAGTTGACTCAAGCAAAAATATACTTATTGTTGGTCTTGGACTGCTTGGCGGCAGTTACGCCAGGGTGTTAAAACGTTTTGGTTTTCACATTAGCGCAATTACCTTAGAGCAAAGCTCAATAGACTATGCAATAAACGAAAAAATAATAGACGAAGGCTCAACCGAGCTTGATGAAAAAATCATCTCAAAGGCAGATATTGTAATATTCGCCCTTTATCCTCATATCTTTGTTGAGTGGATAGAGAAAAATCAGAGCCTTTTAAAAAGCGGAGCTATTATAACCGACGTAACGGGTGTTAAGTGCAGTATTGTATATAAAATACAAGATATTCTCCGCCCCGACGTTGAGTTTATTGCGGCTCACCCAATGGCTGGCCGCGAGGTTTCGGGAGTCGAGAACAGTACCGATAAACTATTCTACGGCGCAAACTACATTGTAACTCCTACCGCCAAAAACACGCCCGAGGCTATTGACACCTGTATGGAGCTGGGTAGACTTTTAGGATTTTCTAACGTAACTACCCTCTCCCCCGAAGAACACGATGAAATGATCGGTTTTCTTTCTCAGCTTACACACTGTATTGCCATAACCCTTATGACCTGTAATGACAAAGAAAATATGGAAAAATTCACAGGTGACTCTTTCCGTGACCTTACCCGTATTGCCCGCATAAACGACCTTATGTGGAGCGAACTGTTCGTAGCCAATAAGTCGGCACTTTTAGAGCAAATGGATTTATTTATAAGTAAATTCAGCGAGCTTAAAACAATGCTTGAAAACGAAGACATACCCTCTATGCGACAAATGATGCGCCACTCAACCGAGCGCCGTGCTTTGTTCGATAAAAAGTAGGAGACCGATTATGATAAGAAAAGCCGAAGAAAAAGATATTCCTAAAATTATTGATTTATTATCGCAGGTGTGTTTAGTTCATCATAACGGCAGACCCGATATTTTCAAAGTAGGCACAAAATATTCATCAAGTGAACTAAAGGAAATTTTAAAGGACCCAAGCCGCCCGATACTTGTTTTTGCAGACCAAAACGATATTGTGCAAGGCTACTGCTTTGGTATTTTTCAGCAGCACATAAACAACTCTGTGCTAACAGACATTAAAACTCTTTACATAGATGACCTTTGTGTTGATGAATCGGTACGTGGCAAACATATCGGCAAGCAGCTTTACGAGGCAGCCATAGCCCTTGCCAAAGAAAACAGTTGCTATAATTTAACCCTTAACGTTTGGAGCTGTAATAAATCTGCATTGAAATTTTACGAATCACAAGGTTTACTACCGCAAAAAATCGGAATGGAATTAGTGTTATAAGGTATTGTATAAAAAACAAAGCACTTGCTTATGAGCCGTACTCTAAAGGATAGCAAAAAAGATGCACGAAAATTTCGTGCATCTTTTAATTTTGTCTCATTCCGTAACAAGCAAGGAAAATGTATATCACATTTCCACTTTTTAGGAGAACCTAAAACCCTTTTCTAAACAAATACCATCTATTCGATAAATGGGAATTTGTCAACTAATATTTTGTGAAGCATTATCACTTATCGTTGGCAATTAATAAAATCCTCTAAAAGTCCTGTAAATAAAGGGTTTTTCGCAAACAACTCGTTTCAACTTGTTATGACTTATTATTTCGTTTTAACCTTG
>JAFSCI010000054.1 GCA_017436815.1 Clostridia bacterium
ACGATGCCGTTATTATGGACCCACCCTCATACGGCAGAGGTCCTAACGGTGAGGTCTGGAAGCTGGAACAGCAGCTCGGAGCTTTGCTTAGTGCAGTTGGACAGATTTTAAGTGATGATGCTGCGTTCTTCTTTTTGAACTCATATACCGGCGGCCTTTCGCATACGATATTAAATTATATGGTTAAGACCTATATTGCAAAAAAATCTGACAGTATTGTTACTACCGATGAAATAGGTCTTAAGGTCAGCGAGAAAGATATAATTCTTCCTTGCGGAAATACAACTATCTGGATAAACGAGAAATATGGACAACATTATTGAAATTAAAAATTTATGCTTTGAATATTCCGATGATGAAACTACCAATACGGTTATTTCTGATTTGAGTTTAGATATACCGCGTGGCTCTTTTACTGTTGTTTTGGGTCATAACGGCTCGGGTAAATCCACACTGGCTAAACTTTTAAACGGTATGCTAAAGCCAAAGAGCGGCAGCGTTATTGTTGATTCGATGGATACCACAGACGAAAACAATGAGATAGAAATAAAGCGCAGAGTCGGTTTGGTTTTTCAAAATCCCGACAACCAGCTTGTTGCATCAGTTGTAGAAGAAGACGTTGCTTTCGGTCCCGAGAATTTAGGACTTAATCCTAAGACAATCCGCCAGCGTGTAGATAACGCTTTAAGCGCAGTTGGAATGAGCGAATATGCAAAACACGCTACTCACAAGCTCTCAGGCGGTCAAAAACAAAGGGTTGCAATTGCAGGAATAATTGCTATGGAACCCGAGTGCATCGTATTAGATGAGCCTACCGCAATGCTTGACCCAAAAGGCAGAGCAGAGGTTATAGACACTATTAAAAAACTGAACAAAGAAAAAAACATCACGGTTATTCTGATAACACACTATATGAACGAGGCCGAAGGCGCCGACAACGTTGTTGTTATGAAAGACGGTAAAATTGCAATGCAGGGAACTCCAAACGAGATTTTTTCTAAGTACTCTGCACTGCATGAATTCTCTCTTACAGTGCCTCAGACAACCGAGCTTATATACGAGCTTAAAAATAATTCAATTTTTGTTGACGATACGGCTATAACCGTTGAGGCTTGCGCAGATGCGCTTTATGATTTACTGAAAAAATAATGAAAGGAGAACGGTATGTCACACATTAAAGTAGACGGGTTGTCTTATACCTATTCTAATGATACTGCTTTTGCTAAAGCGGCACTGAATAATGTTAGTTTTGAAATAAACAAGGGCGAAATCGTTGGTATAATCGGACATACCGGCTCTGGTAAATCTACACTTGTCCAGCATTTGAACGGACTTATTAAGCCGCAGCCAAATAAAGTTTTTTTAAATGGCGCAGATATAGTCGGTGACCCCAAAAACTTAAAAGCTATTCGTTTTAAAGTTGGTCTTGTATTTCAGTATCCCGAATATCAATTGTTTGAAGAGACCGTTTACAAGGATATCGCGTTCGGTCCAAAAAATATGAAGCTTTCTGATGAAGAAATAAAATTGCGCGTATACGAATCTGCCAAATTAGTTGGCATTGATGAAGAACTTTTATATAAATCTCCGTTTGATTTATCTGGTGGTCAAAAGCGCAGAGTTGCCATTGCGGGTGTAATTGCTATGGCGCCCGAGGTAATTATTTTCGATGAACCAACGGCGGGTTTAGACCCCGTAGGCCGAGAAACCATTTTTAAAATGATATACGACTACCGAAATTTAACTAACGCTACTGTTATTATTATTTCGCACAGTATGGAAGATATGGCTTTATACGCCGAAAGAGTTATGGTTTTAAATAAGGGCGAAATCGCTATGTTCGATAAAACCGAAAAAGTATTTGCAAACGTTGGCTTATTAAAAGAAATCGGTCTTAACGTTCCGCAGATTACAGAGGTTTTCTTAAAATTAAGGGAATGTGGCATAAATATTTCGAGCGAAGTTTTTACCGTAAAACAAGCGGTTGAGGCTATAAAAGCATATATGAATGGCGGTGATGCTAATGATTAAAGACATCACCTTCGGTCAGTACTTGCCGACTAAATCATTTGTGCACTCACT
The DNA here is from genome assembly GCA_017436815.1 of Clostridia bacterium. Classification (GTDB taxonomy): domain Bacteria; phylum Bacillota; class Clostridia; order Oscillospirales; family Acutalibacteraceae; genus RGIG3013. The sequence continues at coordinate 2,083 of JAFSCI010000054.1, forward strand.
CGATGCCCGTTTTAAAATTGTTCTTACTTTACTGAGCATTGTTTTCATTTTTATTTGCAGTAATTTTTATTCGTTATTACTGGTGTCCCTGTATATACTGATGTGTATACTGATTTCTAAGGTAAAAATAAAGCATTATTTAAAGAGCTTAAAGCCGATTATTCCTATTATCATTTTTACTGCAATTCTTAATATGATATACACTTCCGGCGGTACAGAGTATTTTAGGTTTTGGATATTTACCATTACGTCTGAAGGAATAAAACGCTCTGTGTTTATGAGCGTAAGGGTTGTTTTGCTTATACTGTCAAGCTCGGTAATGACATATTCAACAACTCCTAACGATTTATCAGATGCACTTGAGAGCATTTTTTCTCCGCTAAAATATATTGGTCTTGGCAGTGCGGTTCATACCATTTCTATGATGATGACCATTGCTTTGAGATTTATACCGACACTTTTAGAAGAGACCGATAAAATTATGTCGGCTCAAAAGGCCAGAGGAGCCGATTTTGAATCGGGCAGTTTAATAAGCAGACTAAAGGCGCTTATTCCAATTTTAATTCCGCTTTTAATCTCGTCTTTAAGGCGCGCAACCGAGCTTGCCGAAGCTATGGAATGCAGATGTTATAACGGTGGAGAAGGCAGACAACGTATGAAGGCCTTTAAATCAAGCTGGAAAGACTACGTG
>JAFSCI010000055.1 GCA_017436815.1 Clostridia bacterium
TATAATATTGAGCAAATCGTATTATATTGTCTGATATTGCTTTTAAGTGAATTTAAGATAAGAAAAAACAGAAAATAATCAAGATAAGGAGTGAGAATTAGTGGATAAGTTTATTTTGCATTCAAAGTTTAAGCCGACTGGCGATCAACCCCAGGCTATTGAAAAGCTTAGCGAAGGCATAAACAGGGGAGATAAAGAGCAGGTTTTACTAGGTGTTACCGGTTCGGGTAAAACCTTTACTATGGCCAACATTATTGCAAATGTTAATAAACCCACCCTGGTTCTCGCTCACAATAAAACTCTCGCCGCACAGCTTTACTCCGAATTCAAAGAATTCTTCCCCGAAAACGCGGTTGAGTATTTTGTATCCTATTACGATTATTATCAGCCAGAGGCATACATTCCCGGAACAGATACTTATATAGAAAAAGACTCTGCAATAAATGACGAGATTGACAAACTCCGCCACAGCGCTACCTGCGCTTTAAGTGAGCGTAGTGACGTTATTATTGTGGCGTCGGTTTCGTGCATATATTCCTTAGGCAGCCCTATTGACTACAGACATATGATAATCTCTCTAAGGCTCGGTACCGAATATGGCCGTGACAAGCTTATTCGCCGCCTTGTAGATTTACAGTATGAGCGCAACGATATTAACTTTACCCGCAACAAGTTCAGGGTTCGCGGTGACGTTGTAGAAATTTACCCTGCATATTCGCACGATGATGCTATAAGGGTAGACTTTTTTGGCGATGAAATTGACTCCATAAGCAAAATAAATATTGTAACGGGTGAGGTTAAAGAGCAGCTTAAACACGTAGCAATTTATCCTGCATCGCACTATATTGTGCCGCCCGACAAAATGGACGAGGCTATAAAAGAAATAGAAGAGGAATTAGAGCAAAGGGTAGCCTTTTTTAAGGAAAACGATAAGCTGATAGAGGCTCAGCGTATACGTCAGCGCACCGAGTACGATGTAGAGATGCTAAGAGAAATCGGTACCTGCAAGGGCGTAGAAAATTATTCAAGGGTGTTATCCAGAAGACCTAAGGGAAGCACTCCGTTTACTCTTTTAGATTATTTCCCCGACGATTATTTGCTTTTTGTCGATGAATCTCACGTAACACTCCCGCAGGTAAGGGGAATGTACGGCGGCGACAGAGCAAGGAAAGAAAATTTAGTGGAATACGGTTTCAGACTGCCGTCTTGTTTTGATAACCGACCGCTTAATTTTGATGAGTTTTATGCCCGCATAAATCAGGCCGTATATGTGTCGGCTACACCTGCACCGTTAGAGCAAAATGCCGCAACGCAGATTGTAGAGCAAATTATTCGTCCTACGGGCCTTATAGACCCCAAGGTTACGGTTAAGCCGATTGACGGCCAAATAGACGATCTTATAAGTCAGATAAATATCAGGACTGCCAAAAAAGAGCGTGTGCTTATAACCACGCTAACCAAAAAAATGGCAGAAGATTTAACTGAGTATTTACAAAACGCTTCTATTAAGGTGCGCTATATGCACCACGATATTGACACAATAGAGCGTATGGAAATTATTCGTGATTTACGTCTTGGCGTGTTCGACGTTTTAGTAGGTATAAACCTGCTTCGTGAAGGACTCGATATACCCGAAGTATCGTTAGTGGCTATTTTAGATGCCGACAAAGAGGGCTTTTTACGTTCGCAGACCTCTTTAATACAGACAATTGGTCGTGCTGCGCGTAACGCTGAGGGCGAGGTTATAATGTATGCCGACACCGTTACCGATTCTATGGAGCGCGCAATACTCGAAACCGAGCGCCGCCGCACCATACAGCAGCAGTACAACTCAGAACACGGTATTGTGCCCAAAACCATTGTTAAAGACGTTCGTGATATTATAGATATGGGCGTTTCTGAAAGCCATACAAGCAAAAAATTATCGCGTATTGAACGTGAAAAGCTTATTGCGAAGCTTACTGAGGATATGAAAAATGCCGCTCAGCTCTTAGAATTCGAGCATGCGGCGAAACTCAGAGATAAAATTAAGAAATTAAGAGATGAAATAAATGCCGAGTGAAAAAATAATTATTAAAGGTGCAAGGGAACACAACCTTAAAAACGTAGACGTCGAAATCCCGCGTGATAAACTTGTAGTGTTTACGGGTTTGTCTGGCTCGGGTAAATCTTCGCTTGCCTTCGACACAGTTTATGCCGAGGGCCAAAGAAGATATATTGAGTCGCTTTCATCGTATGCCAGAATGTTTTTAGGACAAATGGAAAAGCCCGATGTCGATAGCATTGACGGGCTTTCTCCCGCTATATCCATAGACCAGAAAACCACCTCTAAAAACCCAAGGTCTACAGTTGGCACCGTTACCGAAATTTACGACTATTTACGTCTTTTATACGCAAGAGCCGGCACACCGCACTGCCCAATCTGCGGCAAAGAGATTTCTCAGCAAACCGTAGATCAGATTTGCGACAAGGTTATGCAGCTAAGTGAAGGCACCAAAATTCAGCTTTTGGCGCCTATGGTGCGTGGCCGCAAGGGTGAGCATCAGAAGGAATTCGAATCTGCAAAAAAATCGGGCTATGCAAGAGTAAGGGTAGACGGCATTATTTACGATTTATCCGAGCAGATAAAGCTCGAAAAAAACAAAAAGCACAGTATTGAAATAGTAGTAGACCGCCTTGTTGTAAAACCGGGTATAGAAAGCCGTTTAACCGACAGTATAGAAACCGCAACCAAATTATCGGGCGGTCTTTTAACGGTTGACGTTATAGGTGGAGAAGAAATGACCTTTTCGCAAAACTACGCCTGCGATGAGCACTCGGTTAACATACCCGAGCTTACCCCTACGATGTTTTCCTTCAACAGTCCGTTCGGCGCATGTCCTACATGCACGGGACTGGGTAAGTTTTTGAAAATAGACCCTGATTTGCTTGTGCCCGATAAAAATTTATCTCTAGCCCAAGGCGCAATAAGAGCGCCCGGTTGGGGACAGCATACCGCAAATACGGGCGCACTTCCTACCGTTGCAAAAATATATTTAACGGGTCTTGCCGAGCATTACGGCTTTAGTATGGATACTCCGTACAAGGACCTTCCAAAAGAAGTTCAGAACGTTATTATTTACGGTTCGGGCGAAGAGATAATTCGTTTTAAGCGTTCTAAAGAGTGGGGTGGAGGCTACTTTACCGCTTCGTTTGATGGCGTGGCTAACAATTTGGAGCGTCGCCACAATGAAACCTCAAGCGATTATTCCAAGGGCGAAATCGAACAGTTAATGCGCGAGTGCGATTGCCCCGACTGTAAAGGCGCAAGACTAAAACCCGAATTTTTAGCAGTAACTGTCGGTGGTAAGAATATAAACGAGCTTTGCGATTTATCTATAAACGATGAATTAGACTTTTTCGATAGTCTTTCTCTTTCGTCCCGCAACGAGCAGATATCAAAGCCCATAATAAAAGAAATAAATGCACGCCTTAACTTTTTAAAAAGCGTTGGACTCGATTATTTATCGCTTTCACGTTCTGCAGGCACACTCTCGGGCGGAGAAAGTCAGCGCATAAGACTCGCAACCCAAATAGGCTCATTCTTAATGGGCGTGCTTTATGTTTTAGACGAGCCAAGTATAGGACTTCATCAGCGAGATAATGAGAAGCTAATCGAAACCCTGAAAAAACTGCGTGATTTAGGCAACACCCTTATTGTTGTTGAACACGATGAAGATACTATTCGTGCGGCCGACCACGTAGTAGACATAGGCCCCGGCGCCGGTATTCACGGTGGCGACATTGTGTTCTCGGGCACAGTAGAGCAGCTTAAAAAATGCAAAAACTCCATTACGGCCGATTATTTAACGGGTCGAAAGAAAATTCCCGTACCTACACAAAGACGCGTGGGCAACGGTAAATTCTTAACCGTTAAGGGCGCAAGGGAAAACAATCTTAAAAATATTGACGTTAAAATACCGCTCGGCAAATTTGTGGCAATTACGGGTGTGTCGGGCTCGGGTAAATCTTCGCTGGTTAATGATATTTTGTATAACCGTCTTGCAGTAGAGCTTAACCGTGCAAAGCGTTTTTGCGGCAAGCATTCCGATATTGCAGGAATAGAAAACTTAGATAAGGTTATAGAAATAAGTCAGTCGCCTATAGGCAAAACCCCTCGTTCCAACCCTGCGACCTATACGGGCGTTTTCGATGAAATACGAGCACTTTTTGCCTCTACCAAAGATGCAAAGGCCAAGGGCTATACTCAAGGCAGATTTTCCTTTAACGTTAAAGGCGGCCGTTGTGAAGCCTGTCAGGGTGATGGCATTATAAAGATAGAAATGCACTTTTTACCCGACATTTACGTGCCTTGCGAGGTTTGCGGCGGAGCAAGATATAATAAAGAAACCTTAAACGTTCGTTATAAGGATAAAAACATTCACGACGTTTTAAATATGACCATAGAAGAAGCTATGTACTTTTTCGAGAGCATACCTAAAATTCACCGCAAGTTTAAAACTCTTTACGAGGTTGGACTCGGTTACGTTAAGGTAGGTCAGCCCGCTACAACGCTATCTGGCGGTGAGGCGCAACGTGTTAAGCTTGCGACCGAGCTTTCCAAGAGGCCTACGGGCAGGACCATTTATATTCTCGATGAACCCACAACGGGTCTTCA
>JAFSCI010000056.1 GCA_017436815.1 Clostridia bacterium
ACTGCGTGGGACCCGACTTCCTATGCCTTTATTAAGGATAATACCCTTTGCATACCTACCGCCTTTTGTTCTTATAACGGTGAGGCGCTCGATAAAAAAACACCTCTCTTGCGCTCTATGGAGGCCATAAACCGTCAGGCACTCAGAATTTTGCGCCTTTTTGGTAATAACGATGTAAAGCGTGTTATTACCACCGTAGGACCCGAGCAGGAGTATTTTTTGGTAGATAAAAAGATGTTCGATAAACGCAAGGACCTACTTTATTGCGGCAGAACTCTTTTTGGCGCCAATGCGCCTAAAGGCCAGGAGTTAGAGGATCATTATTTTGGCGCGCTAAAGCCCAGAGTATCGGCCTTTATGAAGGAACTTGACGAAGAGCTTTGGAAACTTGGAATACTCGCCAAAACCGAGCATAATGAGGCCGCACCCGCACAGCACGAGCTCGCTCCGGTATATACCACAACCAACATAGCGGTAGACCATAATCAGCTTACAATGGAAATTATGAAAAAAGTGGCAAACCGCCATGGACTTTCGTGTTTGTTGCACGAAAAACCCTTTGCAAGCATAAACGGAAGCGGTAAGCATAATAACTGGTCGCTTTCGACCGACACAGGAGTTAATTTGTTAGACCCCGGTAAGACTCCGGCAGAAAATGCACAGTTTTTACTTTTCTTGGCCGCAGTGATAAAGGCTGTAGACGATTATCAGGATTTACTGCGTGTGTCGGTTGCATCTGCCTCTAACGACCACCGTCTTGGCGCAAATGAAGCACCGCCCGCAATAGTTTCTATTTTTGTGGGTGATGAGCTTGCCGCTATACTCGAATCTTTAGAACACGGCGAAGAATATAAGGGTAGCGAATCGGTCAAAATGGAGCTCGGTGTACACGTACTGCCAAAATTTCCAAAAGACAATACCGATCGCAACAGAACGTCACCCTTTGCCTTTACGGGCAACAAGTTCGAATTCAGAATGTTAGGCTCTACGGCATCAGTTGCCGACCCCAATATAGTTTTAAATACCATTGTTGCTCAGTCACTTATGGAGTTTGCTGACGTGCTTGAGAATGCCGATAATTTTAACGAGGCCATGAACAAGCTTGTCCGCAAAACAATAAAGAAGCACAAGCGTATTTTGTTTAACGGTAACGGATATTCTGCCGAGTGGGAGCAAGAGGCTAAAAAGCGCGGTCTTTTAAATTTAAAAACTACAGTAGATGCTTTGCCGTTTATGATAAGTGAGAAGAATATAGAGCTTTTTGCAAATCATAAGGTTTATAACCGCTCGGAAGTTTTCTCCCGTTATGAGATGCTTGTAGAAATTTATTCTAAGGTAATAAACATAGAGGCCCTTGCTACGATTGATATGGTAAATAAAGATTATTTGCCCGCTATATCGGCATATTCAAAGGCTTTATCAGATACCATTATATCTAAAAAACAGGTAAGTGAGAATATAAACTGTGAGGCTGAAGCCTTTGTTTTGGCCGAGCTTTCTAAGCTTTCGGCCGATGCTAAGCATTTGGTATTAAAGCTTGAAAAAGCAGAAAGTAACGCTGCATCACTACACGGACTCGAACAAGCAAAAGCCTATGCCAACGAGGTTTTAGGTTTAATGAGTAAACTCAGAGTCGCAATAGACTCGGCCGAAAAAATCACCGATTCTTCATATTGGCCCGTGCCTACATACGGCGAATTATTGTTTGGCGTATAATTAAATATAAAACACAAACCCCACAGTTTTTGACTGTGGGGTTCGCTATTTAAAAACAGACACACAAGAGAGGGGGATGTGTTCACTGTTTTTAAAACAAAATAAATCAGTTATCAATATCCATAATAAAACCAAAGGTTATAGGAGTGTTGCCTAAACGGTATTTTTGGTCTAACACAGGGCCGCAGCTGTTAGAACCTATGCCGCTGTGAGAAGCATCTATGCACAAAATACTGTAACCGCTTTTTTCCAGTTCAAAGTTGTGAGCCTTGTTTGTAAGCTCGTGCGTATCGTACTCGCTAAAATTAAACGAGAACGGAGCACACGTGCATTTAACGTTTAAAGCGGTGTTTTTACCGATTACCTTTATCTGCTCGGTGTTATAGTGTGCGCCGTTTTCTTGCGGACGAATATAATCCTCGAACATTTGCTCTATGGTAGCGGAAAATCTTCCAAAGTACGATGCTCTGTGTTTGTCGGGGTAGCTTTCGTAAGGACCGTAGCCTAAATAATTTACCGAGTTAAAGGAATTATCTAAATAAAGCTTAAGGCCAAAACGCGGCAAGTAGGGCATAGCGTTGGTTTTTTCGGCGCTGATTTTAAATTCTATTTTAGAGTCACCGTAAACCAAAACCGTACATTTACCGTTTAATATGCGCTGACGTGAAATACTAAGCATAGCAATATCGCACTCAATTTCAATTCGGTTTTCGTACTCTGTTACCTTTGCGCAGTAGCAACGTGAATATGCCTTGTGGTAGTGTGCCTTTAACCACTCGTTTTTCTCGTAGCGGTCATTGTCGGTCGGCGCGCGCCAGATGTTGTATTCCATTGGCTTTTGCAATAGCTCGTTAGAGTTTTTCTTTATACTGATGAACGTGGCGTTAAGAGTACTGAAAATATATTCAAAATTGTTACCGCTTATTATAACGCTTGTGTCTGTCTGCTTGTAAGACGGAGCAGGGCAGTCGCACTCGACTTTATATTCTTTAAACTCGGTTATTTCTATGCTGTCAAAGCCAAGCTCAAAGCCCGCTTTATAATACGGAGTATCGTTAGCCGCAAGGTAAATAAACCTAATAAAGCAGTGTCCGCTTAAATTTTTAGGCAGCAAGAATGGGAATTTTAAAGTCTGGTACGGATCTGGGTCGGGAGCATTGTTTATTACTCCGTTTTCTATAACCTCGCCGTCCTTTGTGATTTCAAAATGAATGTTTGCGATATCGTGAATACGGCTAAAGGCGGTCATATTCTTTATATAAAATTCGCCGTCTTTATATGTTATTCTAACAGGGCGCCTTACGTTCTTGGCTTCCTTTAAGCCTGTGTGCTCGGTGCGGTCGGGGTAAACAAGACCATCCATACAGAAATTGCTATCGTTCGGAAAATCACCAAAATCGCCGCCATAAAGGAATTTATCTTTACCGTTTTCGGCCTTGCCGGCGTATACGGCGTGGTCACACCATTCCCAAATAAAGCCGCCGCAGAAAACCTCGTAATCTTCGGCTATCCGGTGGTAATCTTCAAGATCACCCGGTCCGTTGCCCATAGCGTGCGAATATTCACATAACACAAAGGGCTTGCGTTCGTTTGCGGGCTTAGATAAAGTTTCTTTACAAATCTCTCGCGCACCCTCTACCGACGGATACATACGGCTAAAGGTGGTAAGATTGGTATAATCGGCGGTGTGTCCCTTAGATATTATATAATCACTTTCATAATGCGTAAGGCGAGTGGGGTCGGTCTTGTTTAAAAACTCAAGCGCCGCTTCGGTGTTAGGTCCCCAACCCGATTCGTTGCCAATAGACCATATAATAACGCAGGGGCGGTTTTTATCACGCGAGTATAAAAGTCTTGAGCGGTCTACGAACTGTTCTTTATACATAGGCTCGCCCGCTAAAAGAGCATAGTCGGCATCAGAACCGTAAAGCAGGTTTACACCGTGAGTTTCTAAGTCTGCTTCATCTATAACGTAAAAGCCCATTTCATCGCAAATTTGAGTAAAATACGGAGCATTCGGATAATGGCTTGTGCGAATAGCGTTTACGTTGTTTTGCTTCATTAAATAAAGGTCTTTTAAAACGTGATTAATATCTACTGCAGGACCACTGAAGGCGCAAGAATCGTGACGGTTAACGCCCTTAAATATAATTCTTTGACCGTTAAGCTTTAAAACACCTGCATCATTGGTTATAACCCTTATGCCAACCTTTTCGGCTATAAATTCGCCGTTGCAGTTTAAAACAAGGGTGTATAAATACGGATTTTCACAGTTCCAAAGAATAGGATTATCTACGGTTATGCTTATTTTCGAATCTGTAGCAATACCGCTGCAGAGTAAATTGCCGTTAGCATCTAAAAATTTGTACTCTACCTCTTGAGGCTGGTCTAAAAAGGATATATCAGCGCAAACGGTGGCTGAATCGCCGTTAATAAAGGTTTTTACTACGTAGTCGTGTATGTGGTTTTTAGGACGAACAATTAAATATACGTCTCTGAAAATACCCGACATTCTGAATTTGTCCTGGTCCTCTAAATAACTGCCGTCACACCATTTTAGTACTAATACTAAAACTGTGTTTTCACCCTCGGTTAAATGCTCGGAAATATCAAACTCGCTTGTGCAGTGCGAAACCTGAGAGTATCCGACAAACTTAGAGTTTATATACAAATAAAAGCAGGAATCTACGCCCTCGAAATTTATATATACACTCTTTTTAAGCTCTTGCTTTTGTATATTAAAGGTTCTTTTGTAGCAACCACAGGGGTTAGCGTGGGGAACAAAAGGCGGGTCGTAGGGGAAGGGATATAAAATATTTGTGTAATTGTTGGTATCATACCCGTTAAGCTGCCAAACAGAAGGGACTGTTAAAGTATCGTCAAACTCTACACCCTCGGGGAAGGAGTCGGGTAATTCGTAAACAGAATTAAAATACTTAAAATCCCAATTGCCGCTAAGCATTTTTATGCGCTTGGATTTTGTGCGTGATTTATTTGCAAGAGCAATTTTTTCACTCTCACACGGAATATAATATGCTCTTGGCTTGCTTGTACCAATATGTATAGATTTAGGGTCTTCGTGATACATTTTCATAAGTTACACTCCAAAAATTATACCGATCGGTTTTATTTTTATATAGGTACGCTATGTTAATTATACTATTTAAAAAAATATTTGTATATAAACATAATAATTCAAAATATGCACAAAATGATACTATTTGCTTTACAAACAGAAAAAGTTCTGTTAAAATAAAAATATAAAAATACAAAAAAGGTGAGGCTATGCTTAACATTTCGGGCTGGATAGGGGAAACTAGTAAGTGGTCGTACGTAAATAACGATGTACCTCTTTTGGTATCATCGGCAGGACATTATAAAGTTTTAACAACTCCAAAATATACCACTTATCGTGAAAAGGGAAGAACCGACTATCAGATTTTATACGTAGCAAGCGGTGTTGCAACCTTTGTGTTTGACGGCCAGTCTCAAAGACTGCATGCGGGCAGCTTTGTTATATATAAACCAAATCAGACACAGTACTATTCTTACAATTTGACCGATAAGACCGATATGTATTGGATACACTTTACCGGCAATAGTGTAGAAGCATTGCTGGAAAAATATAATCTTTCAGACAAGCAGGTATATATTGTTGAAGCATCTACAAAATATATAGAGCTGTGCGAGAAGCTGATATACGAACTGCAGCTAAAAAGATATATTTTTAGCGAGGTAACTGCGGTGATGTTTTTAGAACTGCTCGGTCACATAGCGCGTGATTTGCAAAAGCGCAAAGAAATTTATGATGAAACTATAGAGCAGGCGCTTGTGTATTTTCATAAAAATTATAATACCGACATTGCCCTTGAAGAATACGCAAAAAAGTGCAATATGACTATTTGCTGGTTTGCCCGTCAGTTTAAAAACCGAACGGGACGTTCCCCAAAACAGTATATAACCGACATCAGACTAAGTAACGCCAAAATATTGCTCAATTCAACCGATAAAACAATAGGCGAAATTGCCGAGATGTGCGGGTATGAAAATCAGCTTTACTTTAGCCGAGTATTTAAAAAATACGTAGGTATCTCACCAAGAGAATACAGAGAAGCAAAACAGTAATATAAAAACAAAAGCACCACACATTCAAGTGTAGTGCTTTTATTTTGGTGACCCATCGGGGATTCGAACCCCGGACACCTTGATTAAAAGTCAAGTGCTCTACCGACTGAGCTAATGGATCACATCCTTTTATGCGACTACGTTATTATACCAACACAAAGGGTACTTGTCAAGCAAATTTTAAAAAATTTAATTAAATTTTGGTTGACAACTTAAATTGGATATGCTACAATACTTGAGTCACATCCGGAGAGGTGTCCGAGCGGTTTAAGGAGCTGGTCTTGAAAACCAGTGACTCGCAAGAGCCAAGGGTTCGAATCCCTTCCTCTCCGCCAAACTCTCTAACAATTTAAAATTTATATATTTTGTTACCAATACGGAGAAGTACTCAAGTTGGTGACGAGGCGCCCCTGCTAAGGGCGTAGGTCGGGTAACCGGCGCAGGAGTTCGAATCTCCTCTTCTCCGCCAAATAAAAAACATCGTCTTTGGACGGTGTTTTTTGTTTTACTTTCAGGAGATTCGAACAGGGCAAAGCTTAAATAGTTATTTTAAACACTTATTTTTTAAAAAAAATTAGCACCTATTCCAACGGAATATGGTGCTATTCTTTTATAAATTCAATTATATCGCTGACCTTGCAGTCAAGAGCATAACAGAGGGCATCTAGAGTTTTTGTGCTTATTGCTTCGCCCTTTTTTATCCGATGCAAAGTGTTGGCTGAAAAACCTTGCTTAAAAATGAGGTAGTATTCGGTAATTCCCTTTTTAAAAAGCGTATCATAAAAAGGCTTATATGAAATCATCTTTATCACCATTTTTATATTATCATACTTAATCTCTTGACAATACTCAAAATATTGAGTATAATTTTATTGGCGCTAAAAAATTATACCCTAATAAGCATAGCGTATACCAAAAATGGTTTGCGAGGGGTCAGAAAAGGAGAAAAATATGTTTTGTTCAAAATGTGGTAATGAAATTGTTGACGATGCAGTTGTGTGTACTAAATGTGGTTGTGCTGTTAAAGGTGCAAATAGTATATCTGCGGCTGCTGCAGGTGACGATGTTCCAAATGGTGGATTGAATATCCTTTCGTTTTTTGTTCCGCTTGTAGGTTTGATACTTTATTGTACTATGCAATCAAAAACTCCGCGAAAAGCAAAACAAATAGGTATTTTTGCACTTGTTGGGTTTATTATTAATTTAGTGCTTGTTACTGTAATGTCAATGTAAGGAGAAATTATTATGAAGTATTGTCAAAAATGTGGAAATGAACTTTTAGATGAAGCGGTTATGTGCCCAAAGTGCGGTTGCACTGTTGAAGGTAAGCAACCCACAAAAGAACAGAAGGAAAAATCTAAAAATCAAGCAATAGGCGCAATCTTAATTATTGCTGCTGTAGCTATTGTTGTTGTGACTGTCTTGCTTGCTATGAGTCAGTGGTGATTTAAAAATAAAGGAGCGGCTCGTGCCGCTCTTTTATTTTATGTTTGAAAAACAAATATAATTTTCCAAACATCTACCCACTTGTATTTTTGGCCAAAATATAATATTATTATATATAGAATTTTAAAAGGGGGCAGAGCAATGGAAAAACAAGAGCATATAAAAAATCTTCTTAAAAAAGCAAATACATTGCCCGAGGTCCCGGGTGTTTACATTATGCGTGATGCTAAAAACACCGTAATTTACGTTGGAAAGGCCAAAATTTTAAAAAACAGAGTTACTCAGTATTTTCGCCATAATGCCCAGCATACGCCTAAGGTTTTAAAAATGGTAAGCCTTGTTGAGCAGTTTGAGTATATTGTTTGCGATAGCGAGTTTGAGGCCTTAATTTTAGAATGTTCTCTGATTAAGCAGTATTCGCCAAAGTATAATATTTTGCTAAAAGATGATAAGGGATA
>JAFSCI010000057.1 GCA_017436815.1 Clostridia bacterium
ACAGGTCGTGGTACAGTTGCTACAGGTAGAGTTGAGCGTGGTCAGTTAAAAACTTCTGAAGAAGTTGAAATCATCGGTCTTACAGAAGAGAGAGCTAAGACAGTTGTTACAGGTATCGAAATGTTCCGTAAGATCCTCGACTATGCAGAGGCTGGCGATAACATCGGTGCACTTTTACGTGGTGTTCAGAGAAATGAAATTGAGCGTGGTCAGGTTCTTTGCAAACCCGGCTCCATCAATCCTTTAACAAAGTTCCACGGCCAGGTTTACGTTCTTAATAAAGAAGAAGGCGGCCGTCATACACCTTTCTTTAACAACTATCGTCCTCAGTTCTACTTCAGAACAACCGACGTTACAGGTGTTATTACTCTTCCCGCAGGCACAGAGATGTGCATGCCTGGTGATAACGTAGAGATGGACGTTGAGCTCATCACTCCTATCGCTATTGAAGAAGGCTTACGTTTCGCTATCCGTGAAGGTGGCCGTACAGTTGGTTCTGGCGTTGTTACCAAGATCAACGGCTAATTTGAATTAATTAGTTAAAAAACTTTCATTCCCAAGTGTCCATTCGGGCACTTGGGAATTTTTTTGTTTGTGTTATTATAAAACAAAAACTTGTAAATAGTATGCGTTTGGGTGTATAATAAAAATGATTATAAAGTAATTGCAAAGGAAATGTTTTTTATGAAGATTACAGATATAATTAAACAGAATACCTTTTCACTATCTTTTGAAGTTTTTCCGCCTAAAAGTGAGACTAGCTTTGAGAATGTAAAAGCTGCAACAGAGCAAATCGCTAAGCTAAAACCCGCTTTTATGAGTGTTACATACGGCGCAGGTGGTGGAACAAGCGAATATACGCTTGACATTGCAAAAAATATAAAAAATCTTTACGGTGTGCCAACATTAGCGCATTTAACCTGCGTTTGCTCTAATAAGGAAACAATAAACAAAAAAATTGAGCAAATTAGTGCATCGGGCATTCAAAACGTTATGGCGCTAAGGGGTGATATTCCCGAAGCGTTAAAAGATGCCGACCGCAGTGAGTGGGATTATAATTACGCTTTTCAGCTTGTAGAGCAGTTAAAACAGGCAAATCCCAACCTTTGTATAGGCGCTGCGTGTTATCCGGAAGTTCACCCCGAAAGCACAACACAGGCCGATGACATTAAGCGTTTAAAAGAAAAGGTAGATGCCGGTTGCGACTTTTTAACCACACAGATGTTTTTTGATAATAATCTTCTTTACAATTTCCTTTACAAAATTCGTGAAGCCGGTATTACAGTTCCGGTTATTCCGGGCGTTATGCCAATTACCAATGCGAATCAGGTAGAGCGGGCCATTAAACTTTCGGGCTCGTTTATGCCTCAAAGATTTAAAACCATTGTCGATAAATTCGGTACAACCCCTGCGGCTATGCAGCAAGCGGGTATTGCATACGCTACCGACCAGATTATAGATTTATATGCCAACGGCATTACTAATGTTCACGTGTATTCTATGAACAAACCCGTTGTTGCCCAGAAGATACAGAGTAATTTATCCGAAATTTTAGGAGTATAATATGACCTTTGAACAGTTTTTAAAAGAGAATATTGTTTATCTGGACGGCGGTATGGGTACACTCTTGCAACAAAAGGGTCTACTTGCGGGTGAACATCCGGAGCTATGGAACATAACTCATAGCGACGTAATAAAGGATATACATATTCAGTATTTTAATGCGGGCAGTAACGTTGTTTGCACAAATACCTTTGGCGCAAATTCGCTGAAGTTTAACGAAAATGAGCTCGATGAAATTATAAAAGCGGCCATACAAAACGCAAAGGATGCCAGAGCTGAGAGCAATGAAAACACAAATAAATACGTAGCGCTCGATATTGGCCCTTTAGGCAAGCTCTTAAAACCGCTCGGCAGTTTGGATTTTGAAGATGCAGTAAATATATTCAAAAAATCGGTTTTACTGGGTGTAAAATATGGTGTAGATTTGGTCGTAATAGAAACTATGAACGACTCTTACGAAACTAAAGCAGCTCTTTTGGCCGTAAAGGAAACCTGTGATTTACCCGTAATAGTATCTAATGCGTACGGCTTGGACGGCAAGCTTGTAACCGGCGCAACTCCAAAAGCAATGGTTGCCTTAATAGAGGGTATGGGGGCCAGCGCCTTGGGAGCAAACTGCTCGTTCGGGCCCGATAAGCTGGGCAGTGTTGTAGACGAGCTTTTGGAAAACGCATCTATTCCCGTAATTTTAAAACCCAATGCAGGTATGCCGCAAATTTTAGACGGCAAAACCGTGTTCGATATTTCAGCATCGGATTTTGCAATCAAAACTGCTCAGTATGTAGAAAAAGGCGTAAGAGCGGTTGGCGGTTGTTGCGGTACAACTCCCGAATATATAATGAAGTTGGTTGAAAAAACAAAAGACTTAAAACCAACCGCAATAACTCAAAAAAACAAAACCTTGGTTAGTTCGTACACCCATGCGGTAGAATTCGGACATAACCCCATACTTATAGGCGAGCGAATTAACCCTACGGGCAAAAAGCGTTTTAAGCAAGCGCTTTTGGAAAACGATATTGATTATATTTTGTCTGAGGGTATCAACCAACAAAAAAAGGGAGTGCACGTTTTAGACGTTAACGTAGGACTGCCCGACATTGATGAAGAAAAAATGCTGACCACCTGTGTGGGCGAACTCCAAGCCGTTTGCGATTTACCATTGCAGATAGATACTGCCAATATTTCGGCGATGGAATCTGCTATTAGGCGTTATAACGGTAAGGCTTTAATAAACTCGGTCAACGGCAAAGAAGAGAGTATGCGCGCGGTTTTCCCGCTTGTTAAAAAATACGGCGGTGTGGTAGTGGCTCTTACCCTTAACGAAAACGGAATACCTTCTACGGCTGAGGGAAGGGTGAAAATAGCCGAGAAAATTTTAAAAACCGCAAACGAATACGGCATAGATAAAAAAGATATCATATTCGATACCCTTGCAATGACGGTTAGCGCCGACGTTAATGCGGCCAACGTAACCCTTAGTGCGCTGAATACTATAAAGAACAAAATGGGTTGTCATACTTCCCTTGGCGTTTCTAACGTGTCGTTCGGCTTACCCCAGCGTGATGCCGTTAACGGTGTGTTCTTTGCGCTTGCCCTAGAAAACGGACTGTCGGCCGCAATAATAAATCCGTACTCGGCCGATATTTTAAAGACCTATTATACCTATAAAATGCTAAAGGGCAACGATGAAAACTGCGCCGACTATATAGAAAACTGTCCCAGCTTTCAGATGCAGGCTACGGCAGTAATAAGTCAAAACTCAACTAATCTTCAAAGCAATAATGAGCTGACAGATTGCATTATTAAGGGATTTAAGGATAAAGCGGCCAAAATAACAAGTGAGCTTATAAAAACTGAGGAACCTCTAAGTATTATAAACGATTTAATTATTCCCGCACTTAACATAGTAGGCGAGGGGTTTGAGAAAAAGACGGTATTTTTGCCTCAGCTTCTTATGAGCGCCGAGGCCGCAAAATCGGCTTTCGGTGTTATAAAACTTTCCCAAAGTTCGCATCAAAAAAACAATAATATGCCGACCTTTGTAATAGCCACCGTTAAGGGTGATATTCACGACATCGGCAAAAACATAGTAAAACTATTGCTAGAAAATTACGGCTTTAACGTAATAGATTTAGGCAAAGACGTACCGGCTGAGGCAGTGCTCAAAAGCGTAATAGAAAATAACGCTCAGCTTGTGGGACTAAGTGCGCTTATGACTACTACGGTAGACGCTATGGCCGAGACTGTCAGTCTTATAAAGCAAAAAGCGCCCTGGTGCAAAACGGTAGTTGGCGGCGCAGTATTAACAAAGGAATTCGCCGATAAAATGGGCGCAGATTTTTATGCAAAGGACGCAATGGAAACCGTACGCTTTGCGCAGAGCATAAATAAATAATTGGAGAAATAAATGACAAGCAAGAAAAAACAAAAGCGATGGCTGAAATTTCGCCACCGCATAGTACGAAATATACTTTACGTTATACTGTATCCGTACAGCGTAATAAGGTACGGTATAAAAATAGATAAATTTAAAGAGCAAGGTAAAAGGCCTTATTTAATCCTCTTAAACCATCAAACACCGTTCGATCAGTTTTTTGTGGGAATATCCTTTAAAAAACCTATTTATTATCTTGCAACCGAAGATTTATTCTCTAACGGCTTTATATCAAAGGTTATAAAGTTTTTAATAGCTCCTATTCCAATAAAAAAGCAAACTACCGACGTTACGGCGGTTATGAATTGCTTAAGAGTAGCAAGGCAGGGCGGTACAATTTGCATAGCCCCCGAGGGCAACAGAACATATAGCGGCAAGACCGAATATATGAACCCTGCAATAGTACCTCTTGCAAAAAAACTCGGCCTTCCTATTGCGCTTTACAGAATTGAGGGCGGCTACGGCGCTGAGCCAAGGTGGAGTGACGTAATAAGGCGTGGAAAAATGCACTCATACGTTTATAGGGTTATCGAGCCCGATGAATATAAGCTAATGAGTGACGATGAGCTTTATAATGCCATAAAAACTGGTCTGTATGTAAACGAAGCGGTGGCAGATATAACCTATAAATCAAACAAAAAGGCTGAGTATTTAGAGCGTGCAATTTATGTTTGCCCATATTGCAGCCTTTCTGAATTTGAAAGCAGCGGCAACGTGGTCGAGTGTAAAAAATGCCACAAAAAAATAGCGTATAATGATGATAAAACTCTAAGCGGTGTAGGCTTTGAGTTCCCGTTTAAATTTGTAAACGACTGGTATATGCATCAGTGCAAGGTAGTAGCCGATTTAGATTTATCGTCTTTTTTGGATACTCCGCTTTACAGCGAGAGCGTGCAGGTTAAAGAGGTTATTATTTATAATAAAAAAGTACCGCTAAAACACCTGAACAAACTCTCTGTTTATGGCGACCGCTTTGTTATAAATGAAGGCTTAGAAAACGAGATAGTAATGCCATTTAAAGACACAAGCGCAGTATCGGTTTTAGGCCGAAACAAGCTTAATATTTATTTTGGCAAAACCGTTTATCAAATACGATACGGCAAACGCTTTAACGCCCTTAAATATGTTAATATTTATTACTCATCTAAAAATATAAAATCAGATGGCTCTGATGAAAAATTTTTAGGACTATAATAATAAAAACTGCAACACTAAATAAAATTTAGTGTTGCAATTTTTTACTATAGTTTTTCTAAAATCTGTTCGCAAATCTGTGACATACCCTTAATGGTCGGATGTCCGTTAAATTTATCAATATCCTTTAGTAACACCTGTTTTACGCCAAAGTGCTCGCAAATTTCAAAAAATGCAGTTGTAAGCTCGTACTTAAGCTCGGTATTTATAATGCAAACAATGTTTGCGTTCGGCAAATACTCTTTTAAAAGCTTGAAAAAATAGCAAATTGCGGGTAAAACATTATAAAAATCGTTTTCCTCCCAGTCGGAAAATTTAAGCTTACCCAAGTTAGCACCGCACCAGTTGTCATTGGTGGCGCCAAAAACAAAAACGGTATCAATGGTATTTTTATCAAAAAAGCCCTCGTTTTTAAGCTTTCTTAATCTGTAAATAAATGAGCTTGTTTCAGAGCAGTCTGTGTTGTTGTAGCCGGTATATCCTATGGTTGAGCCCGACCAACTGTTATTTAAAACCAAATTTGATTTTGTGCTTTCGGCCAACTTGTGCCACCAGGTTTGCTTTACATCGGTAACGTCGGTCATACGTTGCGGCTCGTTATAATAATAGCAGGCGTATCCTTCCGGTATGCAGTCCTCAAAGGTAGAGTAGCTGTCACCAAAAATCATAAAGTTGTTGATTTCCATTAAATCACATCCTCACATAAAATTATATTAAAAACTCATTAAAAGTCAATATGT
The DNA here is from genome assembly GCA_017436815.1 of Clostridia bacterium. Taxonomy (GTDB): domain Bacteria; phylum Bacillota; class Clostridia; order Oscillospirales; family Acutalibacteraceae; genus RGIG3013. The sequence continues at coordinate 5,932 of JAFSCI010000057.1, forward strand.
AAAAGAAATCCATATAAAACTTAAATACCTACATTTTCTTTTCAAAAATCTTATAGTATAATACCCTTGTAATGTTAAAAGAGTAGGTGTTTTTATGTCTTTTTGTATATCTAAAGATGGTGTTAACTTTACGCTCGAATGCGATTCGCTAACAAAAAACGGTGATTTGTACGAGCTTAATATTAAAGGCAACGTGCCCGTTCCTAGTCTTATTAAGGGTGACAGACTTTTACTGCCAATAGACGAGGGCGTTGCTTTGTCAGCCGACGGCGAGTATGAAAAAGCAGACCTTGATTTTAATAATTTAAGCAGTCCGTTTTGTAACCGTGAAGCCACTATGGGTATGTTTATAATCGAGCGGGATAACAAGTTTTTGCTTATTGCCATTAAAGACTGCGCAAATTCGGCCTACTCGCTTACCAAAAAAGGCGGCTTGTTCTCACTTTCGGTAACAAACGCAGAGCCTGTTTCGGTTTATTACGGCGTGTTCGATAATCTGCTTAGTGCTTGCAAAGCCTACCGCAATATTAAAAACCCCAACGCTATTCCTTTAAGTGAGAAGCTTAAAAATAACCCCAATATTGAAAATCTTATTGGCGGCGGCATTTTCTGGATATGGAACGATAATTATGACGAGGTAATGTATTCACCCAACAATACCTTTCTAAGCGCTGCTACGGGTGAAGATTTGCTAAAGGTTTGCGGTGAACTAAAAACCAACGGCATAAATAAAGCTATGATAGGCATTTTCTTCGAAAAAGACAGTAAATACGTAGAGCCTATTTATAAAAATTTTGGTTACATAGCCACCCAGTACGACAATTATAATGATTGCTTAAACCCTGCGCTTTTAGATCTTGTTCCAAGCAACCGAGCAAGAAATTGCGATTATACGGCCAGACGTATGAAGGACTATCCACAAGGTGTACGCCGGGATAAAAACGGCAACCCCGTTAACGCCTGGGCATTAAAGGGCTTTGACGGTAAAATGTATAACCAAAATCAGCTTTGTCCTGCCGTTGCAAGAGACAGAATGAAAACCGAGGTTGCCGAAATTCTAAAGCAGTACCCGTATTATAAGGGCAGATTTATAGACGTTTACGGAACCTCGCTTGCTGATTGCTTTGATGAAAATCACCCGATTACACTCAAAGAATGTATTTGTGTTAAGTCGCAGGCCTTTAATAATTTAACCGATATGGGTCTTATTGCAGGCACAGAAGACGGCTTTGACGATATTATAGACAGCCTTGTTTATTCCGAAGGTATGCATTCGCCCGCACCATTTAGAATTATAAATTCGGGCCGCAGACACGCAAATATGTTTAATGAAACAGAACAAGCCTTTGCCCAAAAACAAATGCTGAATCCTGCGCTAAGGGTACCGCTTTGGCAAATGGTTTACCACGAATGTTTAATTACCTATTCGTATTGGGGTGACTCAACCGACGATAGTGTAAAGCAGGTTGACGATAAAATACTTTTTGCCTGCCTTTTTGGTTGCCCGCCGATTTATTCGTTCTCTATGAGCGATTTTGAGACCGTAAAACCTCTGATTATAAAAAGCTATAAAAAAATATCGGAAGTGCACAGCAAGGTTGCTCTTTTACCTATAACCGAATACACGGTTTTAAAGGACGATTATTCCTTGCAAACCACGGTTTTCGGTAACGAGTACAGGGTAGTTGCAAACTTTGCCAATGAACCTGCAGAATATCTGGGTACAACTATTGCGCCTAAAGATATTTTGTTTATTAAAATACAAAAAGCAGAGTAAATCTACTCTGCTTTGGTAGTGGCGTTTAGCTTGCGGTATTGGGCGGGAGAGAGGCCGGTGTGTTTTTTAAAAATCCTTGAAAAATAGAATTGGTCCTCATAACCTACCGAGTTTGATATTTCTAAAATGCCCGCATCCGTAACCGATAAAAGCTCTTTTGCACGATTAATGCGCTTTTGTAAAATATACTGCTTTGGCGATACCCCGACGGTTTCGGTAAATATTCTCGAAAAATACGCAGGGTGGAACGACGAGTGCTTGGCTATTTGTTCAATAGATATATCACTGCAAAAGTTGTAATCTATAATTTTTAAGGCGCTTTTAATTACGTCGGTCTTAGGATAGAGCTTTGAGTTTTGCATAAGCACCGATAAAAACTCGTAAATAAGCGACGTTATTTGCAAATTTGAGACAAGCGAATTTTCTTTGCAGGCATCAAAAATATTATCCAAAACAGCCTTAAGTTCATTGTAAAGCGAAATATGTATTATAGGATTTTTAGGGGATACATCAAGCAAATCAACAAACTCCTGTATGGTTTTGCCGTATAGCCCGACCCAACTTATACTCCAGTCGCTAAGTGCTTTGTAGTGTACGGTTTCATTTGGGTACATAATGAGTAAATCGTGCTCGCCGAAATTTATGCTACTTTCTGAAAAAAGCGTAGCATCACCTTTGTTTACGAGCACAAATAAAAAGTGATTTCTCATTTCCGGTCCGTAAACGTGATTTTTTGTGCCAATACGCTCACCGCAATAGTAAAGGCCTATGTCATTTTTAAAATGTAGCTCTGAAAATCTTTCGGATATTGTAGAGTCCTTCATAATCATCACCGACGTTATTTTAGCACAAAAAGTTAAAAAAGTCCATATATTTATCAATATTAGTTATTTAAGTATTTAAAAAGATAGAGTACAATAATGATTGTAGTTAGTCGAAACGCTAAGAAGCGCTTCGACAAGCCGATTTTATCGGCTTTGCACAAATAAATTTTCAAAAATTTATTTGTGCACGACACTCATTGCAATGGATATAGTCAAATTTTCATTGAAAATTTGCTTCCAAATCAAAGATTTGGTGTCGAAACAGTAAAATTTTTTACTGTTTCGACTAACTATAACCATTATAAGCATATACCTTGTGTTACTTCGAATAGGAGGAGAATTATGGAACATAACTATTCTGAAAAATGGAAAAAAAGAGGGGACAGAACAGGTCTTATCAGAAACGCCCTTATTAAGTCTATGGGCTATACCGATGCTGACATTGAAAAACCCTTTATAGGCATTATAAACACCTGGGCCGAAACAAACCCGGGTCATGTGCATTTCCGTCAGCTATCCGAAGCCATAAAGCGTGGCGTGTGGGCGGCAGGCGGCTTTCCTATGGAGGTAAACACACTCTCTATTTGCGAAGTATTTTTTGATTTATCGAGTCTTATATACCGCAATCTGTTATCTATAACCACCGAGGAGCTTATTGCTCGCCACCCGTTTGACGGCATTGTGCTTATTGGCGGATGTGATAAAAATATTCCCGCTCATCTAATGGCAGCGGCATCGGCAAACAAGCCTACCATTTATTTGCCGGGTGGCGCAATGCTGCCCGGAAGCTATAAAGGACAAACCCTGGCTTGCGGAACCGATAGCTTTTATCTTTACAACCGTTACACCTCGGGTGAAATTTCTTTAGAGGAAATGATAAAGCACGAGGGATGTCTTTACGGCAGTGCAGGCGCTTGCCCAATAATGGGTACTGCAAACACCTGCCAGACGGTAGTTGAGGCGTTGGGTCTGGCGCTACCTGGTTCGGCATCAAGTCTTGGTGTATCGGCCGAAAAGCTTCGCTCTTGCGAAGAAACGGGCAGACAGATAGTAAAACTTGTTGAAGACGACGTAAAGTTTTTAGATATCTTTAACGAGAAATCTCTCGAAAACGCCATTAGAGTTTTAATGGCGGCAGGCGGCTCTACCAACCTTATAATTCACTTAACCGCTATTGCAAAACGTGCGGGCATAGATTTAAAGCTTAGTGACTTTGAAAAAATCAGCAAAGAAACTCCCGTGCTTGTAAACGTTAAGCCTCACGGTGTTTCTACAGTTGGCACAGGCTTTCATGATGCAGGCGGTGTTGAGTCGCTAATGAAGGTTTTAGAGGGTAGCCTTAATACCGATTGTTTAACCGTTACGGGCAAAACTGTTGGTGAAAACCTTAAGGATGCCGATTTGCCGTACGACAACGACATTATAAGACCCCTTAATAACCCGTTGGAAGAGCAGGGCGGAATTGCGGTGCTTTACGGTAACTTAGCGCCTAAGGGAGCGGTTATAAAGCGCAGTGCCGCAAGCAAGCACTTGCTTAAACATAAAGGTCCCGCAAAGGTGTTCGAGTCTTTAGAAGAATGTCAGAAATATTTGCTCGATGAAAACAGCGACGTAACCGAAGATATGGTAATAGTTCTTCGTGGCTTTGGCCCCGTAGGAGCCCCCGGTATGCCCGAAAACGGCAACCATATGCCTCTGCCGCCAAAGCTTAACAGAATGGGCGTTAAGGACTTTGTCAGAATTACCGATGCCAGAATGTCGGGCGGCTGCTTTGGCACTCAGGTGCTTCACGTTGCGCCCGAGAGCGCGGTCGGCGGTCCTTTGGCTGCGGTAAGAGATGGCGATATTATTCATTTGGATGTTGAAAATAATCTTATTGAAGTAGAGCTTACCGATGAACAGATTGCCGAGCGCTTAAAGGACTTTAAACCAAAAACCCATCCCGATATTAAGCGTGGCTTTGTAAGAAACTTTATTGATAACGTAACCCAGGCAGACGAGGGTTGCGACCTTAAATATATGCAGTACGAGGAGGACTAATAATGTTAAAAGGAATGTATCCTATTATTGCTACTCCGTTTAATCAAGACGGCTCGGTAGATTACGAAGGCTTTGAAAACGTAATAAAAACTCTTATAACGGGCGGATGCGAGGGCGCTACGCTGTTTGGAATAGCAGGTGAATATTATAAGCTTTCGGCCGATGAAAAAGAAAAACTGGCTGTTATGGCGGTTGAGACCTGCCATAAATACGGCGGCAAGTCGGTTATATCGGTAACCGAGCACGCAACCGAGGTTGCATGCGAGCAGGCAAAACATTTTGAAAAGCTCGGCGCAGACTGTCTTATGCTTTTACCGCCATTTTTCTTAAAGCCCGGTGCGGCAGCTATTTACGAGCATATAAAGGCGGTTGCAAATTCGGTAAAAATACCCGTTATGCCTCAGTATGCTCCCGAGCAAACAGGTGTGGCAATCCCGCCCGAAACATTTATAAATTTAAGCGCCGAGTGTCCAAACATTGAGTACTACAAGGTAGAATGCAAGCCCGTAGGCGCATATCTTACAAAAATGCATTCTCAAAATGAAAAACTCGGTATATTTATAGGTAATGCAGGTTATCAGTTAATAGAGGGCTTTGACAGAGGCGCCATTGGTGCTATGCCGGGATGCTCAATGTTCGATGTGTACCTGGATATTTACAACCGTTATTTTGAGGGTGACAGAGAAGGAGCCGTTCAGGTGCACTCGGCACTTTTACCGATTTTAAATCATATAAGACAAAACGTAGAGCAGATTATTTATTTTGAAAAGAAAATTCTTATGCTCCGCGGTATTATCAAGAGTGATTACTGCCGCAAGCCGTCATTTGTAAGTGATGAAATTTATGATGATATGTTCTATGATTATTACAACGAACTGGCCGAAATTTACGGCTGGAAAAAGGCTTAAAAAATGAGTGAATTTAAAGTTTTAGGAAAAGATAACGTTTTACTCGGCGAAGGACCTATGTGGGATGATGATTTACAAAGAGTAAAATATATCGATATTAACGGCAAAAGCTTAATAACATTAAATTTAGATACCGAGCAGTGCGAAGTTCTCGATTTACCCGAGCAAACAGGTTGTATTGCAAAATGCTCGGACGGCCGATATTTATATGCCGCCACAACTGCTGTTTTTGATGATAAACTAAACCGTATATGTTCATTCCCGAATGGCAAGGGCGCACGCTTTAACGATGGCAAGGCAACGCCCGACGGTAAATTTTTGGTAGGCACCATTGAGCGCAACTGCGGTGGCGGACTTTATTGTTTGGAAAATGGCAAACTTACCGAAAAAATTGGCGGTGTGAGCATTTCTAACGGTCTTGATTGGAGCTTAGATAATAAGATTTTGTATTATTGCGATACTCCAACAAGAAAAATAGTCGCATATTCGTATCCCGAATTTGAATTTATAAAAACCGTTATTGATTTTAATGAAATAGACGGCTTTACAGGCAACCCCGACGGACTTTGTATAGATATGAACGAAAATTTATGGGTAGCCATTTGGGGTGGCTCGTGTGTGGTTTGCGTGGATACTAAAACCTCAAAAATCACACAAAAAATCGACTTCCCCGTAAAATACATTTCTTGCCCTTCATTTGTGGGAAAGAATATGGATCTGCTTTTTCTAACGTCTGCCAAACACGATGATACGGCCTCTCTTGCAGGCAAATGCTTTGTCTTAGACGTTGGAGTAACGGGACGCAAGCCTTACAAAGTTGATACCAAAAATTTATAAAAAGGTGATAGAAAATGATAGCACTTGTTACCGGCGCCGGAACAGGCATAGGCAAGGGCATAGCGCTAAAACTCGCTTATAGCGGTTATGACGTAGCGGTACATTATAATTCGAGCTCTTTAGGTGCCGATGCCGTTTGCGAGCAAATTGCAGCCCTGGGCAAAAAAGCAATTTCAGTTAAGGCAGATTTGTCCGACGTTTCTTCAATCGCCAAAATGTTCGATTTTGTAGAAGAAAATTTAGGCCCGCTTGATTTATTCGTAAACAATGCAGGCATTACCGATAAAGCTCCGTTTTTAGAAACCACCGAGGAGCTTTTTGAAAAAATTTATAAGGTCGACGTTAAAGCATCGTACTTTTGTATGCAAAACGCTTGCAAGCAAATGATAAAGCACAACAAAAAGGGAAGTATTGTTGCAATATCGTCAAACCATTCATCTGCTCATTTTGCCGATGTTAGCGTTTACGGTACAATGAAGGCTGCTTTAAATAAAATGGTAGAACACATTGCTATAGAAATGGCAAAATACCGTATAAGAGCCAACACTATATCGCCCGGTTGGGTAGATACTGGTGCTGAACGTTTAGACAACAAGGAGTCAACCTACTACAAAGTGCCGCTTAAAAAGTGGGCAACCGTAGAAGAGGTGGCTGATACAGTCGTGTTTTTGGCATCAGATTCTGCTGCATCTATTACTGGCGCAAATATTGTTATAGATAACGGCGCTCTTTTGCTTTGCGATAAGGGTGAAAGATATGGTCTGTAAAAGACCTTAGGGGGAAGTACAAATGAGAGAACAAGTTATTGAACAAATTTTAGACAGTAAAATAATCGCTATTATAAGAGGTGTCGATTCGAAAAAGCTAATAAAGGTAGCTCAGGCTATGTATGACGGCGGAATCAGACTTTTAGAAATTACATACTCGGCAAACGGGTCGGTAAGCGATGAAGAAACCGCAAACAACATTAAGCTTTTAAGCGAGCATTTTAAGGGTAAAATGTTTATAGGCGCAGGCACTGTTTTAACCACAAAGCAGGTTAAGCTTACAAAAAAGGCGGGCGGACAGTTTATTATTTCGCCCGACGTTAATGTGGCTGTTATAAAAAAGACCCGCAAGCTGAAAATGGTATCGTTACCGGGTGCGCTTACGCCTACCGAAATTCAAACGGCTCATAACGCAGGGGCCGATATGATTAAGTTGTTCCCAATAACCAATATGGGACCCGATTACGTTAAGGCTATAAAAGCACCGCTTTCTCACGTAAAAATGCTTGCAGTTGGCGGCGTTAACCTTAATAATATGGCCGACTATTTGTCGGTTGGTATCAACGGATTTGGACTTGGTTCGAACATTACCCCCAAAAAGCATATTGATGAAGAAAACTACCCCGAAATTACCGCGCTTGCAAAACAATATGTAGATGCATGTAAATAAAAACAAAAGCACTGCCGTGGCGGTGCTTTTGTTTTTGATAATCGTTAAAATTCATATTTCATAAATATACAAGAAAACCGTCGAAAAACCCAAAAATTCCTTGACAGTATAACTTAAAATTACTAAAATATAATTGACCCCGTTTGTAGATTCAAGCGGCAAAAAAAGGGGGCAGTTTATGAATTCAATTTTAGATTTTTGGTATCAGATGACGGCAAATCCGTTGTTGTTCGTGGCAGTAGTGTTAACACTGGGTGTTATTTTGGTAAACGGCTGGACCGATGCTCCAAATGCTATTGCAACGTGTGTTGTAACAAGGTGTATGCCTCCAAAGGCCGCTATACTTATGGCTGCGGTGTTTAACTTTTTGGGCGTTTTTGTAATGACCAAAATCAGTAACGAGGTAGCCGTAACAATTACAAGTATGGTTAACTTCGGTGAAAATGACGGTCGCACGGTAATTATTGTTTTGTGTGCTGCAATGCTTGCTATTGTAGCTTGGGCGACTCTGGCGTGGGTGTTTGGTATTCCAACCAGCGAAAGCCACGCTCTTATTGCAGGTCTTACAGGCGGCGCAATGGCGCTTTGCGGTATGAATGCAATCGTTTGGTCACAGTGGTTAAAGGTTATTTACGGTATTGTAATTTCTGTTACTTTGGGCTTTGGATTTGCATGGGTAATATGTAAAATAGTAACGCTTATTTTCTTTAAAGCAAACCGCCCCAAAACCGAGCCTTTCTTTAGGGGCGCGCAAATTGTAGGTGCCGCATCAATGGCATTTATGCACGGCGCACAGGATGGCCAAAAATTTATGGGTATTATTTTGCTGTGTGTGTTCACACTTCAGGGTAGCGGCGCTGCAGGTTCTACTTTTGAAATTCCTACCTGGCTTATGGTTTTGTGCTCGGTTGTTATGGGTCTTGGTACCGCAATGGGCGGCAAGAAGATAATAAAATCGGTTGGTATGGATATGGTTAAACTCGAAAAATACCAAGGCTTCTCGGCAGATATTGCATCGTCTTTAGCGCTTGTGTTCTGTTCGGTTTTCGGCCTTCCCGTTTCTACTACCCACGTAAAAACCACCTCTATTATGGGTGTTGGCGCAGTAAAAAGAGTTTCGGCTATTAACTTTGGCGTTGTTAAAGAAATGGTGCTCACCTGGGTATTAACCTTCCCGGGCTGCGGAATTTTAGCATATTTAGTAACAAAACTGTTCTTATTGATTTTTAACTGATAGAAAGGAATTTTAAAATGGCTAAAAGTGATAAATTTTATTTTCAAAATTTTGAAGACAGTACCGCTCTTTCTAAAAAAGCAGCATTGTACTTAGTAGAGTGTTTAGAAAATTACGATGCAAATAATATTGAGCAAATGCTCACCACTATGCACGAGATAGAGCACAGCGCCGATATAAAAAAGCACGAGATGAGCGCTGCTCTTGCAAAGGCCTTTGTAACCCCGGTTGACCGCGAGGATTTAGATTTGGTAAGCCATAATTTAGACCAGGTAACCGACACAATTGAAGAGGTTTTACAAAAATTCTATATTTACAATATTCAGACTGTAGATGCATCTGCTATAGAGTTTGCAAAAAAGCTTGTTAAATCTTGTGAGCTTTTGTGCGAGCTTATGTCTGAGTTTGAAAACTTTAAGCGTTCTAAGAAAATTCACGAGCTTATTGTTGCGCTTAACGACGTTGAAGAAGAGTGCGACAGACTTTATCTTTCGTCTATGCGTGAATTAACAGCAAATGCCAAAGACGCCCTTACAGTTGTTTTCTATCACAAAATTTACGACTGCTTTGAGTCGTGCGCCGACGCTTGCGAGCACGTAAGCGAATGCATAGGCTCGGTTATAATGAAAAATACCTGATATAAAAATAAAAACGGCGAGGAATTTTCCTCGCCGTTTTTTTATATAATTATTGACTCAACAGTTCTATTGCGTATTTTGCATACTCACAAACAGGCCTTGAGCGTTTGGTTATTATTACGGGTTGCCTTGAGTACGTATTATCGGTTATTTTTAAAAGAGTGATCTTGTCGTTATTGAATTTATTTTTGCTTACAAACTGTAACGGAACAATGGTAGCGCCTATGCCTTCTTGTGTCATAGCCCAGGCGGTTGTTATGCCAATAACCTCCATACTTATGTTGGGATGTACGTTTGCAGTGGCACACAAACGGTCAAATAAGGTGCGCATTTCTTTTTCGTGCTCAACAACCACAAACGGCAAACCTGAACATTCCTTAAAGCTGATTTGTCCGTTATTACTCGTGGCGGTTTTGGGGAGTAGGCCGAGCATATTATTTGGAACGGCCAGAACCAAAACGTCAGATTCAATCGGTGTATATTCGAACAAGCAGTCGTCTATCGGTAAATTTACAATAGCAAAATCCAGCTTGCCGCTTTCAACGTCCTCTCTTAATTGGTCACTGCTCTCATCACAAAGCTTAATTTGAATGTCAGGATATTTTTCTTTGATTTTTTTTATAAGTTTAGGCATTAAATATAAAGCTCTGAACGGCGAAGCGCCAATTGTCAACCTGCCTTTTTTGCCGGTGCTAAAATGCTCCATAGAACGCTTTAGTTGTTCTTCTTTATCTATTATTTCTTTTATTTCGTTAACAAAATATTCTCCGGCAGGTGTTAATTTGAGCGGTGTGCAATTGCGCTCGAACAGTTTAACGTCGAGCTCTTTTTCAAGCTGAATTATTTGTTTGCTAAGAGCGGGCTGGCTAATCTTTAAATTTTCGGAAGCCTTTGAAAAATTACAGGTTTTAGCCAACTCGATAACATATTGCAGTTGTTTTGGATTCAAAAAATATCCTCCTCGCATCAGTCGTACTACCTATATAGAATATATCTTATTTTAAAAAAAATCAAGAATAAAATTTAATACTTGACATTTTGACGAATACGTTGTATTATAACTTAAAGTAATAATTGCTATAACCAAAAAGAAAGAGGTGCGCTTATGCCGGTAGAAATCTTATACTTACTTGCAATTTTTGCCGTTATGATTTTATTCTTTTCTGTTTTCAAGCGTCCACTGTACGAATGTATGTTAATAGCCTTTATAGTATTGGTTGCTATTACGGGTACGTGGTCAAACGTGGGAAGCTATATAGTTGATGCGCTGCAAGAACCCACGTTATATGTTATTTTTGCATTTATTCTTTCGGCAGAATTGTTATCCAAAACATCTATTATAGACGATTGTATAGCTATAATACTTTCAATCTTCGGCCGATTCAGAGGCGGCGCAGGCTTCGTTGCTGTTATAGGCAGTGCGTATATGGGCTCGCTTTCAGGTTCCGGCCCCGGAAACGTGGCAACTACGGGTGTTTTCACCATTCCTGCTATGATTCGTTCAGGTTTCCCGCCTCATTTGGCAGCTAACGTAGAGGCACACGCAAGTACTATGGGTAATATGATACCGCCCGCCGGTATGATTGGTATTGCCTTTGCCATTTTAGACGGCCTTTATCCCAATACCTACACATTGCCGCAATATTGGGTGCTTTTGTGGGGAATAGCAATTTGGTTTATTGCCCAGCGTATTATTACCCTTTATGCTATGTGCAGATATTATAAGGTTGAGCCAATGCAAAAGGTAGATATACCTAGCTTCAGAGAATCCGTAAAGCACGGCTGGAAGGCAGTATTTTTGCCCATTATAGTTTTTGTTCCGTTTATTCTCACAAGCAAGTTTGCAAGCTTCTTTGAGGCACGTTTGGGAGCCGGTGCAAAATCGTTAAACAACAGTCTTTTGTTAATAATTCCGGCGTTAATAGTTGTTTGCGGTTGGATGTTATCAAACAAGAAAACAAAATCCCAAATATCTTTCAAGGGCGTTTACGATTCTATTACTAAGGGTATGCTTAAGGTTGTGCCTACCGCAGCGCTCGTTTTATTTGCGTATTTTGTAGCTAACGTTTTAGAGGGACTTAACGTTGAAAAGGCAATAGGCGCTTACTTTGCAGAGCTTAATATGAGCCGTGTTGCTCTTTGCTTTTTAATTCCGCTTTTATGTGCGGTTCTCGGAATGTTCTTACCAGGTTCGTCACAGGTTAAAATTTTTGGCGGTATAATAATAACCATAATGGCTACTGCAGGCTCTAATCCGATGTTAGTTGCAGGTATGCTGCCTTGCATTTGCGGTGCAATGCACGGTGTTACTCCGCCGTATTGCGCATGCGTTTATACCGGAATGGGTATTGCTCAGTCACAACTAAAGCCGACACTTCTAAACTGTGCGATTTGGATAGCCGGACATTATCTGTTATCGGTATTGGTTTTACTAGAGGTACTGCCCATTTGGGGCTTAATAAGATAGGGGGAGTTAAATATGCGTAAAAAGATTTTTGACCTGATCAGTAAAATATACGGCGCACTTATGATGGCTTCCTTCTTTGGCGGACTTCTGCCGCTGTTCCCATTCATTTTCGCACTGATAGTCGGCGGAGATTTGGCCGAAAAGATTTCGGTATTCCTTTACGATAAATATTATCCCTGGGTTATAATTGTTGGATCCATTGCGCTTGTGTTCGGTTTAATTGCTATGTATATAGGCAAGCTTGAAGGACTAAGCATTAAAAGCGTTGGTGCCGATAATGATAAAAAAGAGGACAAATAAAATTCAACAAAACAAAAAGTCAGATGCCGTAGCATCTGACTTTTTATATTTATTTTATATTTTTAACTTAATTTAACCAAAGAGTTTCCTAGCGCATCATAAACTTTATAGAGTAGTTCGATTTGTTTGATCATTTTCTCAAATTCGGTCCAGTCTTTAGCCTTTATCCAAACGGAAAGTAGTTTTTGTGCGGTGGTACCTTCTTTACCAACTGTCTGACCCACACGAAGACTTTGCGAAACCTCTAAGACACCCGGCAAAGCCAATATATCATCAATACCGTCGATTTTGGCAATAACACTTTCGGCTATACCCGAGATATGAATCATACCGCAGCACTCTTTAAAGTGGGGGTTTTCTTTAGATTTATCATAACTGCTTAAAGTACCGGTTACGGCAAACTCTATAAGCAGTGCAAGTCCGTTTATGCCGCTTTGGTCGGCTATAACTGTGTAGTGGTGTCCGCCGCTTGGACGGTAGGTCATTTCGCACCAGTAAAAACCGTCGTCATCAACGTAACCCATTATGCCTACCATTCCGTCTTTGAATCCGTTCTCACGGAACATACGCTTAATGTTTTCGTCCTCTTCTTTAATAAAGCGGTCTAAATATTCAGAAGGATATCTGGCCTGCGAGGTATATGCCGAGCCGCTTTCCTTAGACATATAAACGTAGCGGTCACAAAAAGCCGAAAGGGTTGCGTCCTCGCCGCATAGCTGATACGAGCATACGACCGATTCACATTCCATGAATTTTTCTACGATTACGTTTTTCGATTTAGAATACGATAGCGCATATTCGTAGCATTCTTTAAGCTTGTCGGCGCTTTCGCACTTTATAACACCTCTTGAACCGCTATTATCGGTAGGCTTGAGAATAAGCGGATAACCGTTTTTATGAGAAAACTCCAAAACGGTGTCAAAATCGTAAGCGTTGGTGCCGGGAATTACTCCAACCCCGCTTTTAATGCAGGCTTTTTTGAACAGCATTTTATCGGTAGCAACACCAAATGCGGCATCAGAGCCATAGTAGGGAAGACCTGCCGCCTCACAAATGGTTTTATATTGCAACAAATACGAATCCGTAAAGCCTGCAAGGGCGCCGTCTATATTGTTTTCTTTTATGTAATTAACAACGGCCTCGGTATCGAAAATACTAATGTCAGAGTAAGCATCAGCAATTAGTTTTGCAGGGGAACGAAGAGTATCGTAATAATCTACAATATGTACCTCACAACCCATTTGTTGCGCGAGTTTGGTAACGTTTACCATTTGTGCGCCGCCGCCGAGAATTAACAGTTTTTTGCCGTTTAAAGAAGGATATATTACGTTCATATCAATAATTCCTTTTCACAAAATTATATCTATATAATTATATCATTCTGAGGGTAGTGTGTCAAGATACAGTAACTCTACATAAAAAAGGCATCGGGATTTTCCCGATGCCTTTTTTGATTTTAAGGTAATTAAATTATTCCATTACGATAGCAATCTTAACGCCTGTAAGAGAAATGTTCTTTTCCATAGCGTCAACGTACTGCTCGAGCGGGAAGTGGTGTGTTACGAGCTTTTCAATCGGAATAGACATCTCGCTTGCCTTCTTAATAAAGCCAAGAGTCTCGATGTATTCGTTTGCGCTGTATACCCAAGAACCAACCAAAGTGATTTCCTTATTGCAAAGGTCAAAGTGGGGGTTCATTGTGCATTCGCCTGCATTTACAAAGAAGCCCATCTCGCAGTAACCGCCGCCACGACGAACGTACTTGTAAGCATCAGCAGCTGCCTGAGGAACGCCTGTGCACTGGAATACGAAGTCAGCACCAAAGCCGCCTGTTAATTCCTGAACCTTAGCAACTCTCTCTTCAATAGTCTTAAGCTCTTTAAAGTTAATAACTGCAGTAGCGCCCATTTCCTTTGCAAGAGCTAAACGTGTGTCAACACCGTCAACTGCAATAATGTTTACAACGCCTGCTGCCTTTAAAACAGCAATCTGCATTAAGCCTATAGGACCGCAGCCCTGTACTAATACGGTAGAACCAAAATTGATTATGTTTGTGGACTTTGCGCGGTTCCAAGCGTGAACGCATACGCAAGCGGGTTCAATAAGCATTCTCTCGTCAACGCTCATACCGTTAACAACGAAAATAGAAGAATTCTTACGAACTAAAATATGTTCTGCAAACCAACCGTTGTTGTGATGATCATTGTCGTCTTCAATAAGACCGTAAACGCCAAGACCTGCGCAAAGGTTAGGAAGCTCGGGGTAACGACGGCAGTAGTCACACTCACCGCAAAGTAAAACGGATGTAACAACCTTGTCGCCAACTTTAATGGGGTCGCCCTTTGTATCAACAGTAACGCCCTCGCCAATAGCTACAACTTCGCCTGTGCCTTCGTGGCCAAGAACGATTTCCTTGTAACCAAACGGGTTGTAACGGTATTCGTGAACGTCGGTACCGCAAATGCCGCAGCCTTCAACCTTAACGAGAATTTCACCCGGACCCGGAGTGGGAATTTCAATGTCGCGTAGCTCTACAATAGCTTCGCCTTCAACGCCGTCTACAATCTTCGGCTTAACAAGATAAGCCACTTTTGATGTTGCCATACTTAATTACTCCTTTTACAATATAAATTTCGGCTAATCGCCTTGAAAACAGTATAACAGATTGTCAAAACTTTGTCAATCTACTATATGGCGAATTTGAATGGTTTGGCTAAAAGTTAAAGTTGTCGTTTCTTGACAATTTTGCGCTAATGGAATACAATTAAAACAGAACAAACCAAGGAGTAAAAAATATGAAAAAGTTTTTATCAGTTGTCTTATCTTTATTTTTAGTCTTTAGCCTTTGTGCCTGCGGCGCACCAAAGCAAGACGCTAATTATAACGGTTGGTATACCGACGGTGAAATTAACATCACCAAAAAGCAGGTTCAAAAAATTGTAAACGGCGAGTTTGATACGCCTAAAAACGTTATTTTAATTATTGGCGACGGTATGGGCCCTAACGATATTACGCTTGCCGAGGAGCACGCGAACGGTGTTTACGATTTTGGCCTTGTTTTAAATCAGATCAAAAACCACGGTCTTGCAACCACCCATTCGGCTGATAACGCTATAACCGACTCTGCCGCAAGCGCTACCGCACTGTCTACAGGTGTTAAAACAAATAACGATTATATCGGTAAGGACGTGGACGGCAACGACCTTAAGACTATGGCCGAGCTTGCCCGTGAACAAGGCAAAAAGGTTGGTATTATTACCGATGAAGATTTATCGGGTGCAACGCCTACCGCCTTTGTTGTACATAATATTTCGCGTTCAAACACCAAAGAGCTTACCAACGCAATGGTGCAGTTTAAGCCTGATGTTCTTATGTGTCAGGACTATATAAGCGTGTCGTCGCTTTTAGAGGGTGAGGCTCGCACAATTTTTGAGAACGAGTACCTCGTAGCCAAAGACTTTAAACGCTTTAAAAACGTTTTAGATACAGATGCAAACTGCGAAAAGTCCTTCTTCGGCTTTTTAAACGGATTCTCTACCGTAGCATCTTATAACCTTGCTCAGTGTACCGAGGTAGCCTTAAAGCGACTAGAGAATGACAACGGCTTTTTCCTTATGATAGAAAGCTCGGGTACCGATAAATACGGTCACAAAAACAATATGACCGGCAAGCTTAACAGCGTTGTAACACTTGACCGCACCGTAGCAGCAGTACTTAAATTTATGAGTGAAAATCCCGACACACTTTTAATTGTAACCTCTGACCACGAAAACGGCGGAGTAAGACTACCCGAAAACGATAGTGAGAAGCTAAGCGATTTACTTACCGTTACCGAGCACACCGCAGCAGACGTTCGTGTGTTTGCAGTAGGCAAGGGCTCGGAATATTTCAGCGGCAAAACTGTAGATAATACCGACATAGGCAAATTCTTAATAAAAACCATTAAAGGCGAATAACAAAAATACAGCGGAGTGAATTTCACTCCGCTGTGATTTTGTAAGAAAATCTTAATACAATTGTTTTAGCGCCATGGTATAATAGAAAAAATATTTGCTTTAAGGTGGAAGATATGAGCATTATAATAGTTGATGATGAAAAAGAAATCGCCGACTTGGTTGATGTTGTTTTAAAAAATGAGGGGTATGAAACCCTTAAGTTTTATGATTCAGGCGATGCATATAAAGAAATACAAAACAATAAAAACATAGATCTGGCCATTCTTGATGTTATGATGCCCGGTATTGATGGATTCGAACTTTGCAGAAAAATCCGAGAGAGCTATACATATCCAATTATTATGCTGACTGCCCGAGTGGAAGATGTTGATAAAATAACGGGACTTAGCATAGGAGCCGATGATTATGTGACAAAGCCGTTTAATCCGCTCGAATTATTAGCGCGTGTAAAGGCGCAGCTGCGCCGTTATAAAAAGTATGATGCTATCACAACGTCGGGGGTAGAGGTGTTTGAGAACAACGGCCTTGTTATTAACAAGCAGGAACACACGGTCTTACTTTTCGATGAAAATATAAATCTTACACCTACCGAATTTGATATACTTTGGTTACTTTGCGAAAATGCGGGTAACGTGGTTTCGTCTGAAAGCATATTCGAAGCGGTTTGGAAAGAAGATTATCTTGACAGTAACAATACCGTGATGGTTCATATTCGTAGAATACGTGAAAAACTCAAAGAGCCGCCCAAAAATCCTAAAATTATTAAAACAGTATGGGGAGTAGGTTATAAAGTTGAAAAATAGTGCTATTCAAAGATATATAACACAGGTTTTGGTGTATACGATTGCATTTGTTTTGTTTATCATCATAATGGATAACGTTTTTAATGGTGCGGTAGTTGATTATCTTTATGATATTCTTCCGTATAACTTGTTTTATATGATCAACAATAATCGCACGTTCACCTCATTTTTTATATATGTATTAGGGCTGGTAATAATATCTGTTATTTATGTTTTCAAGCTAAGCAAATTACTTAAACTGGCAAGCACTTCTATTTTAGAAGAAGAACCTGAAATTTTTGGATCCGATTGTCCCGATGAACTTAAAGATTTTAGTCAAAAACTAAAGGATTTCAAGTTTGTACTCAAAGAAAACGAACGGGCGAGAACGATTGCAGAGCAACAAAAAAATGACTTAATAGTATATTTGGCTCACGATTTAAAAACACCCTTAACGTCGGTTATAGGATATTTAAGCTTGCTTGAGGAGGCGCAAGATCTGCCTATAGAACAGCGGGCAAAATATACCTCGGTTGCACTAGATAAAGCCTACAGATTAGAACAACTCATAAACGAGTTTTTTGATATAACCCGTTTGAATCTACATACCATTGAGGCGCAAAAATCAAAGGTTAATTTAACAATTTTATTGGTACAGGTTTTAAACGAATTCTTTCCAATGTTTGAAGAAAAAAAGCTTAATATTGTGCAAGAAATCGAGCCGGAAATAGTTTTATTTGCCGATGCCGATAAATTGGTTCGTGTTTTCGATAACCTGTTCCGTAATGCCGTTAATTACAGTCATAACGGCACCGATATAATTTGCTCAGCCGTAAAAGAAGAAAACCAAATAGTAATACGGGTTAAAAATAAAGGAGATGATATCCCTAAAGAAAAACTTGAACGCATTTTTGATAAATTTTATCGTGTTGATAATTCAAGAAGAACGGCCACGGGCGGTTCGGGATTAGGTCTTGCCATAGCAAAGCAAATTATAGAGCTTCATAACGGCACAATTACCGCTTCTTGTAATGATGGTGTAACGGAATTTGAGGTTATTCTGCCCTCGTAAGAAAAAATTAAGAAAGCCTTAAAAGAGACGTAAAACAAAAAAGTTTCCGTTGCGCTAAAATATTCTTATCGAAACAAGATAGGAGTATTTTTTATGAAAAGACGAAGAAAAGGTAAATATACGTACGGTTGCCTGATAATGTTGCCATACATAATTATGGTTGCACTTTTAATAACAGTAATGTTTTCGTTAGCAAGGTGTGTAGGCAAAAATATAGATGCTCCCAACACACGCACGAATTCTTCACAGTGCGACTCTTTAGACGCTAACGCCATAATAGAAGAATTTGCCAAAAACAACAATTTGCAAACAAACGAATGGCCTGATGAGCTGGTTGAATTATTGGATAAAAATCCCGAAACAAAGAGCTTTGTTTTAAATTACCCGTTTAAGAAAGATGAAAAGTTTAAAATTGATTTAAGCGAGTATAAAAACAGCAAAAAAGTTCCGTTGTTTATGCAGTGGGACGAGCGTTGGGGATACAGTAGGTATGCAGGAGATTTAATGGGTCTTACAGGTTGCGGCCCGACCTGTCTTTCTATGGTTAGTGTTTATCTTTTAAACGATACCAAATATACTCCAAAATATGTAGCCGATTTTTCCGAAAGAAACGGATATAGCGTATCGGGAAACGGCAGCTCCTGGAGTTTGATATCGAAAGGCGGGAAAAAGCTGGGGCTGGACGTAATAGAAATACCTCTTGATGAAAACAGAATTATAAAGAATTTAAAGGTCGGTAATCCCATTATTTGTATAATGGGCCCCGGTGATTTTACTACGACGGGGCACTTTATAGTAATGACCGAATATGTTGACGGTAAAATTAAAGTTAATGATCCTAACAGCAAAACCCGATCCGAAAAGCTTTGGAATTTGCCTGATATCAAAAATCAAATCCGTAATTTGTGGGTGTGCAGAAAATAAAAAATCGAATATTAAAAGATAAGCGGAGTGAATTTCACTCCGCTGTTTTTATTGATGATTATATAATTCGAAATATTTGCCTTGTTGACGCAATAGTTGTTCGTGTGTTCCTATTTCAACGATAGATCCTTTATCCATTACTATAATTTTGTCACAATTTTTAATTGTGCTTAATCGGTGGGCAATAATAATACAGATCATTTCTTTGTTTAAATCAAAAATTGTATCTTTAATGGCGTTTTCTGTTATGGTATCAAGATTACTTGTTGCTTCATCAAATATAATTAGTTTAGGATTTCGCAATAAGGCTCTTGCAATAGCTATGCGTTGCCTTTGACCGCCCGAAAGATTTTTGCCGTTTTCGTCAAGAAAAGTATCGTAACCGAATGGTAAGTCTTGTATAAACTTATCTGCTTTTGCTAATTCGCAAGACTTAATAATCTCTTCGTCGCTGACCGTGTTGCAACCTAATATAAGATTATTTTTTACTGTATCAGAAAACAGAAATGTGTTTTGATCAATATATGAAATTGCATCTCTAATATAATCTGTTTCAATAGAAGATATTTTAGCTCCGTCTATTAAAATGCTGCCGTTTTCAGCCTCGTAAAACTTTAGCAATAGTTTTGCAAGAGTTGTTTTTCCGCATCCGCTTTCACCAACAATGGCAACTTTTTCACCTTTTTTAATTTCAAGTGAAATATTTTTTAAAACTAATTCATGATTACCATAGCGAAAATCTACGTTCGAAAATTCAATGGTGTTAAATGCTATGTTAGCATCTTGTTTTATCTGTTTGCTTTCGACGGGAATATCCAATATATCGTTAAGCCTTTCGGCTGCAATAATAGCAGTCTGCATCATAGGTTGCAGGCTAATAAGATTTTTTATAGGCTCTGTAAAATATGCGAGCAGAGCGTAAAAGGTTATAAGAGAGCCTATAGTAACCGTATTAGCCAGTACCATTCCAAAGCCAACCCAAAGAATTATTACAATTCCGACAAGCTCGATTAAATCGCAAATACTGTCTTGCGAAATCGAAATAATGTTGTCCTTGAAAGCAGCATTAATAAGTTTTTGAAATTTAAAGCTGTTCTTGCTTTTGGCAGAGTTTTCTGCTTTGTGCGATTTTAGTGTTTCAATTCCGTCAATAGATTCCTTTAAATATGACTGAACTTTTGCATTGTTTTCCATAACTTCACGGTTAATATTTGCAAGAGGTTTTCTATAGCACAAAACTATAGCAGCATAAAGTAATATAACGACCAAAGATATATAAAACAATGTAGCATTTTCTAAAAATAAAATAACTCCACAGGCGATCACCATAAAAGAGTCTAATATTAGGGTAAGTGTAGCACCGGATACAGCTTCTCTAACTGCATCGGCATCGGAAAAACGAGATAAATATTCACCTGTTTTACGAGTGTTTACTGCAGACAGTGGCAAGTCTATAATATGGTCATAATACGGAATCATAAGCCGGATATCGATTTTCTTTGATACAAGAGATATTAAATATCCTCGCAAAAACTGTATTAGTGCTTGCAGAATATAAAGTCCAATCAAGCAAATGAAAAAGATATTGAAATTTGAGGCGTTGTCAGTTAAAAAGCCGATAATTTCATCAAAAACATTTTCGCTTTCGGCTACAGTTTCTTCTGTAATATGCTCATGTTCATCGGTACAGTCGTCCTCGCAGATAATTGTTTCATTGACTGTATAAAAATCATCAATAATAATTTCAAACACAAAAGAGCCTATGATACCGATCAAAGATATTATCAAAGACAATGCTATCACTGATGAGAGTTTTGTATATTGTCCTTTAAGCAAAGAAAAGAATTTTTTAAAACTGCCCTTTGTATAATTACCTTTTTGAAAATTTTCAGTTTTTTCAAAGGTTACAATGTAGCCATTCCATAACTCTGCGAATTGTTCTGCCGTATATCTAATCTTGCCTTTTGCAGGGTCGGCTATGATGAACTTGTTGTTTTTTATGTTCAATACAACAACAAAATGTTGCATGTAGTCTTCGTTAATAATGTGGGCAATAAATGGGAATTTTATGTCACCTTTTTTTACACCATCAAGCAACTCGTCCATATTTCCCGAAAGGGCATCTGCTTGAAAACCGATTTTTTGCGCAGCATCACAAAGACCGTAAAGGTTTGCACCGTTTTGGTCTGTTTTTGTAAGTTCTCTATATTTAGAAATTGGGTGCTTTAACCCATAATGCGATGCTATCATCGAAAGGCAGGCCGCACCGCAATCCCGCTCGTCGTGTTGTTTTGTTGTTTTCATGAAAAATCTCCACTAAAATCGAGATGACTATTCCATCTCGATTTATATTGAATTACTTATATTTTACAATACCAAAGGCTGCTTTCGCTGCTTCCCAAGGGTGTGCAGAAATAGCGTGTAAAACATGTCCAGTTTTGGTCAAACTATATTTTTTGATACCCTTTGATTTACAAATTAAGCACCTGTAGTATGCACCGCCTTCAACATTGCGCATTTCCACAGCATTAACTTTTGTCATTAATTTCACCTCCTTTTTAACAGTTCTGTAATGCAAGAAAAGCGGAATAGTCACTTTTCAGGCACCCCAGGAACCATATTTCTTAAATTATACACCCATAGTTCCTATTTGTCAACAAAAATGGGAAGTATAATTCCTATATAGAACAATATAGGAGGAAGAATAATGCTTGTATTCGATTTTAAGGTTATTGGTAATAAACTATATGAAACAAGAAACAAAAAAATTATGAGCAGGGCAGAGGTTGCGGAGAAAGCAGAGCTTTCGGAACGTACCTATGCTGATATTGAACGTGGCAGTGTTAATATGCGACTCGAAACATTGCTAAAAATATGTAGAGCTCTAAATATTACACCTAATGATATTTTGACTATTGAACAGCCAAACACATTTTCCGAATCAGACATTGCTGAAATAATTAATAAATGCTCTGAATCAGAAAAACAAACGGCTTTGAATTTATTAAATGTTTATTTGGATTCATTAAACAAATGAAAGTAAAACTCCTTTATTTATAGATAATAAGAGTATTATCAAATAAACAAAGGAGTATTTTTCAATATCTTTATACATATGAAAACAACAGCGGAGTGAATTTCACTCCGCTGTGATTTTATGTATTATTCTTTTTCCTGTCGTGCATTATCATACCGAAAATAATGGTCGAAAGCTGAATTGCGTGTGTACTTAATGGGCCGTAGGAATGGGTAAGAAAGTCGTATATTATCCACAGGGCCGTATTTATAAAGGTCCACAAGCGGTATTTTTTGCCGCTTTTTACACTTATTCCCATTACAAACATAAGGGCGGCCAGAATGGCTATTATATCAAATATATTTGAAAAAACAATAAGGTTCGCCGCTACAAACGTTATAGCGTACGTTACAATAAGCCAAACGGGTATGGGCTTAAGCTTACGCTCGAAAAAGAAGTTTATAATTGTCTGCACAGCGCCAACGCAGCAGGTTATTGCGCCGCCGGTGGCGCCGGTTAACAAATAGCTTGCCGCAATAAGCACGTTAGTTAAAAATACAAGCAGTAAAATCAACTTCATATTTTTGCCCTTTAAAAGCGGCGGAATACAAATGCACACCGTACCAAGTGTGCTTAATACAAAAGCCAGAGTTTGCATATATTTTCCTCTTTTTAGAATTTTTCGGTGTTTTCTTTTATGTAGCGGGTAATATAATCTGTAAGTTCGGGCAGCGTTGTGTATTTATTATCAAAGGAATCAAAATCATAACGCTTTGTCTGTGATTCATACTGGTCCAGGTCGTTAATAATGAAAGAGTCAAGATCATTTACGTCAATATTATTGTTTTCTATAAAATCGGCAAACAGCTTTTTGTGTTCTGCGGCACCTACTTTTTCAAGACTGTCCTCAACGTAAGGCGCAAAAGCACGTGAAGAATTCACAAAGAACTGACACAAACCGCCGTTTTGAATTTCCATATCATAAGTACCTAAAATATAAACGGTTTTTTGCTCAACATTTATTTGCGAAAGAGCGGCTTCTTCGTTATCAAAAGACTCAACAGTATCGAGAATTTGGAAATATACCGTTTCAAAAAGCTCAACATCAGAAAGCTTTTTTAATTCATCACCGTGTACCTGTTTTGTGCCCAAAACACCGCACGAAGACAAAAGCACAGTTATAAATGACAGCAACACCATAAAGGCCGATTTGAATTTTATAAAAATTTTTTTCATATAATCATCTCCTGAAATTTATTTTAGCACATTTAACCTTAAAAGTAAATCCCGCAGAGAGTTTTTTACTATTGCTAAAAAGCCAGACACTTGATTATCTATTAAAATATGATATAATAACCTCAAACCGACGGCGGTGGAACGCCGCCGAAACGCATTCGTGTTTGAAAATTTGACAATTTTCGTTTGAGAACATTGAATCATTAAACCTGCCGCGTTGCGACGCGGCAACTGCTCTGCAGTTTCAAAGGCGCTGCCTTTGGGTTTATGATATAATAACCTCAAACCGACGGCGGTGGAACGCCGCCGAAACGCATTCGCGTTTGAAAATTTGATAATTTTCGTTTGAGAACATTGAATCATCAAACCTGCTGCGTTGCGACGCGGCAACTGCTCTGCAGTTTCAAAGGTGCTGCCTTTGGGTTTATGATATAATAAAGCAAAGGTGATATTTATGTTTTTTAAAAAGCTATTAAACAGTAAAAAATCGGGAAGTATGGTATATATCAGAAGAGCATTTACTTTTCTGCTGGTATTAACCTTAACTTTTTGCATATCTGCTTGCGGAGTAAATGAAAACGACAGGGTTTCGGCCGCGGTGAATGAACTGAAAAATCATTGGCAAGACGTATATAATGATTCTAAGGTCGATACCGACGGATATTTTGAAATTAAAAACACACGAATAATAAATATTAAAAATAACACCACAGAAGAATTTAAAGACGTTGATTATATAGTTGAATTTGTGTTATATACCGATTTGTTCGGTTCTGCACCATATTATCAGATTGCGGGTATAGATGACACGGTTGTTGTGTATAAAAACGGCACAACTGAAGTCCAGAGCAATTTAATAAACAGATACAGAACCAAGCATTTTACCAACGATTTTTCCGAGTTTATAAAATCAATAGAAGATTGCGGCGATAAATACAATTGCACCGAGAAATTAAAATAAGAAATAATCAATTATAAAACTTTTTTAATGAGTGGAATGATGTTATGGCAATTTTTAAAATAAAAACGCTAGACAAGATTGATATAGAAAAAAAGCCTAGAGTGTATTTTACCTGTCATCCGGACGATTTCGATAAATATTTTAAAAAAGTTTGCGAAGATATCTTCAAAACACACGATTGTGCGATTTATTATACCGAAGATATGAACGAGGTTATACCTGAAGATGAAAAACAAGTAGATCTCGGCCGTAACAACCTGTTTGTTGTTCCTGTTACTTTTAAGTTATTGACTACACCAAACAGAGCAATGGACGACGATATTCCTTACGCAGTACAAGAACATATTGCCGTATTGCCCATTATGATGGAACACGGAATAGAAGAGTTTTATTCTGATCCTCATAAATTTGGCGAGTTGCAGTATATAAATCCATTTAGCACAGATTTAACGGAAATTTCTTATGAAGAAAAGCTAAAGAATTATTTAGAGTCTGTTCTTGTCAGCGATGAGACGGCAAAGCGTATTCGTGCGGCGTTTGATACATATATATTTTTGAGCTACCGTAAAAAGGATCGCAAATATGCCAATGAGCTAATGCGACTTATTCATAGTATTCCTGAGTGCCGTGACGTAGCAATTTGGTTTGATGAGTTTTTGACTCCGGGTGAAAGCTTTAAAGATAACATAAGCAAGATGTTAAATAACAGTAAGCTGTTTGCTTTGCTTGTTACACCTAATTTGTTGGAAGAACCAAACGGCAAGCCTAATTTTGTTATGGGCGAAGAGTATCCTGCGGCTAAACAATCTGATATTGATATTCTGCCTGCCGAAATGGAATATACCGATAAAGCCGCTCTTGAGACAAAATTTCAGGGGTTGCCAAACTGTGTTAATCCTTATGATAATGAAGCGTTTAAGACACGCCTGCTTGAAACCATTACAAAACTTGCAAACCAGTCCAGCGATATGCCCGAACACAACTTCTTGATAGGTCTTGCTTATCTTGACGGCATAGACGTTGAAGTTGACCGTGAACGAGGTGTGCAGCTTATATTGTCGGCTGCAGAAGCCGGACTGGTAGAGGCAATGAAAAAATTGTGCTATATATACCGTACGGGTAAAGGTGCAAAATGCGATTGTAAAGAAGAAGTCAAGTGGGCCGAGAGAATAGTGGATTACTATGTTCAGCAATGCGGAAATGAGCATACGGACACGCTTGATGCCTTGGAAAATCTTGGATTCGCTTACGATGATTTAGGCAATTATCATAAAGCGTTGCAAATAAAAGAACAAGTGTACGAACAAAGTTGTAAAGTTTTGGGCGAGAAGCATTTAGACACGTTATCACGCTTAAATTCGTTAGTATCAGTTTATGATAAATTTGGTTACAGTGGATCGCAGATGTGGGCAAAAAACTTTTTATATAAGAAATTTGGAAAATTTTTAGGAGAAAAAAAGCTAAAAGAGACTTTATCGCAGTGGAATGCCGTAACAGATTATCATGATATATCCGATTACCGTAAACCGCTGGAGCTCGGCGAGAAAGCATATACACAGCTTTGTGAGATTTTAGGAAAAGAACATCCCCAAACGCTTCATGCACTTAGAAATTTATCAAATGTTTATACTGGCTTGGGTGATTTTAAGAAAGCGTTGCAATTAGCTGAAGAAATATATGCACTAGCTTGTAAAATTTGGGATGAAGAAGATCCGTACATGCTACCATATTTGAATAATCTTGCGGTATTAAACGGCTACGTGGGTGATTCGCAAAAAGAGTTATTGTTAGAAGAGAAGGTATATAAACAAGCTTGTGAAATTTTTGGAGAAGATGATTTTGAAACCATAATATTTATGAATAATTTAGCAACAACGTATGATGAAATAGGTGAACACCAAAAAGCGTTAACGTTGATAGATAAGGCGTATACTCAAAGTTGTAAAATTTCGGGTGAAAGCCATCCTAATACAATAACAATTCTGGGCAATATGGCAGGTGTTCATAAAGAATTAGGCAATAGGAAAAAAGAATTAGAGTTAAGAGAACGGGTGTATGAATTACGATGTAATGTTCAAGGTCAAGAACATCCTAATACAATAAGCGCGCTTGATTGTTTAATGGGTGCGACTTTTAAAAACTGGAAATTTTTAAAAGGAGCGAAGCTCTTTGCTAAATATTACAAGGCGGTGACTCGTTCGCTATTGGGAGAGCGAAAGTAATAAGCATTCCGTAAAATGATGTTTCTATTTAACACATTTATGTTGAAGAAAAGTTTTATTGCGTCTATAAATATAACAGCGAGGTGATTTCACCTCGCTGTTTTTATCTGCTAAAGAACTTTTCCTGTTTTTCAAGAAAGCGTTGTCGTTCGGCATCGCTTAAATTATTAAACTTGGTAAGAACTTTTGATATTTTTTTGTTTTTGGTCAGTCGTTTAACCCGACTTACTTGTATTGGATATGTAAATAGTGTTGCAAACAATCCGTTTCCAAAAACTTCGGCAAAACCAAATGTTTTTGCGAAATTAAGCACGTCTTTTCGATTAGTTTCGTAAGCGTCGGTCAATTTATAATATTCGTTAAAATTGGCTACTTCAAAAAACATATAACACATCGGCACCAATTCTAATATATCAAATCGGTCAAATGTTCCAAAAGCATAACTTTGTAATGTAATATCTAAACGGTCACCATCTTGCAATCCCTCAATATGATAATTACAACCAACACGAAGAATCATCTTATCCAGAGAATTCATCAAAAAGCCGGTAGCTTTTTTGGCAAGTTTATCTTTCCAATCGTTTGCCGTACTTTCGTCTAAGGCGGATTTCACATCTGACGTTATTGGAATAAGAGATATAGAAAACTCGTTATCAAAAACTTCTGCTATAATTGAAGGTGAGGTCATCCCTTCCTCGTACAAAGCCGAAATATAGTAATGCCGTTCACCGCGTGAATCGGATATTTTTATTTTGCAGTCATAAATACTTTCTTTTAGTACAAGGGAAATTTTCACAAAATCACCGCCTTTATTTTATTATATCACAACCAACTAAAAAAGTAAATTCACACGGTATAAATTACCACAATTACAGATAATAAGAACCATACGGCGTCCTAACCCAAAATTTTGACATATAAATACAACAGCGAGGTGAAATTCACCTCGCTTTTTAGCTCTTGTAAACATTCTGGAATAACTGTCCCCATGTGCCTTAGAGCCGGCCATTCCTTGTTTTTAAACTTCTTACATATTCTCCGGGGGTAAAACCGAAATATTCCGTAAACTTTCGTATAAAATAACTTGCATCGGCATAACCGCACATAAAAGCGGTTTCTCTTACGCCGAATCCTTGTTTCAAAATATTTTGAGCGTTGTTGATTCGTATTAATGATATATATTCATTAATCGTCATACCGTTTTGTTTTTTAAAATCACACACTAATTTGGCTCGGCTAATATAATATCGTTGTGCTAATTCTTCCAATGTTATATTTTCCTGATAATTTTCTGCAAGATACTGCATTACATGGTGAATATATGCTGTCCTTGAGCGCGGTGACGGCTCACACTGTATTAGTTGCCAACAGGACAATTCGTACAGCATCCATGTTGCCAAAAGCTCCATGGCCGCTGCGCTGTTGTGATAATTGAGTCTATCAAAATATGAAAGCAAAATTTGTTTTTTTGTATCGTCAAGGGTAATGACAGTGAGGGGGTTGTTTTTGACGAAATTCGACATTTTACAGAGAAAATCAGATTTCAAAATATTATCATCAAAGATCAATTTATATCTGTCATATATTTTATCGTCTAAAGAAGCACCGCTATGAATACTGTAACTGGCAAATATTAACACCGCCGGTCCTTTAACGGTCACTATTTCGTTATTGCATTTTGCGGTCATATTGCCATCCACCAAAAAAAACAATTCGTTTTTATTGTGCATATGACCGTTGTTCATTGGCGTAACATAAGATACTGTGCGAGCAACACCGCAGGACACGGGATCGAAAATAGACGTTTGTTTCATAAAATCACCCCATTTGCGATTATTTTAGCAAATAGTCATATTTTTGTCAATGGAATGAAGTCCATTATCATATTACACTATGATATAATCAAACAAATCGAAAAAAGGAAGTGCTATCCATGAAACTCAATCTTGATATAGAGCAATTTTGGAAAGATGAGGAAACTGCTCACGATGAAAACTGTTTTTCAAAACATGCAGCACAAGTGGCTTTGGGTATTCGTATGAGCGATGAGTGCGTTTTTGCTGAATTGGGTGAGGAAGGTCAGCCTTGGGGTTACACATCACCCGAAAGACGTTATGACTTGAATTGTCGATATAACGAAAAAGCAATACAAATTGTCGGACGACCTTTGCTTTCAGAAAACAAACCCTTGCTAAATGAGAAACACCCTACCGTTACGATTCCGAAGTTCAAAAATATCGGCGAGGTGTTTGGCGGTCAATATATTTTTGATGGCAATACCACTTGGTTGAAAAGCAAGATGCAAACCGCAGAGGATTTAATTAAGCAGTTAGATGCAGTAGAGAGGATGACTAAAGATGAAGAAGCGTTCCGTTCTTTTGTTCTTCCAACTGATTGGGACGAACGTTGCAAGGCTGTATTTGAAAAATATGGAAAACGCCCTGCCCCTTTTACGGGTGTTCGCGGACCGGTAACCCTTGCGACTTCCGTTTTTGGAGTGGAAAACCTGACCTACCTTTATTATGACGACCCAGCGTTATTTACTCGTTTTGCCGATGTCATTGGTGATGTGGTGGTAGCATATATTGATCTTTTTTTGAAGG
>JAFSCI010000058.1 GCA_017436815.1 Clostridia bacterium
AGTGGCTTGTCGAAACGCTTTAAAGCGTTTCGACCAACTAAAAGGAGGAAAATTAAATGAAAAAAATCTTACTTAAAAGCATTAGTTTGAGCCTTGTCTTAATTTTTGCGCTGACTTTAGCCGGTTGCGGTGCAAAGGTTGAAAAAACAGGTCTTTGGGAGAACGCTACATATTTAAGCGACACTACCTTAGGCCAGGGCGCAAAGACTCTAACCGTTAAGGTTAAGGCCGAGGAAAAGGAAATCACCTTTACCGTTAAGACCGACAAAACCACCGTTGGTGACGCTTTGGTAGAGCATTCTGTTGTAGAGGGTGAGCAAGGCGCGTACGGACTATACATAAAAAAGGTTAACGGCATTACCGCCGATTACGATGTTGACCAGGCTTACTGGGCTTTTTACGAGAACGGTCAGTACGCTATGAGCGGTGTTGATTCAACCGATATTAACGAGGGCACGGTATATAGTCTTGAGTACACAAAGGGCTAAAAGATTAGTTACTCTAAAAGAGATAGCTATATGCGCCATTTTAGGCACGGTAATGTTTGTTACCAAACTGCTTATGGCGGCGCTTCCTAACATACATTTAGTGGGAGTGTTTATAATTGTTTTTACCTTTGTTTTCAGGGTAAAGGCTTTGCTTTCTATATATTTGTACGTAATATTAGAGGGTCTTTATTTTGGTTTTACGCCCTGGTGGGTGCCGTATTTATATATATGGACAATTCTTTGGGGCATTATTATGCTGTTCCCGAAAAGAACGCCAATAAAGGTTCAGTGCGTGGTATTTCCTGTCATTTGCTGCTTGCACGGACTTTTCTTCGGGGCGCTCTTTGCGCCGGTTCAGGCGGTAATGTTCGGTATGAATTTTGAGCAGACTCTTGCCTGGATAGCCGCGGGGCTTTCGTTTGATATTCTGCATGCGGTAGGTAATATGTGCGCAGGGCTGCTGGCGGTTCCGCTAATACGGGCGCTTAAAAGAATAGTTTAAAAAATTGGAGTCTTACCGTAAGCGGTAAGGCTCCGTTGTTTTTGCTTTACATTTAAGGTAATATCAGATATAATTAGTTTGCGCAATTTAAAGATTATTTAACCCTTTGTTCACAATTTGGGTGTAAACTGTTCTTTGCATTTTAAAAAAGGACTTGATTTTTTGAGCAAAAAGACACCCATACTTTACAGATTTATAAAATGGTTTGTTTGGGCCTTGTACCCGAAATTTAAAGTAGAGGGTTTAGAAAAACTCCCCGCTGATGCCACAATTATTGTGGGCAACCACTCACAGACGAACGGACCCGTTTTCAGTGAGCTGCACCTACCCATTAACCACCAGACCTGGTGCCGAGGCGAAATGATGCACCTAAAAGAGACCCCGTCTTATATGTTTAAGGACTTCTGGGGTCAAAAATCCCGCTTTACTCAGCCTATTTATAAGGCCTTCGCTTACCTGATTTCGCCCCTTGCCGCCTTTATTTTTAAACACGCAAACACCATTGCGGTTTATAACGATTCAAGGGTAATGACCACCTTTAAAGCGTCGGTGCGGTATCTTACCGAGGGGGAGAGCATAGTAATATTCCCCGAGCACGACGTAAAGTACAATAACATTATCTACGATTTTCAGGATAATTTTATCGACCTTGCCCGCCTTTACTGTAAAAAGACAGGAAAGGCCCTTAGCTTTACTCCCCTTTACATTGCCCGCAACTTAAAAACGGCATATATTGGCGAGCCGATATATTACAGTGCCGAGTCCGACAAAGACACCGAGCGAGCAAGAATTAAGCAGTATTTAATGGACAACATTACTTCACTTGCAAAATCTGCCCCCGAGCACACGGTTGTGCCTTACAGAAACATAAAGAAAAGCACCTATCCAAAAAACACCGACTGAGAGTTGATAAGAATGCGAAAACCCGTTGTAGACTACAAAAATTTTAAGTTTTCTAAAATCACGAGTCCCGAGTACAACCACCTTTTGTATTTATCGGGCTGGATACTGTATTTTATTCTCTACACCTTAACCGAGCTGTTTATTCCGAGCAATAAATGCTTTGTGGTGCACCACTGGTTAGACGACGTTATCCCCTTTTGCGAGTATTTTATAGTCCCCTACGTGCTTTGGTACGCCTTAATAGTGGTAACGCTCATATACTTTGCGCTTTATAACCCCAAAAACTTTAAAAAGCTGCAGATTTTTATAACTGCAACACAAATTATAGCAATGTTTATTTACATAGTCTGGCCGTCCAGACAGGACCTGCGCCCCACCGAATTTGCGCGCGATAATTTCTTTACCGACGTTGTGGGTCTTTTATACACAATAGACACCAACACAAACGTTTTCCCCTCTTTACACGTTGGTTATTCGCTTGCAATGATGTCGGTCTGGTGCAAGGAAGAGTCGGCAAAATGGTACGCAAAGCTGGGGGTAAGCATTTTCTGCATATTAGTTTGCCTTTCCACCGCTTTTGTAAAGCAGCACTCGGTTTTAGACGGCTTTGCAGCATTTATAATGTGCGCCGTTATAGAGGTAATTTTGTTTAAAGATTACTACAAAAATCTGTTTAAAAGAAAAGCATAAAATAACCCTCCGCAGATGGCGTAATATCCTTAACGGATATTACGCCAACTCTATTCGCCTTGCGGCGAGTTATATTGCTTCGCAGTTATATTCGGCTGACGCCGAGTGATATTCGCTACGCGAGTTTACGGCGAATAGAATATCACGAAACCGATCGGTTTCATATCACTTTCGCAAAGCGAAAATATCACGCTGACTTTAGTCAGCATATCACTATACAGAAAAAAGAAAGAGAAGACTCGTTGCAAAAAACGAATCTTCTCTTTTCTGTTGTCAGTGGGTTTGGGCTACTGCCCAACTGCATTTGTACATACAAATGCGATGCTGGTTCTAAACAAAAATTGAAGGAAATTATAATTCTCCGTTAAGAACAACCCGCAGATTTTCTGCGGAGGGGTTTTGTTTGTCTGTTTGAAATTTTGGGGCACACAAAAGGCGTGCGGTGTGTTTCGCTCGATTTGTCAACACACAGAACCGTCCCCTGATCGAGCGTCCCCTGTGTTACCACCGTCCCTTGTGTTACTAGCAGTCAAGATTGTACCCTCACGAACTATAATTTCAAGTTCATCCAAAAACTCTTTTCCAACAAACCTTAAGTCTTTGTTCGAAGAAACATAATTATAAAGATCTTTGGTTTGTAAAACCAAATTAGATATTACTGATAAATCCACCAGCAAATCGGCATCACTTGCTTTTTTTATTTGCGCCTTTATTTTTTTTATTTTTCTTTTTAACTGCATATTCGCAAGATTATATCCTATTTTTTCTTGATTTAAAACATTATAAAGTCTTTTTAAAATATTTACCTGCACACAACAAAAATCATCGTAGGGAGCCAAAACAAGTATTTCATCGAACTCTTTTTTCAGTGCATCATAATAATCTTTATCTATTTTGCCGATATATTTAAGAGCCACATTCATCCAAATTCTTCTGGAATCTTTATACCAAACTCGGTTTTTAATCTCATAATCAATAGAAAAATTTACAACTATATCTTTCAAAACATAATATTCTAACTCACATATATTCTCTGTTTGGCATTTAATTTGTTTGTTACCTCTTTCGCAATAACCGTAAATATATAAATTTCCGCGTTTTTCGAAGTATAACCCATCCTCTTTATTTGGATGTTCTAAAACTTTAAATTCGTTTAAAGGTATAGAGGCCATATTTAACAATGATAAAATATCATTTTTAAAATCAACATATTGCAAAACTAATTCTCCTTACGTCAAAATGCTATAACAGAAGGGGACGGTTCTGTTGTGTTATGTGCTATGTAAACATAACTTTTTCAATGCCCAAAATATTTTTATTAAGAGCAATCAAAAGTTCAGGAAGAACAATATCGGGGTCACTGTTTCCAAAATCTATACTGTAACGTATCCTGTTTTTAGATTTCGAGGCATTACATTTCATATAATCGTGAATAACTTTATTGTTATTAGATTTTTGATGTTTCTTGTTCCATTTAGCAATAAAATTTCCCAACACCTCATCGAGTTTTATATAATCACTATCATTTACTGCGTTACTATACACTATTGTTAATATAACATCGGGCCAACCGCATAAAACTTCATATTTGAATTTACATTTTATTCCAAAATCAATATCCTGCGAATTTGCCCTTTGTATTAACCAGTCGCGCCAATCATTAAAGTCGTATGATTGTAAATCTTTATAATATGTTTCTTCAAGATATTTTGCTCTTTTTGTGTCTCCTTTTTGTAAACACTCTTCCCTTTGTAAAAGCATCCATTTAAATATAGTTTCTTTTTCTTTAAGGGTTGCAGAGCTGACAATATAAAAATCAAGCTCATCTTTGTTTATTTCGTCGCGAACATTGGGAGCAAAATCTCTGCCGTCCTTATATTTACAAGCGACATACAAAAATGTTGAAGCATTTTGAAATAAAAACATAATTTTAACAAAAACTATATTTCCATAACTAACAATTGAATACTTGTTTAGATCTTGTATAAACCAAATTGATGCTTCCATTTTTTTAAGCTGTGATATCGTTTTGCCTGTTACAGCCGCAATTTGCGGAGAAACACATCTTGAAAATTCATCAATAAAACTTTCGCTCAAAAACTGTTCTTCAGTCTGTACTCTATCTACAACCTCAAATAGTCCTCGATACTTATATGCATTAAAAAGCGGTGTTTCGGTCTCTATTTTCATTTTAAGTCTCCTAATGCTAGAATGCTGGTTGCAAAATTCGAGAAAAAACAGGAGTGGCAGCTTCAGAAGAGACAAGGGGACGGTTCTGTTGTCCCTTTGGTGTTCTTCGTCCCTTTTTATTTCTTAATTTATTTTACCATATTAAAACGTCACTTTCAACGGGGTGTGAGGAGTTTTGTATGGATTACTAAATACCTGCGGTAAAATTTGGAGATAATTCTAAAATTAAGGTGGGTCTTGTTTTTTGGTGGCAGATGGTGTAAAATGCAGGTATTAAGTTACATCTTTTTAGGAGTAAAATAATGAAACGAATTTTAACGTTAGTTTTGGCAATAGCAATGATTCTCTCTTTATCTGCTTGCGGCAATAAAGAGAAGGCAGAAAAGTATTGTTCAAGTTGCGGCGAAGGCATTACAAAAGAAGCTATCTATTGTGAGCACTGCGGCGTAAAGGTAGGCAACACAAAAACCGAAAGCAAAATTGAAAGTCTTGTGAGTTTATTAGAAGGTGGCGATGAGTCCACAATTATAGAACACGAAGAAGGCGAGCGTTCTGGCTATGTCTATTCGGACGAGCAAGTGTACATAGATATCTCCGGTGATTAATCTGCAATATAAAGATTACTACAAAAATCTGTTTAAAAGAAAAGTATAAAAATCAACACCGCCTCAATTTATCTTGTCAAGGGGGTTGTACATTGTGATAGTTTTTGATAGATTATGGGTTACAATGAAGCAAAAGGGCATTTCCACCTATCGTTTAAGAGAGCAATGCTCTATAGACAGCAAAACCATACGCAGACTAAAAAGCAACGATAACATTGAAACCAAGACGTTAGATAAATTATGTTCTGCGTTAAACTGCAAATTAGAGGACATTGCCGAGTTTGTAGAAAATAAATAGCTTTAATTTAAGTACCGCTTGTTGTTACAATACAAAAAGCGGTGCTTTTTTGTTGAATTTATCGGTTTTTGGGCCGAGTGTCTTGTTTTTTGGTGGCAGATGGTGTAAAATGCAGGTATTAAGTTACATCTGTCGGGAGGTAAAAAATGGAATTTTTTGATTTTAAAAACGAAAACTTTAAATACTCGGGCGTTTGGCAGGAAAGTGTTGAAAAAGACATTGTATCCTACGGCTCGGCCACCTTTGTTGAGGTTGGCTTTACGGGTGAGAAAATAGAGGTCGTAGGCTTTGTGTCGGGTATGGCGGAGTTCTTTATTAACGGCGAGCTTACTTCTTACGAAAAAATTGCCGACGGCTTTGCTTTTGCAGTAGAAAACGGCAAGCACACGCTTAAAATACGTATCCGCAGAGGCCGCCACATTCACTTTAAGGGTGTAAGAATAAACGAGGGTGAAGCGCTCTTCAAAACACAGAACAAGCCCTACATTCATTATATAGGCGACTCTATTACCGATGCATACCCGGGTTTTGCCGAGGGTTCGGCTTTAAGCTTAAGCGTTGACTACTCCATAGTATCGCAAGGCGGTATGGCTTTAACAGACGGTTGGGGCTGGTACGCAAAGCACCCGAAGGCCAAAATCCGCAGAGGTATGGAGAGCACATATTTCGGTCTTGAATTTGGTGATGAGGCCGAAAGCCTTACTCCTTACAAGTTCGAGTACCTGCGTATGCCCGACGTTGTTGTGGTATTTTTAGGCACAAACGACTATTTAGATGCGCCTATTGACGAGGAGCGCGGAAATTTAAAGATTTTTGCCGAAAATTATTTGGCATTTGTTAAAAAGCTTCGTGCGCTCTACCCTGCCGCTCCCATATTTATGTTACAGGCGTTATCTGATAAATACTGCCGTGTAAGAGGTATTGCAGGTGCCTTTGAACTTATAAATGAAAATGTAGAAAACGTGCATTTAGTACCCTCTAACGAATGGGGTGTAGAAATATCGGCAGACGGAACACATCCTTCCAGCCCCGGCTTTAGATTTATGGGCGAAAAGCTGGCCGAGGTTTTAGCCGATCAACTCGAAAAAATGGGACTAAGATAATAGCTTAAAACTAAATAAAACAACACGAATTTTCAGCCCGCAAAAGTTTTTCTTGAAATTTTTGCGGGTTTGTTGTATAATAGGTGTGTATAATTGTATACAATTAAACCTTGTATACGTTTTAGGAGGAAAACAAATGAAAAAACTATTAGCAGTTCTACTTACTCTTTTAATGGTTTTCGGTGTTGTTGGCTGCGCAGGCGGCTCGGCTACTACCATGACCATGGGTACAGGCGGTACAGCAGGTACCTACTACGGCTACGGCGGTATTTTAGGCAACCAGATTAAGACAACCACAGGCATCACCGTTAACGTTGTTTCGACCGACGGTTCTAAGGCTAACATCTTAGGTATTGATGCAGGCAACTATCAGTTAGGTACAGTTCAGTCCGACGTTATGGCTTATGCCTGGGCAGGCAGCCGCTCTTTTGAGAAGGAAGGCAAAATCGAGTCCTTCCGTACAATCGGCGGTTTATATGCAGAGGCAGTTCAGCTTGTAACTATGGATGCTAACATTAAGTCCGTTGCAGACTTAAAGGGCAAGAAGGTTTCCATCGGCGCTGCAGGCTCGGGCGTTTACTTTAACGCTATAGACATTTTAGGCGCTGCAGGTTTAACCGAGGCAGACATCGTTCCTCAGTATCAGTCCTTCGCAGATAGTGCCGACGCATTAAAGGACGGCAAGATCGACGCTGCATTTATCGTTGCAGGCGCTCCCACACCGGCTATTCAGGAGCTTTGCACAACCTCTACAGCATACTTAGTTCCCGTTGACGGCGACATTGCTGCAAAGTTAATGGAGGGTGAAGACAGCTTCTACACCACCTACAAGATTCCTGCAGGCACATACACAGGTCAGACCGAGGACGTTACAACAGTAACCGTTAAGGCTACCTTAATCGTTAGCGCTTCTGCTTCTGAAGAAGACGTTTACAACATCACAAAGGCTATCTTTGATAACAAGGATGCTATTACAAGCGCACACGCAAAGGGTGCTGAATTATCACTCGAGAATGCAACAAGCGGTATGGCAGTTCCTTTCCACGCAGGCGCAGCAAAGTACTTTGCAGAAAAGAACATCACCGTTGCAAAATAATTCATTTTAAACTGTAACACTTTGGCTGCAGTGTAAGCTGCAGCCAATTTATTATCTTTATTTGTGATTTTTACATTTTAATTTTTAAAAGGAGGATAATATGGCACTTTTTAAGAAAAAAGCCGAGCCCGCCATAAACAACGAGCCCGCTTCCTTAGACGACGTTATGAAAAAGTTCGACCGCGAATCGAACACTCGTGTCTGGGACGGCTGGCAAAAAACAGTTGTTCAGTGCATTTTAGCCACATTCTCGGTTTTTTGTATTTACGTTACCCTTGTTGCGACCTGGCTTGACGAAATAAGACTTACGTCATTTATGGCGTTTATTATGTTCATTGGATTTTTGGTTTTCCCGGCCAAGAAGGGTACTCAGAAAACAAACTATATGCCCTGGTACGACATTGTGTTAATGTTTTTGGGCACAGGCGCATTTTTGTACTTTACCTTTAATGCAACCGAAATCGTATCGAGATTTAAAATTGCTCCGTTCGAGGTTGCAATAGGCATTGTTGGTATTTTATGCCTTGCCGAGCTTTGCAGACGCAGTGTGGGA
Source organism: Clostridia bacterium (assembly GCA_017436815.1). Lineage (GTDB taxonomy): Bacteria > Bacillota > Clostridia > Oscillospirales > Acutalibacteraceae > RGIG3013. The sequence goes on from JAFSCI010000058.1 coordinate 8,429, forward strand.
CTCCCCATTCTTTGCGTTGCTGCAGCGCTGCTTGTTTACGCTCTTATCTGGGGCTCTACAAACCCCGACTTTTTCAAGAGAGTTACCGAGCTTGTAAGAGTTCTGTTCTACTCTAAAGAGGGCGTTTTATCGACACCTATCAACGTTTGCTCTAAGTACATAGTTATGTTCATTATATTCGGCGCTTTCTTAGAGCGCACCGGCATTGCCGATTTCTTTATTCAGATAGCCAACGCTTTGGTTGGTCGCTTCTCGGGCGGTCCTGCAAAGGTTGCGGTTGTTGCATCGGCGATGGAGGGTATGGTATCGGGCTCATCGGTTGCAAACACGGTTGGCTCGGGCGCAGTTACAATTCCGCTTATGAAGCGCACAGGCTACAAACCCGAATTCGCAGCTGCTGCAGAGGCATCGGCCTCTACGGGCGGTCAGATAATGCCTCCCATTATGGGCGCTGCCGCTTTCCTTATGGCAGAGACCGTCGGCGTTCCCTACTCTAACATAGTTTTACGCGCTATACTCCCTGCAGTTTTATACTTTGCAGGCGTATTCATTACGGTTCATCTTGAGGCTAAAAAAGAGGGACTCAGAGGTTTAAGCAAGGAAGAATTACCCAGACTCAAACCCCTTCTCAAGCAGACCTATTTACTGCTCCCCTTAATTTTACTTATATACCTTGTTGGTACCTCTAAGCGTTCTATTGCTTACGCTGCAGCTATTGCTATTGTTGTTGCAATTGTTGTAAGTTTATTTAACAAAGAGCACAGAATTACTCCTAAGCGCTTGCTTGAGGCTTTGGCGGCAGGCGGCCAGGGTATGATAACCGTTGCCGCAGCCTGCGGTGTTGCAGGTATTGTTGCAGGTGTTATCGGTGTAACAGGTCTGGCTTACATGCTCTTTAACGGCATTGTAGCTTTGGCAGGCAACCAGGTAATTATTGCTCTGTTTTTAACAATGCTTTGCTGTATAGTGCTCGGAATGGGTGTTCCGACCACCGCAAACTACTGCATTATGGCGGCAACCTGCGCTCCGATTTTAGTACAGATGGGCGTTCCGATGATTGCGGCTCACTTCTTTGTATTCTACTTCGGTATCGTTGCAGACTTAACTCCGCCCGTTGCTTTGGCAGCCTATGCAGGCGCAGCTATTGCAGGCGCAAATCCGATGAAGACAGCATTTACCTCTACAAAGCTTGCAATCGGCGCATTTATCGTTCCGTACATATTTGCTCTTAACCCCGCAATGCTGTTTATTGATACCACGGTTATCGACGTTGTAATAATCTGCATAACCTCGCTTATAGGTATGTTCGGAGTATCGGCGGCATTAGAGGGATATCTGATTCACAGAATGGCCTGGTACGAGCGTTTAATCAGCGCCGTTGGCGGACTATTGCTTATATATCCGGGTCTGGTTACCGATATTATCGGCCTTTCGCTTGTAGCGGTTGTAGTTGTTATAGAGCTTCTTACAAAAAAGAAAAGCCAGAACACACCTCTTTCAGCCTAAAACTAAAACAAGATTATATATTTTAAGCCCTGCCGAGTAATCGGCAGGGCTTTGTTTTTTGCTCTGAAAAGCAATTTAAAAAAATATTTGCAAAAAATCGTAAATTGAAAGTGAGAAAACGAGAGAAAACGAGAGAAAACAAGAGAAAACGAGAGCTAGTCGAAAATAAATTAAAAAACACAAAATTTAGTGTTGACTTTATGATTTTGGTGTGGTATTATACATAGGCTCACAAAAGAGGCAGACTATCTGCCACAAAATTAGGAGGAAAGCTAAATGTCTACTTATATGGCAAAAGCGGGTCAGGTTACACGCAAATGGTATATTTTAGATGCAGCCGGCAAGCCGCTCGGTAGAGTTGCTGTAAAGGCCGCAGATATCCTTCGCGGTAAAATCAAGCCCGAATTCACACCCCACGTTGACTGTGGTGACCACGTAATAATCATTAATGCTGACAAGGCTGTATTAACAGGTAATAAGCTTGAAGACAAGTATTATCGCCGTCATACAGGCTGGGTTGGCGGCCTTAAGGAAGTTCAGTACAAGACCCTTATGGCAACCCGTCCTGAGCTCGCAATGGAGCTCGCAGTTAAGGGTATGGTGCCCGACACAACCATTGGTCGCGCAGCACTCACACGCCTTAAGGTATACAAGGGCACAGAGCATTTACATGCTGCTCAGAAGCCCGAAGTTTATGAATTTTAACGAAGGAGGACAGAATAATGTTTGAAGGTAAGCCTTATTTTTACGGAACAGGCAGAAGAAAGAGTTCTGTCGCTCGTGTTCGTATCTACAACGGTACAGGTAACGTTACCATTAACGGCAGAGATATTGACGATTACTTCGGTTTAGACACCTTAAAGTTAATCGTTCGTCAGCCGCTAGCTTTAACAAACACTGCTGATAAGTTCGATATCGTCTGCACAGTTGCAGGCGGCGGTGTATCGGGCCAGGCAGGCGCAGTACGTCACGGTATTGCACGTGGTCTTTTACAGTTCGATGCAGAACTCAGACCCACACTCAAAAAAGCAGGTCTTCTCACTCGTGACCCGAGAATGAAAGAGCGTAAGAAATACGGTCTTAAGGGCGCACGTAGAGCACCTCAGTTCTCAAAGAGATAATTTGCTACAACACCAACCTTTTCGGTTGGTGTTGTTTTTTTGCAAATTATCTTTTGAGAACAACTATGATTGCCTGACGGCAAGTTATAAGTTGTGAACGGCTTACGCCGCGTTATGAGTTGCCTTGCGGCAACGTTGACTCAGTCGGGCAATCATATCATAACTTTTGCCACAGGCAAAATCATAACTGCGCGATAGCGTACCATAACTCTTAACTAAAAAGGTCACACTATAGACAAATCAAAAATACTGTGATAAAATGTGCTAGACGTTTCTTTTTGGAGGTGGGCGGTATGGCGCTTATTAAATGGATTAAAGAGCACTCGCATTTAAAGCAAAAGTATATTGCTCTTACGCTTTTGGCGGTGCTTATTGTATCGTTAATTCCGCTGGTTGTTATGGCCGCGTACGACTCGCCCCATTATGATGACTATCATTATGGACTTAACACCCACTCAGCATGGAGTGAAACTCACAACATTTTTTCCGTACTAAAGGCGGCCGCCCAGCAGACAAAGCATACTTATAACACCTGGCAAGGCTCGTTTAGCGCAGTATTTCTATTCACTCTGCAGCCTGCGCTTTTTGGCGAACAGTTTTACTTTATAGTACCCATAATTATGCTTGGCGCTCTGATATTTTCCTGTTTTTATTTTTGCAGGCAGATTTTTCATCATTTTCTTAAGGTGGATAACAAATGGCAGATACTGTCGGTCGGCTGCATACTGTCGTTACTTAACATTCAGCTTATTGAGAGCGCGGCGCAGGGTATTTACTGGTACAACGGCGCCTGCTATTACACCTTGTTTTACGCGTTTTTCTTGATTTTTATTGCTCTTATAATAAAGCATCTGTTCAAAGACGGTGTAAACAGGGTTCTGAGCGCTGTTGTTTTATCGGTCTTAGGGTTTATTATAGGCGGCGGCAACTACGTAACCGCGCTTGTAACGGGCGAGCTTTTGGTTTTACTTATTATATATTTAATTATAAAGCGCAAGGGCAATTTTGAGCTGATTATACCCGTATTATTTTTTGCGGCGGCATTTATAATAAGCATCATAGCCCCCGGCAACAGTGTAAGGCAGCTGCGGGTTGAGTCTATGGGTGCGACGGCGGCAATTATAAAGTCAATAAAGCAGGCGCTTTTATACGTTATAAATAAATTCAACGTTTTCGAGCTGGCCGCAGTTTTAGCGGCGGCGCCGTTTTTATGGAGAACGGCGAAGCAGACCTCTTTTAAGGTGCGCTTTCCGTTAGTTATAAGCGCAGTATCGTTTTTAATCTTCGCTTCCCTCTTTACTCCCACCTATTATGCGACCTCTACCATACCGGGCAGAGTGCTTAACGTGGTATCGTTCAGCTACCATTTAATCTTACTTATTAACCTGTTTATATGGTTTAACTGGTTCGCTAAAAGGACTGTAAGAAACGTTGGGTTTAATATTGACAGCGGCAGGTTAAAATTTATCTGCGAAATTGAAAAGGGCAATGCTTTACCCGTTAAACCCGTTAGCTCTACACAGTCGGTTTTAGTCTTTGTTTTTGCGGCGCTACTTATATTCGGCCAGGTCTTTCCGAGCAGGACGCCTGCCCTTATAAAAACCACAAGCTATTCGGCGGCGGCATCAATAATACGCGGTGATGCTAAAGAATACCATCACCGGCAGCTCGAGCGCTTAGAGCTTTTAAAGAGCGGCGCTGAGGATATAGTTTTTGAGCCGATAAAGACAAAGCCTTACGTTTTGTTTATTAAAGATTTATCCGAAAACGCCGACAGTGGCACAAACAAGGCGCTTGCAAAGTATTACGGAATAAAAACGGTAGTAGTAAAGGACACCAAAAACTCAGAAGAATAATCATTCCCCCCGAAAGCCTGCGGCTTTCGGGGGTTATTTTACGTGATTTGTTTCACTTTTCGGTTTACTAGATAAAAAATGAACAAACAGGCATAGTTTAATCAATATATTAACAGTTGACTTATTGGGGGTTTAGTGGTAAAATAGGGCTTGAAATGGGGGATTTTGGCTCATTTTGGCCAAATTCGGCTCAGTTTCACAAATTCAAAAAATTATAAAAAATTCAAAATTTTGAACAAGGACTGATAATATGAAAAAACTTATAAAACTGGCAGCAATAGCGCTTTGTATATGCTTAGTAGCAGGTATTTTTGCGGGCTGCGGTGAGAAAAAGGAAAAGGTAGTTATATTCACAAGCGCCGAGGATTTCAGAATTGAGCACTTAAGAGAGCGCATTGATAAAAAATTCCCCGACTACAACATTGTTATTGAATATATGTCGACCGGCAACCACGCCGCAAAGCTACTGAGTGAAGGTAAAAACACCGAGTGCGACATTACCTATGACCTTGAATACCCCTATTTACAAAAATTAGAGTCCAAGGGCTTACTTGCAGATTTAAGCGAGTTTGACAGAAGCCCATTTTTAGAGAGCGTTGCTCCCAGTAACTTCTATATGCCCGACGTCAGAAACGGCGGCGCAGTTATTATTGACGAGGCCGCTCTAAAGGACAAGGGTCTTGCAGTTCCTACCTCTTACGAAGATTTATTAAAGCCCGAATACAAAGGTTTAATTTGTATGCCCAACCCCAAATCCTCGGGCACAGGCTTTATGTTCTTACAATCTCTAAGCGAGGCCAGAGGTGAGGAAAAGGCTCTGGAATATTTCGACAAGCTCTCCGAAAACGTTATGGAATTTTCTTCCTCGGGCTCGGGTCCTATAAACAAGCTTATACAAAAAGAGGCCGCTATTGGTCTTGGTATGACCTCTCAGGCAGTTAACGCCAACAAAAACGGCTCAAACTTAAAAATTGCCTTCTTCCCCGAGGGCTCTCCCTACTCTATGTACGGTCAGGGCGTTATTGCGGGCAAGCTTGAAAGAAAGGCCGTAAAAGAGGTATTTACCTATCTTTCGGGCGAGTACACAAAAATCAACAATCAGGAATTATTCCCCGAGCAGCTTTACAAAGACGGTCCCGCAAAGGTAGAGGGTTATCCGTCGGATATTAACTATGCCGAGATGGGCACACTCACCCCCGAGGCAAAGGACCAGTTACTGACAAAGTGGAAGCATTAAAGAATTTTTAAAGGATATAAAAATGGCAGATATTAAACTCAGCATAAAAAATCTTTGCAAAACCTACGACAAATTACCTGCATTAAACGACGTTTCTTTTGACGTTTACGATGGCGAATTTTTATCTATTTTAGGTCCGTCGGGCTGCGGAAAAACTACGCTTCTCAGAATCTTAATCGGTCTGCTTCACGCAGACAGCGGTCAGATTTTAAAAGACGGCGAGGACATTACTAACATAGACGCCGCTAAGCGCGGAATGGGTATTGTATTCCAGAACTACGCGCTTTTTGAGAATATGAGCGTTCTAAAAAACGTCGAATATGCTCTTAAAATAAAAAAGGACACCAAAGACGGCGCAAGGGAAAAGGCTCTTGCCATTTTGGAGCGCTTGGGACTTCTTGAGCACAAGGACAAAAAGCCGGGCGAATTATCGGGCGGTCAGCAGCAGCGTGTTGCTATTGCAAGAACCTTAGTGCTTAATCCCGACATTATATTGTTCGACGAACCTATGAGCGCTTTAGACGTTGCAACAAGACTGATGCTCAGAGATGAACTTAAGAAAATTCAAAAGGAATTTGGCACGACCTGTATTTACATAACCCACGATCAAGAGGAGGCCTTTGCGCTGTCTGACAGAATTATGGTTATGGACAAGTCCTGCCTTATTCAGATTGACACTCCCGAAAATATTATTGACTCGCCTGCAAACGACTACGTTAAAAGCTTTGTTAACGAGAATTTACGCAAGAAGATAGATTCTCTTATAAAGTACGTGAGGTAGGCTATGCACAGTATAAAGCACAAGGGCTTGGACCTTGCTTCTAAGCTCATTTTTATAAGCATTTTTGCGGTGTTTATTTTACTGCCGCTTATAACAATGCTTTCTCACATAGACTCTGCCGGCATTAAGGCGGTTTTCAGTAGCGCTCAGTTTGTGCCGAGCGTTGTTCATTCGCTGCTCACGGCCCTGGTGGCAACGGTTATAACCCTTATAATCTCGTTTACGCTGGCAGTTTGTATTTCAAGAACAAACATAAAGCTAAAGGGCCTTTTTGGTATTATTTTTACCCTGCCCATGCTTATTCCGTCCATCTCGCACGGAATGGGACTTTTAATTGTGCTTGGCAACAACGGTATTTTAACAAGGCTTCTTAATTTAAACACGTCTATTTACGGTTTTACGGGAATTGTTGCGGGCTCGGTTATGTACGCCTTCCCCGTTGCGTTTATTATGATAAGCGACATTTTAAAATATCAGGATTATTCTCCTTACGAGGCGGCAAAGATACTTGGTATCGGTCCTTTAATGCGCTTTACGGGTATAACTCTGCCGTATTTGAGAAAGCCGCTTATATCTATAGTTTTTGCGGTATTTACCATGATAATTACCGACTACGGCGTTCCGCTTATTATCGGCGGCAAGTACAAGACCCTTTCGGTTTTAATGTACGAAGAGGTTATTGGCCGACTTGAATTTAAAAGCGGCGCGGTAATCGGCGCGCTTTTGCTTATCCCTGCGGTTGTGGCATTTTTGCTCGATTTAACCAACAAGGACAAGGGCAATATGACCTTTGTTATAAAGCCGTTTGAACAGTCCAACAAGCCGCTTTCTAAAACCTTAGCATATATTTTCTGCTTCATTTTAAGTCTTGCGGTAGTTGTGCCGATTTTCTGCTTTGCGGCTTTGGGCTTTGCAAAAAGATATCCCATAGATTTGACTCTTACTATTAAAAACATAGAAAAAGCGCTTTCTATGGATGCAGGCACATATCTTTTAAACTCGCTTATAATCTCGGTTGCGGTTGCGCTTATTGGTACGGCCGTATGCTTTTTATCGGCCTATTTAACGGCAAGGGCAAAAACGAAATTATCGAGAGTGCTGCATTTAATTTTAATTACTGCGGCGGCTATTCCGGGTATGGTTTTGGGTCTGTCGTACGCTATGAGTTTTTCGGGCAGCGCTATGTACAACACCATTGCGATTTTAATTGTGGTTAACATTGTGCACTTTGTGGCTTCCCCCTATATGATGATTTACAACTCGCTCTCCAAAATCAACGAAAACTTAGAGGACGTCGGCAAAACAATGGGTATTGGCAGGGTACGTATGATAAAGGACGTATTTTTAGCCCAGAGTATGCCCACCGTTTGCGAAATGGCAAGCTATTTCTTTGTAAACAGTATGATGACCATTTCGGCAGTATCGTTTTTATCGACCACCTCGACCAAGCCTATTGCGCTTATGATTAACCAGTTCGAAGCCAATATGCAGCTCGAGTGCGCGGCAATAGTAAGTTTGGCAATTTTAATTGTGAACATTATAATTAAGGCCGTTTTCCGCCTTATCACCAGGAGAAAATAAAATGACAAAAAAGAATTTTGACATATTACATTTTCTGTCCGACACAAAAGGCTCGGCAACACAAAGAGAAATTGCCGCCGCCACAAATATGTCGGTCGGCACGGTTAACAAGCTTATGGCCGAGCTGACGGCCAAGGGTTTGGTTAAAGACGGCAAGATAACCCCCGCCGGTTCAGAGGCTTTAGAGCCATACAGAGTGCGCAGAGCAATTTTTATTGCGGCAGGCTTTGGCTCGAGAATGGTGCCCGTAACACTTAACACACCAAAACCGCTCGTAAGGGTTAAGGGTGAGCGCATTATAGACTCTCTTTTAGACGCAGTAGTTGCGGCAGGAATTGAAGAAATTTATCTGGTTCGCGGATATTTGGGCGAGCAGTTCGACCAGCTTTTATACAAATACCCGAACATTAAGTTTATAGAAAACCCGCTTTATAACCAGGCGAATAATATCTCCTCTGTTTTAAAGGCAAAGGACGCACTGACAGAGAACACCTACATTTTCGAGGCCGATATTTTGCTTTACAACAAAAAACTTATAACAAAATATCAGTACTCATCAAACTATTTGGGCGTGCCTGTAAAGACCACTGACGACTGGTGTCTTTACACCGAAAACGGCAAGATAACCAAGGTTGCGGTTGGCGGAACGGACTGCTACCAGATGTACGGAATTTCGTACTGGTCAAAGGCAGATGCTAAAAAACTGCAGGATGATGTTGAGGCCGTTTACACTTCCCCAGGCGGCAAGGAGCGCTACTGGGACCAGGTGCCGCTTGACTTTAAAAAGGAAAATTACTCGCTTTCTGTCAGAGAATGCACCTTTAATGACATTATAGAAATAGACTCGTTTAACGAGCTTAAAAAGCTCGACAGCTCGTATAACGTGTAATAAATAATAAATAGCAAAAAAGCACTCGTTGGGAGTGCTTTTTACATTTTATTTTAGTTGTTATACGGTATTCTGAAATAATCTAAATACTGTTTGAAAATATCCTGCGCAGATAAAACGGTATCGATAAGGTAGCCTTTTTCATTGTTCCATTCTTTTAGTCCCCGGTAGTAAAACATCTTTATTTTATCTTCAATAATAAAGGGAACTATACCGTGTTTCAGGCACTCTTTAAACATAATGAGTCTGCCGACACGGCCATTGCCGTCTTGAAACGGGTGAATTAGCTCAAACTGCACGTGAAACTCTATTATATCGTGGAGGGTCACGTTTTCCTTAGCGTTATAACAGTCGAGAAGTTTTTTCATTTTAGCCGACACTTCTTCGGGCAGTGCGGTTTGCATACCGCCGACCTCGTTAGGCAGCTTTTTATAGTCACCTACTGCAAACCAATCCTTTTTCGAATCGCTTGTGCCGGTCTTTAAAATAAAGTGCAGCCGTTTAATGAATTTTTCACTGAGCGGCGATTTTGCGCTCCGGATGATTTCATCAATACAGCGAAAGTGTGTGGTAGTTTCGATAATATCGTCAACGTTCACTCCCTCTTCGCTTAAGCCTATGGTGTTTGTTTCAAAAATAAAGCGTGTCTGATCGTGAGTAAGTCTGCTGCCTTCAATATGATTAGAGTTGTAAGTAAGCTCAATTTGTATTTTATGATATATTCCACCGCTGACGTGAGCGAGCTTTTCTTCTTTAAGAATGTCGAGCAAGGTCTGCGGTGCGGGCTTGCTTTTATTGCTTCTTTCGGGTTTTTCGGCGTTTTCGGGGATATTCCACGTTTTTCCCGTAAGAAAAGCGCCCTCAACCCGACCTGCGGCGCAATAGTTACGAACACTGCGCTCAGACGTATTCCAGATTAAAGCAACCTCTTTAACGGATAAATATTTCATATACACTCCTCCACTTTTGCTATTCTTAGTATAGCATATTATCGGCAAAAAGTCAATTATAATAAAACGGTATTTACTTATATTTTTGCCGATAGCGGCAGTTTTATGTAAAAAACGACCAGCAAAATGCCGGTCGTTTTTGTTTTATTCTTCCATTCCCATTATCTGTAAGGGGGAGACGGGTTTTGAGTCTTTGGTAAATTCTAAGTGCAAATGCGAGCGGTCCAGACTCTCGCACGGTACGGTTCCGAGCGAGCCTATTGTGGTGCCCGAGTGGACCTCATCACCCGCTTTAACCGTCGGGTTTTTCTCGAGTCCCGAATAGCTTGCAATTATACCGTTGCCGTGGTCGATTACAACCGTAACGCCTAAAGTATCAGATGTTTTTACCTCTTTTACAACGCCGTCCCCTGCCGATTTTATTGCGGTGCTTGCATCGGCGGCAATATCTATGCCAAGGTGCAGGCGCATATCGTTAAAGGTGGCGGAATACTGCAGCTCGTTTTCACTAAAGCCCTTTATAATATTGCCCGTAACGGGTAGCACAAAGTAGCTTGCGGCTATTTGCTTGGGCTCGCTTGCAACGGGTTTATTTGCGGGGGTGTCGGGCTTAGAGGTGGGTTTTTCTGTCTTGGATTCGGTCGAGGAAATATCAGAATAGGTGATATCGGAAATAATATTGTTAACGTCACCCGTAATAGAGGTGGTGTCGTTTTGTCCGCTCTGTGTATCGGCCGAGGGTTCGGACATAGCGGTCATTAAGGTTTTTGCGCCTATGCCAATGGCTACAAGGCAGAGAGATAAGATTATATAAACCGACAGCGAGCGGTTCTTTTTTGGTGTGTTATAATATTTCATAAATACTCCTTTTTAGTTAAAAATAATTTACGATAATATTATTGACACAAAATAAAAAAATAAACTTAAAATAAAAAATAACGGGAGGGCACTGCTCTCCCGTTTAGTTAGCATTTAATTGTGAACGTTGGAGTTGGCAATTTTGTCAACCCGTAACCATTATAAATGAAATATTTTTCTTGCGAAAAATATGAAATAATTCACTTTGTGAATTATGAAATTTTCGGCTGCACCGAAAGTGAAATGAAATTCGTTTTTTAAACGAATTTCATTGTGCCGACAGGCACAATATAACTGCGCAGCTTTGCTGTGCTATCTTGAGCGCCAGGCGGGGAAGAAATCGGCATTGGAATCGACTCCCTCATTTTCGCAAATAGCATTGTAAGCGTCTTTATTCCAGATTTTTTTGGCAATGTAAAAATCGAACTCGGTATTCTGGGCAAAATTCTTTTTAAAGGTATAAAGCGAGTCCTCGGGGTCGTTGGTTCTGCCGCCGCCGTGGTGAATCAGCTTATAGCCGTTTTTTATGGCCCACTCACAAACGCCAAAGCGCAGCACTACTGCGGGAGAAAGGTGCAAATACTCACTAAATGTACCCGACAGGTGAATATGCAAAATGCCGTCGGATATAAAATAAAGTCCCATAGCTATGGTTTTGCCGTCTAGCACGGCCTTGCAGGTTATTGTGTTATCTTTAAAAAACTTCAGCACATTTTCGAAATACTCGTCACCAAAATAGTAGTAATCGGCCGCATTGTTGCGGTCCATTGTGGCGTAGTAGACCTCTTTAAACTCGTCTAAATTGCTTGGGTTTTCATCGATCACATAGGTAACGCCGGAATTTAGCGCTTTTCTGATTTTTTTGCGGGTGGATTTTGAAAATTCGCTTGCAATGGGGTCCTCAAAATCCACAAGATTTGTTCCCAAAGTCTTGCGGGAGAAAATAGGCGAATACACGCTCTCGAAATCCTTGGCGTTGTTTACAATCGGGTGAAAGCGCACAAACTCGCAGACAATATTTTGTTCCTTACAGTACTCTGAGAAAGCCTGCTCATACTCTTTTACAAGCTCATTTTTATCGCCCGTAAGATCTTCTATAACCGCGCCGCCGTAGCCGTAGGGGGTTATAATTTCGTAATAATCCTGCCCGTTTACGCTCGGGGCCTTGCGCTTTAAAAACAGATTTTTTACGGTGCCGTTTTTGGTTTTAAGCTCAAAAACAGTAGAGGCGCCGTTTTCGATTTTTTCGTAAAGCAGACCGTAATTGTTATTAAAATATATGTCCTTAGACATTTTCATTCACACTCTTTTCTACTATATCGGCCACTCTTAACATATCGTCCTTGTTATAGCGTTGGTCGATTATTAGGGATAGCTCTCTGTCGAAAATGGGGTTGTCGCTTCCGATTTCGTTCGGCCAATGCACAGGGCAATATATGCCGTTCTTAGTTAATGCGCTGCGCATAGCGTCGCGCTCTAGTTTGTCTTTTAAAACAATAGATACAAAAAGCGGAACGTCGGTTTTTGAAAGGCCAAACATAAACTCTACCCTGCCGTTTAGCCGATTATAAAGGATTTCGGCGTTTTGGTATCTTTTTTCGGCAATCTGAGTTTTGTCGATACTATTTAATATTTTAAGACTCAAATTATCTATTGCGCGGCCCTTATAATCGGAGCACAGTATTTTATTCGCCGCGCTAAACTCGGCCAGAAACTGAGCCTTTAAATTTGCATCTTGCTCGCCTGTGAGTAAATACTCGCTCTTTTTCTCCATTGCGCTCCGGCGCAGATTTATATACTCGGCCGAAAGTTTTGCTTGCGGGGGTTGTATATCTTCTGCAAAGGCGACGCCGCCAGAAAGCAGCGGGAACCATTTTCTGAGCGATGCAAAATGATAATCGGCAGACGTCTTTTTGCCGTTTAAAAGGCGGTGGGTAATATCCTCTACCACCGTTTTGCCACGGGATTTTAAGTCGGCTACTATTTTATCCTGATTAGATGCCTCAAAACCAAAATAGCTTACCGATAAAAACAAATCAAAATCGGCATTACAGTCTATTTTATATTCTACCGAGCCATTTTTAAACTCTGTTTTATAATACGAAACCTCTATGCCGCTATCTATAAAGGGGAGCACCATAGAATAGCAGCAATAATCCGGCAGGTAGGCTTTTTTTACCTTTTTTTGAGCCTTTATTTTTTGCAGTATAGCATAAAGAGCCGCTCTGCCCGTTGCGAAATGATAGGCAGAGTTATAAAGAGGGTCTTGTGTTTTATTTCCCTCTGCGCATACAGGTATTAAATTTTGCGGTAATGAAAATTCGCTGCCTATTTCTCTCATAATTTACCTACTGCCTTACAAGAACCGATTATTTTCTACTCTACAAAATCTGCGGGTTTCTCAACCACGCCGTCTTCCCACTGCTTGCGGCGGTAAACGTCAAAATTGCCCTGACTGCCTGCTTCGACAATATCACTGCGGCAGAAAACTCCTTTAACGGTTAGGAATATAACCTTTATATCCATTAAAAGCGAAAGATTATCTACATATTCAATATCATACTTTATTCTTTCATCCCAGTTGGCAGCCGTTCGGCCGTTTACCTGAGCCCAACCCGTAAGACCGGGGCGAACACAGTGACGGCGGAACTCTTGCTCTGTGAAATATTTAAGATACTTTACCGCCCAGGGACGCGGGCCTACTATAGACATATCGCCCTTTATTATGTTTATAAGCTCGGGCAATTCATCAAGCGAGGTTGCTCTTAAAATTTTGCCGAATTTAGTCAAACGCTCTTTTGAGGGCAAAAGATTGCCGTCTTTATCTTTAGCGTTGGTCATTGTGCGGAATTTATAGAGCTTGAATATTTTTCCGTCTTTACCCGGTCGGTCCTGCTTAAAGATTACGGGTGAGCCGAGTTTTATTTTTACAAGTATTGCGATTATTGCCAAAATCGGCCAAAGAACAAGCAATGCGAGTGAGCAAAGCAGTACGTCAAAAAAGCGCTTGAAGAAATTTCTATACATTTATTACACCTTTTTCTTATGTATTATGGGGCTTTATGTTTACATACCTAACCAATTTATATCTTAACATAATTTTTATTTATTGTAAAGAAGTAAATACGGCGGATATTTTCATAGAGTTTTAAACTTTTACATATAATATAGTGTTAAAAACTCAAGAGGTGATATATATGAATTTTGATTTCTCCGGCAAGGTCGGACCAGAGGAAGTAAAAAATTTAATGAACAACTTATCGGCCGAGCAAAGAGGTAAACTCAACGCCATATTAAAAGACAAGGCCGCAACCGAGCAGATACTTTCCTCCCCAAAGGCGCAGCAACTGCTAAAGGCGCTGCTTGGCGGTGAGAAGAATGGATGATATAAACAAGAGCATATCCGAGATTTTGGCCGACCCTAAAAAAATGGAGATGCTGCAGGGCATGGCTTCTCAGCTTTTTGGCGAAAACAAGTCGGCTTCTCCCCCGCCGCCACAGTCAAACACGGGCGGTATTGAGGATATAATAGGTAACGCCAAGGGAATATCGAACTTAATTTCGGCATTTAACGGCGCTAATTTTTCTGCCGAGGACGACTCGGTAAGGCTGCTTCTGGCCCTGCGGCCGCATCTTAAAGCTGAGCGGCAGCTGCGGGTTGATACAGCGGTAAAAATTTTAAAACTTATTCGCCTTGCGCCCATTTTAAAGAGCAGCGGGCTTATAAATTTTTAGCCAAAGCATTCAAACCCGAACCAGCCTAAAAGGGCGGTTTTAAGGCGTCTTTTGGCTCTTTGTCGCCCATAAGCGACAGCTTTATGTGCTTTAAATCACCAAAATCCACTCATAAAACCGCGACTTTTAGGTCGCAGAATTTTGTAAATAAAGGATTTTTTGATGTGCGAGGCACAAAACGCAGTAAATCCTTTCGGATTTACGAGTATTTTAACAAAGCCACAGCAAAAAATACTTGTTCCAAAATCTGATTCGAGTTTAAATGCTTTGGCTAAGGGGCTTTTATGGACAGAGAAACCTTTGAAAAACTGACAAGCGCGGCGCAAAACAGAGTTGCAAACCAGCAGAAAAAAGAAAGCGCATATTTAAACGGCCAAAATTCGAAAACCGAAAAAAACACACCGCCCGTAACTGTGTCGGGCGGCGAAAATACGAGCAAAAATAATGATTTCACCCCAAAAAGCCGCTCGGGTGAGATTTTGAATTTGCTGAATTTAAAGAACATTTCGCTCGACTCCGAGCGCGCGCTGATTATGGGAGTGTTGTTGCTTTTGGCCCACGAAAACGCAGACGAATGGCTTATTTTGGCGCTGATTTACGTGATGCTTTAAAATAAAAACGGGTCAATGTTATTTGTGCTCAACAAAACGGGCGGACCGCCGAGGACGTCGGTCCCTACGATTCATCAACAAATTTTATTTGGTGCGTACAATAACGGGACGTCAAGGATGCCGTCCCCTACGATATAACTTGCCGTCAGGCAAATATAACGATGCAAGGCATCATATAACTGCCGTAGGCAATATAACTCCGCCAACGGCGGAATATAACTGTGCCGCAAGGCACTGCGCCGTTCCCTACGATTTTATCGGCAAATTATATTGAGTGCGTAGGGGCGGGTCTCTGCGCCCGCCCGTATTATTTTGATGAAATAGTATTATTGCACGGGAGGGGACAGAGCCCCTCCCCTACATTTCATCAACAAATTTTATTTGGTGCGTACAATAACGGGAGGGCACGGAGGCCCTCCCCTACGATTTTACCTAATAAAAAAGGAGCGACGGAGCGCTCCTTTTTTATTATTTTTCGTTTTATTTTTCGTTTTTGTCTACAGTATAGGTGCCGACGATCTGGGCGACCTCGTACTTGATTTTATCGGAATTGCGCTTGCAAAGGCGCTTTAATTTTACCAGTCCTTCGGCAAACTGCTCAACGTCAAACTCAATGGGATGGCCTATGTAGATAAGCTTGTTTTCGGTCTTTTGCAAGCCTTCTTCACCCATTAAAAGCTCCTCGTAAAGCTTCTCGCCCGGTCTTAGTCCCGTGTACTCGATTTTAATATCCACGTCGGGCTCATAACCCGAAAGGCGAATAAGGTTGCGGGCAAGGTCGTCGATTTTTACGGGTTGTCCCATATCGAGCACGAAAATCTCGCCGCCCTTAGCGTATGCGCCTGCCTGTAAAACGAGCGAAACGGCCTCGGGGATAGTCATAAAGTAACGTATAATATCGGGGTGGGTAACGCTTACGGGACCGCCTTTTTTAATCTGCTCTTTAAACAGCGGAATAACCGAACCGTTTGAGCCGAGCACGTTACCAAAACGCACGCAGGCAAACTCGGTATTGGAATTTTTGTTTATGGTCTGAACAACCATTTCGCACATACGCTTGGTTGCGCCCATTATATTTGTGGGGTTAACGGCTTTATCGGTAGAGATAAGTATGAACTTTTCAGCCCCGAATTTGTCGGCCGCTTTGGCAACGTTAAGTGTGCCGAAAACGTTATTTTTTACCGCCTCGTTAGGACTTTTTTCCATAAGCGGCACGTGCTTGTGCGCGGCGGCGTGGAAAACGACCTGCGGATTATAGGTATCAAAAACGTGCTCAATTCTGGCCTCATCACGAACCGAGGCTATGACCGTTTCGAAATTCAAGTTGGGGTAATTTCTGACGAGTTCCTGCTGGATTTCGTAGGCGTTGTTTTCGTAAATATCTAAAATAATGAGCTTTTTGGGCAGGTTTCTGGCTATCTGACGGCAAAGTTCACTACCGATAGATCCGCCGCCACCCGTAACTAAAACCACCTTATCGGTAAGGGCGTTTAAGACGTTGCGGTTATCGATAACAATGGGGTCACGGCCGAGAAGGTCCTCAATTTCGACGTCTCTGATTTTGCCGACCTGCAAGTCGCCGTTTATCATCTGATAAAGGCCCGGCATTATTTTAAGCGAGCATTTTGTGGTCTTGCAGATTTCTAAAATGCGCTTTTTCTCGGCGGCGGTAGACGACGGAATAGCATAAACTATGCTTTTTACGCCGTACTGCTCAACGAATTTCGGAATATCGTTAGTAGTGCCTACAACCCTTACGCCCTCTATGTATTTGCCGACTTTCGAGGGGTTATCGTCTACAATGCAGCAAACGCGGGTGCTGATTTTATCCGACTCAGACAGCTCTCTTACGGCCATACTGCCCGCGCTGCCCGCGCCTATTACGAGGGTTGGCGTATACTCGTTGGTTTTACGTGTAGATGAAGCTCTGACACTTTTAAAGATGCGGTAGGAAAGT
Source organism: Clostridia bacterium (assembly GCA_017436815.1). Classification (GTDB taxonomy): domain Bacteria; phylum Bacillota; class Clostridia; order Oscillospirales; family Acutalibacteraceae; genus RGIG3013. The sequence goes on from JAFSCI010000058.1 coordinate 25,511, forward strand.
CTTAAAAGCACCTCGAAAACCAAGGTCAGCAGATAGATAATGAATATTTCGCTGAATTTGAAATTTGTTCTGAGCGCGCCTATTACAATTACATCTAAAAACGATGCAACGGTAACTCCCAAAAACATCTGAACGACGTCTTTGGTTGAAACAAGGCTCCACACAAAGCGGTACATTCTGAACAAAAAGAACACGGCTATAAACAAAACCGTTCTTATTGGCAGATAGGTTGCAATGTAGCTTGCGTGGTTAGCTATGGTTTGCGACAGCGCAAAATCGTGCTTGATTACCGAGCCCACCAATACCGATAAATTTATAATTAAAATGTCGAAAAAAAGCACTATTAAAGTATTTCTTAGTGACTTTTTCATTAAAATTCCCCTTTTTTAAGACGTATATATGTTAATTATATAACAACGCGCAAAAAAAAGCAACTTAAAAGTTTAATTGTGAAAAATAAGTAAAAAAAGCAACCCAATTTTTTGGGTTGCTTTTATATTTATTCTGCCGGTTTTGGCTGGCGGGCCGATTTTCTGCCCTCGGGGGTAATTTCGCCTGCTTTTTGGAGTGAAATTTTTGTGAGGAACGGACCGACAAGCTCGTAAATTAACACCGAGAAAAGCGTTATATTGCGCACTATAATGCCGATTTCGCCGAGCGCCTCTGCCTTAATTGCCATACCAAGCGCAACGCCTGCCTGCGGGAAAAGGGTTATACCCAAATATTTTACAATATTCTTATCGCACTTTGTGGCCTTAGCGCTAAGTGCCGCTCCCGTATATTTACCGAGTGAGCGGGTCAGTATGTAAATTACGCCTATTAAAACTACTGCGTAGTCTTTAAACACGCCAAGCTCCAGCTCTGCGCCGCTTATTACGAAGAACAAAACAAGTAAGGGCGCGGCCCAGCGGTCGACTCTGTCCATAAGCTCCTCGGAAAAGTCACACATATTGCAAAATACTGTACCGAGCATCATACAAACCAAAAGTGATGAGAAGGCGATTTTTACCCCTGCGATTTCAAAGCTTACCATAGAAAGCGCAACGGTCAGCAGCACGAAGGTAACACTCATTGCGATACGCTTTGAGCGGGAATGGAAAAATCTCTCGAAAAATGTAAATAAAAGTCCCATAACAAAGCCGAGCAGCAGCGATAATGCAACCTCTAAAACGGGCTCAAGCACTACCGACAAAATATCTACGTGGCCTGCGATAAGGGCTTTTGCAATACCGAACGAAACGGCAAAAAGAATAAGTCCTACGGCATCGTCAAGAGCTACTATGGGCAGAAGCAGGTCGGTCAGCGGGCCTTTGGCCTTATACTGTCTTACAACCATAAGTGTGGCGGCGGGGGCGGTAGCAGAGGCTACTGCGCCGAGCACTATTGCAGACTCAAGCGGAAGCACGTCTGGCATACAAAAATGAACGCCTATAAGGGCTGCATCTACAAGCAGTGTGGCAACAACGGCCTGGAAAATGCCTATTATGGTGGCCTGCTTGCCGGTATGCTTTAGGGTTTTTAATCTGAACTCATTACCGATTGCAAAGGCAATAAAGCCAAGGGCAACGTCGGATAAAATACTGTACGACTTAATATCGTCCATACTTACAAAGCCGAGTCCCTTTATTCCGAGAGCGCCGAGTCCGTACGGTCCCACCAGAATACCTGCAACGAGGTAGGCCGTAACTGCAGGAAGCTGCACCTTTTTGGCAAGGCGGGAAAGCATAAGACCTGCGAATACTGCAACCGATAATGAAAGAAGCGCTTGCACGTTGAGTCATCTCCTAATTTGAAAAGAATAGTTTTACCAAATGCACAGTTTAGCACTTTTTAAAATAAAGTCAAGTACTTTTTGCATTTTTTATTGTTTATACCATAAAAGGAACAATTCTAAAAACTTGCAAAAAACTATTGACCAACGAGGCTTTTGATGTTATACTGATTGCAATAATTATTTGGAAAATATTGGAGGATTTATTGTGAAAAAGATTTTTGTACTTTTACTTTGCCTTGTTGCACTTTTATCTCTTTGTGCATGTGGCGGCGAGACAACAAAAGATAGCGACATAGCCGATAATTCATCGATTGAAAGCAAAGTTAACGACACAAATAACAACACTTCTGACACTACACAAAAAGATGGAGAAGAAGCATTTCTTGGCACATGGAAGCACGAAAGAACCGAAGCAGAACCGTTTCAGATGTCTCTTGAATTAAACGCTGGCGGTAAAGGTAAAAACAGCAACACCGATATTGAATGGTCTTACGATGAGGCAACCAAACAAATCAGTATAACCATTATATATCCCGATGGAACCAAAAGTGATTCTTCCAATGCAAAACTTACCGATGGCAAACTTTGCTGGGAAAGAGAATTTAACATTAAAACTCAAAGCGGAGATTTCGTTAAGTTTGATAAGGCTCTTTTTGTAAAACAATAAGACCGAAAAAGCATTAAAAGTGGCTGTCTCACAAAAAAGTGAGGCAGCCATTTGTTCTTTATCTCATTTTTTGTGATTTTGGGACCAAAAGAATATTGATTTTTATAATACTATATAATATAATTAAGAAAGATATTAACATTTTTTACTATGAGGTGCGAAATTTAATGGATTTTATGCAAAAATATTTATTCTGGACACAAAATGCCGATGCTAAGACCAAGGCTGAGCTAAAGGCTATTGAGGGCGATAATGAGGAAATCTACGCTCGTTTTGGCTCTGAACTCAAATTCGGCACTGCGGGTATGCGCGGCATAATAGGCGCGGGCACAAACCGCATCAACCGTTTTGTTGTGGCAAAGGCAACAAAGGGCTTTGCCGACTATATAAACTCGGTACCCTCGGCCGCAAAGCGCGGTATTGCCATCGGTTACGATAACAGGCATAAGTCCTACGAATTCGCACTTGTTACCGCCGGCGTTCTGGCGGCAAACGGAATTAAGAGCTATTTGTTCGAGAGTCTTCGCACAACTCCCGAGTTATCGTTTGCGGTACGCTACTTGAACTGCTTTGGCGGTGTGGTAATTACGGCATCGCACAACCCGCCCGAGTACAACGGCTACAAGCTTTACGATGAAAACGGCTGTCAGCTGGTTCCCGCGCTGGCTGAGAAGATAATGGACAACATCGCAAAAATCGACAACGAGCTGAGTGTTGAGGTTTTATCTTTAGACGAGGCCGGAGATTTAATAGAAATAATAGGCGAAAACGTTGATGCGCCGTATTATGAAAAGGTACTGGATTTACGTTTTGATAAATCTACCGATAAAAACGTGACGGTTATCTACACTCCCGAGCACGGAACGGGTAATCTGCCCGTGCGCTACGTTTTGGGCAAGGCAGGCTACAACGTTATTCCCGTTTTGGACCAGTGCGAGAGTGATCCCGATTTTTCCAACACAAAAAGTCCCAACCCCGAGCTGCCTGCCGCCTACGAAAAGGCAATAGAGCTACTTAAGGCGCACAATGCCGACATTGCCATTGCCACCGACCCCGACTGCGACCGACTCGGCGCAGTTATAAATCACAAGGGCGAGCAGATACTTCTTACCGGTAATCAGTCGGGCGCAGTTATACTTTACTATTTACTCTCCCGCCATAAAGCTAACGGCACTTTACCCGAAAATGCGGTTATGTTCAACACCGTTGTAACCTCGTCACTTGGTGATAAAATTGCCGAGGGTTTTGGCGTTACCACCGAAAAGACCCTTACCGGCTTTAAGTTTATTGGCGAGAAAATTGAAAATCACAATAAACTGGGTGATAAAAAGTTTATTTTCGGTTACGAGGAAAGCTACGGTTGTTTAATCGGCGATTTTGTAAGGGATAAGGACGCTGTTCAGGCATCGCTTATGTTCTGCGAGGCGGCCGACTACTACAAAAAGCAAAACAAGACCCTTGTTGACGTTTTAGAGGAAATTTTCGGCAAATTCGGTTATTTCTTAGATACTCAGGTATCTCTGACCTTTAAAGATGCAAGAGGCAGCGAGAAAATAAAGGCCATTATGCAGAATTTACGCGCAACAAAACGCACCGATATTGCGGGTTATGAGTTAGCCTCGACCACCGACTTTTCAGAGGACATTGAGGGCTTTGTAAAGAGCGACGTTTTGCTTTACACCTTTAAAGACGGCGGCTTTGTTGCGGTAAGACCCAGCGGCACCGAGCCCAAATGCAAGTTCTATTACTGTATTCAGGGCGCTGACAAGGCCGAGGCAGAGGAAAAACTTAATAAAATCAAGAAAGAATTTGAAATAAATGGTTAAAAAGTATCCGCTTTTACTTGAACCCGTAATTAAAGATTATTTATGGGGCGGCACCAAGCTTTTAGATCAGTTCGGCTTTAAAAGTGACCTTCAAAAAGCGGCAGAGGGCTGGATGCTCAGTCTCCATAAAGACGGCACCAACACGGTTTTAAACGGTGAGTTTAAGGGTAAACTTTTAAGTGACGTTCTGGCCGAGTTTGGTGAGAGTAATGAGAGCTTTCCCCTGCTAATAAAGCTTATTGACGCTAAAGATAAGCTCTCGGTACAGGTGCACCCGAGTGATGAGTACGCTTTTAAAAACGAGGGTGAGCCGGGCAAAACTGAGGTCTGGTACGTTGTTGACTGCGAGCCAAACTCTCAGCTTGTTTTTGGGTTTAACAAAACCATTACAAAGGCCGAATTTAAAGAAAGAATTGAGCAAAACACGCTGAGCGAGGTTTTAAACTTCGTTCCGGTTAAAAAGGGTGACGTATTCTTTATAAAATCGGGCACGCTGCACGCCATTGGCGGCGGAATTTTAATTGCCGAAATTCAGCAAAATTCCAACACAACCTACCGAGTAAGCGACTACGGCAGACTCGGTTCAGACGGCAAGCCCAGGGCTTTACATATAGACAAAGCGCTCGACGTAACCGATTTAAAAAAGAGTAACGAATACTGCCAGAGTTTTACCGAGCAAAAAACCGATTTTGGCAGCATAAAACCGATTGCCGAGTGCGAATATTTTAAGGCCGAGGTTTTAAATTTAAAGGGCAAAGCCGAATTTTACTCCAAAGCATTTATAAGCCTTTTGGTATTAGAGGGCGAGGCCGCAATTGAGTATGCCGACGGCACTTTAAATATAAAGAAGGGTGACAGCGTTTTTATACCGTCTGACTTTAAATGCTGTGTGTACGGCAACGCTACAATAATAAAATCTACAAAATAAAAATAAAAACGATGAGTGAAAACCACTCATCGTTTTTTTGTTATTATTTTGACTAGTCGATATCGGAATAGCGCTTGATTTTAAGTAGTCTGCCGTTGGGCCAGACTGCGTAATTTTCATCAGACTCAAACTCGATATAAACGTGCTTATAGCGGTAGGTGCAGTAGTACTTGCCGCCGTCCTCAAAATTACCGTCTAAGGTCAGTCCGCCGTAGGTTTCAAGGTCTACAACGTCTATTTCCTTGTTCATATTATCGAACAAATCCTTGGCCTTCATATTGTAAACTGCGTTGCACTTGGCGTTTTTCTGCGGCAGGGGTGCTTCGGAGAATATCCACTTGCCGTTTTTGTCGGTCGGAACACTCGGCCAAACGTCAGGATTCTCCAGCGGCTTGCCCCAGTCTAAATCTCTGAAGCCGAACCAGACGTCAGTTTTCTCAAACTTATAAACCGCACTCCAGGTGCCGTCGTAGAAAACGTCGGTAACGTCGCCGTACTTTTTCTGCAGCTCTTTAAAGGTCCAGTCGTCTACAATATCTATATAGGTTGTATTGAGTACTAAGTTCTCACTCGGTGGGTCGGCAATGCTTATAAACGCGCCCAGCTCATCGTCCTCACTAACCGTATTTGAGGGGGTATTTGTGGGGGTGCTGACAGAAGCGGTGGTGTCGTCAGAACCAGAGGTTGTTACCTGCGAGGTAGTGGTACCTGCGGCCGAAGTAGTGACATCATCTTCCATAAACGGATAGTAGGTACTGTTGGCATCGTACTCTAAAACGCCGTTTTGCTGACCGTACTCGTTAAAATACCTTGAAATTACGTCGCCGCCTGTTTCTTTACAGCCAACGAGGGAGAAAAGCACAACAAATATAAGTAAAAATGCGAGAATTTTCTTCATTTTATTGCTCCTTTTAATTTGTTGTGCTTATTATACTATAAAATTATGAACTTTTCAACAACACTTTAAAATTTTGTACTGCTTGTTGGGTTATTGACTATGCCGAAGGCCACGAGTATTGGTAAAACGGCGTTCATAAGTCCGTTTACCTTATCGGATACGTCGATTCCGGCAAACTCCTTAACGCAAAATACAACCAGCGCCGCAATGCTAAGCCACAGCGCCCAGCTTTTAAATCTTTTTAAAAAATCTTTCATATTAAACTCCTTATTTCTTGCTCTAAATCTGCTATTCGGTGGTTTATGACCTTTTTGTCCTCATCGGTTACGGCGGCGCGCTGCTCTAATTTATAGACCCTGTCAATAAGGCAGTTATGCGCCTCGACCTTCTTTTCCAGCTGCTCTATGCGGTAGTTAGAAAGCTTGTTGGCCGTTAAAATTCCGCCAAAGGTACCGAGCATGGTGCCTATGAGGGCGAGCAGGTTCGATAAAATCTCCATTACTCTACCCCCAAAAGCGCCTTGTAGGTGTTTAGTCCCACAATGCCGTCTTTCTCTAGGGAGTTTTCTATCTGGAATTTTTCTACCGCCGCCTTTGTGTTTTTGCCAAACTTACCGTCGGCCTCGATTTTTAAAAGCTGCTGGATAAATCGGGTCAGATTTTTATATTTATAGGTAAGCCTTTTCTTTAAAATGGCGGTTTTGGCTACGGCTGCGCACTCTGAGTCAAATAAATCGGCATTTTTGTTTTTAAAGCTAAAGCCGTCGGCCTCGGCGGCCTGTTTAAAGCGAGCCACAAGGTCATTTTCCAAAAAAGTGGCGCGGTAAAGCTGTCTTGACGAGTACCAGAAGCTCTTTGTAACACGGGTGTCTATATGCACGAAGGTATCGTAAAGGCCAATGCCCAAAACACCAATGCTCTGGGCGTATTTTGCAACCTCAATTGGCGCTACGCCCTTTACCGTAATATCGGCCGCCGAGCCGTAGAGGTGCCTGGAATTTGCAGTCCCGCCCACCGCTTTGTTGTGTATCGCACATCTAAAGCCGCTGTTAAGCGTTACGGGAGAATTAAAGTGGTCGCGTATTGCCTGCAAAAATGCTATAAGAAGCGGGTCTATTTTAGTATCTGAGCAATTTTTACACTTGCAGTCGAACTCCCTTGCCTTAAAGTTTTTAGAAACTGACTCGGCCGAGCCTTTTTTATAAACGTTTGCCATAATTACTGCCCGCCTTTATTGATTGAAGCCTGAATTTCGGCTAAGTCACTCTCAGACAAAACGCCCTTTTCAAGCCAGCCTGCCGCGTTTAGAATTATCTGATAATCGGGCATATAACCCACCGCTTTTAAGAGTCCTTGCTTTATAAAATCGGTTAAACTGAACATTAAACGTTACCTCCTGAAAAAATTATTGCTTTTTCTAAGCTTTCTATTGTTTTGGTTAAATCTCTGTTGTACCGTGCGGTAATTGTCAGGTTTTCATCACTTGCGGTAATAAGGGTTGTGGGGTAAAAGCTACGCACGTTTTCGATAACACCGTCGCTGTTCGGAGTATAAACCTCGGGCTCTGAGTAAGCCTTATGCCCGTGAGAGAGTGAGCCTGCCTCTAACTGAATTTTAAGCTTGTACTGTTTAAACTCAACGCCCGCCGCAAAGTAAAACTTTGTAGCGTTTATGTATTTGGCATCGAGCTTTGCGGTTTTTGTGCCCGAGCGCAGCGGGGCGGATATCCAGTTGGTTGTGTTATCGGCCGCAGTATCGCCGCAGCAGACGTTGAAAACGGCGGTGCCGCTTTCCGACACAGAGCCGCTTACATAGGTGCAGGTGCAGGTGTAATTTTCGCCCTGAATGCTCGGCAAAATGTTGGTTTTAAGTGATAACGCGCCCGTTGCGGTACAGGTGCCGTCTAAGAGATAAACGTCCTCGTCCTCTAAATACTGCACCGTAACACCGCGCTGGGTAAGGGGTGTCTTTCGGTTTTTGCCGCTGAGCAGATTTTGCGAGTAGACCGATACCGAAACGTCGGAAAAATCTGAAACTTCGCCCGAAAGAGCGAGCGATATTCTGTGCTCTGTTTCAGACGTATCGCAAAGCGCAACGCCGTTGCCCTCTTTGCTTCCCTTTAGCGCAGCGGACAAAAAGTTATCGGCATAGTCTTTGCTGATTTCACCCGTATCGCCTTTATCTCCCTTAGCGCCCTTACTGCCTGTGTCACCTTTTTCGCCCTTCTCCCCCTTTGGCCCTCTTATAAAGGGCAGGTGGTTCCAGTCGGTTACGCCGTCACCTATTTTTACACATTCGCCCTCCGTACCGTTTGTTACAATACTGGGTTCCCCCTTTAAAAGCACGGGGTTTTTTGACTGCCAGTTTTCTAAGGTATCGGCTCGGTGGGTAAAGCGCGCATTTGCATAAATTGTTGCCATTTTTTCACCTCCTAAGCAGTTCTCAAATAACTGTAGGTATCATCGCTTATAGACGGATAGGTTACCTGCAGCCACTCGCCGCCGAAAATTTCGGCAGGGTTGATTTCTCTTGCCGTAAAGCAATACGAGCCTATGGGGTGGGCAAGCAGCAGAGCCTCTTTTCTTGCGGCTTCGACCTGCTCTTTTATAAAGGCCGTTACGGCCGCATTGCTTATGGGGTTGTGGCTTTGCTCATCGGGCAAGGAGTCTACAACAAGGTCCATATTCATAGCGGCAGATGCATCACCGCCGATAAATAAAAAGTCGTTGCCGCTCTCAAGATCCAGCTTTGCCTGCTCGGTGCGTTCGGCGTTGAATTCGGCTTTTGCAGCCGAGTCGGCGGCGGCTTCGGCGTGCTTTTGAGCGCCCTTGTAAAGCTCGGTAAGACCCGTGTACTCCTTAACGCAAACCTCGGTGCCGTTTGGCAGAGATATAAGCGATAAAACTGCGGGGAAGGAATATAAATCGAGCAGGGTGTCGTCGTTTTTAAGCACGCTTATTACGAGGTAAATTCTTATATCTGTTCCGCTTTGAGTAAGCTGATTTGTAAGCAAAAATTCCACCGTATCGGATATTAACTGTTTGGGCTCGGTTGAGAACTTCTCCCCTGCGCCGTTTACGGCTTCTATGCGGTAAAGAGGGGTGTCCTCGCCCGCCACGTGCTGAATTTTAAGCATAAGCGCATAGTCTAAAACGAACTGGACTAAGGTTGCATTGTGCTCGCCCTGTATACCCGCCGACTGAATGGCCGACGGGCTTATACCGGTTGCCGTTAAATTAAACTGTACTGTTCTTATTGACATTTTTTACCTCCTTACTCATCTATCGGTAACAGGAACACACCCTGGTAGCCGTTTTTAATATAATTGTCGAAAAAGTCGGCCGGAACGCCGTTGCGGGTGAGCGCCGAGCGCAGAATGGGCATCTGTTCTTCCGTAAGCCCCAGCGATTTTATAAAGGTAAACAAATATCCGCTGCCGCTGTTTTTGGCCCTTTGAATACCCGCTATCAGCAGTTCTTCGAACTCCTTATCGGCATCTTCCTGCGCTTCTTTGTTCTTTAGCGCCAATTCCTTGATTTTAACTGCGGCCTCAACGTCTTTTTCGTAGGCCTCTTTGGCCGAGGAATTTATGCTCTTTTCATACTCGGCGTTAAGATTTGCCATACGCTCGTTTGCGCTCAAATCAGCATCGTATATGCTCTGCTGCATTTTAAGTGTTGCATTGTTTAAATCGCTTTGCTTAAGTCGGGCGGAATCGGCAAGGCCTTTGGAATACGCAATCTGATTTGCGGCATTCTCGCTTAAATTCTTGCCCGAGCGGGTCAGTCCTAAGTTCTCGTTATTTTCCTTTATAACGCGCGAATTTATAATTTTTCTGACCAGCAGCGCACGGTCCAAATCGGCATATTTTTGCTGTATGTCGGCCTCGGTCTGCTTGTTCTGAGAAATTGCCTGCTCTTTTAAATACTCGGTCTGAGCCTTTATAAGCTCCTGCTTTTTAAGTTTAGAGTCGGCCGTGCTTTGTCTGAAAATCTCAATATAATCTTCGAGTGATTTTGGTTTTGTAATTGACATTATCTATCTCCCCTTATATCTATTTGTCCAACCCTTATAATTCCTTCGGCCGATATTTTAAGGCCCAGTTTCAGAATTTTTCGCAAGGCAGGGTACAGTGTAAGCCTGCCCGATTTCTTTGCGGTTGGGGTAATTTTTGTGGATTTTACGTGGCTTTCGGTGCAGTAGTCTACATATAAACTGCGCACGTCGGCGTAGTTTAAAAAGATATTTACGCTATCGACCGATTTTTCGCCGAACGGCTCGCCAAAGCAGAAGCTTTTGGTTTTAAAGGAGCTTTTTATGGGAATACGCACCGTCTCGCCGCTATCGAACTCTAAAATTTCATCGTACGGCGCGCCTTTTATAAATGATGAAAAGCAGCCGTCCTCATCTGAGTTATAGGCAATAGAAAGCGCGCCATTTTGCTCTACCAAAACAAGCGAACGGTAATTTTTTATGGGCAGAGTGCAAAAATACCACTCGGTTTTAAGATTGGCATCCGTCGAGTCGGTATAGGCCGACAAATTCGCAAAGCCGTAGCAGTTGTAATAGAATACAAGCATCTCGTTACCTAAAAGCAGAATATATTTGCCGTCAAAATCGGCAGAGGTGGCGCTTTTTAGGGTGTCTTTACCAAAACCCGTCAGCTTTTCTAAAATCATCTGACCCGATTCGTAAATATTGTGCTCGCTGAGCTTATTTGCGCTTTGCAGAGTGTAGACCGAGCCGTTCGAGTTTAAAAAGGTAAGCTTGTTATTAAGCAGCTGCAGCGTGTCGGGGCAGTCGCACCCGATTTTTGCGCTTATCTGGGTTAGCGGAAAATAGACGCTTTTCGAAAAATAATCGGTAACCGAGCCATTTAAAATATCGTCGGCAGAAACCGAAGAATCTACGGTGTATTTTGTGTAGTAAATTTCGTTTTCGCAAAAGATTACCAGCATATCGGCCTGCGGGCAAAGGGCTCTTACGGGAGATGAGCCAACGTAGAAAAAGTTGTTCTCGGGAAAATACAGCGGGTTGTTTATATCGCTGAAATGCACGAGATTAGGCTCGTCTTTACCACCGCTTACAAAGAGACGGGATCCCGAATATATACCGTTGCCGCCGCCGAACCACTGGTTCTGGGTAGCGCTTAGGACCTTGTTTTTCTTTTTATCGGACTCGTGCACCGGGAAGGTTATTGTAAGGTCGTTTTTTATAAGCAGGGTGTCTTTGTATTTGTAGGCCAGATACATATAATCGGGGTCGACAAAAAATGATATACAGTTTATGTTGGCCATCATATAATATCCGTCGGTCGAGCTGCTTTCCTGACCGAAGCCGTCGGCGCCGATTACAACCGAATGGGTGTGCTTTACACCATTTTCGTCGGTAAGGGTTGCGGTGACGGTGTAGCCTGCGTACTTTTTGTAATCGGGCTCGTAAAAGTAGTTTAAGTAGGTCATCTCGTGCAGCTGATTGTCGGTCATCGGCCATTCGACAGCCTCGTTTTTAGTGGTGTAGAGCAGCGAATACGAGTCGGCCAGAATATTAAACGGCTCGCAAAAAACGCCGTCAAATTTGCCCGAATATTTACAGTCGACCGCAATTAAGGGCACGTAGACCTTATCTTTTGCATCCTCCCAATTATCAGATGTGGCAGAGAGTGTATAAATACCGCTGACACAAAACAGATAAAGGGTGTTTTTATGAAGGCTTACGTTATAAACCTCATCCTGAATCTGAAGCTCGGGCAGAGTGTGAACGTTTTCATTATCAAGCAGAAAAAACCGCAAAATGCCGCCCTGTTTTTCGTGCGCGCTGACTAGTGTGCCGCTTTTTTCTTTATGGGTAAAGGTGATTTTGTGGCTTTTGAACTGAGCATTTTGAAGCGGAAACGAGAAGTTATTAACAATAGCATCTCTGGTGGTTAAAAAGCCGCCCTCAAAAAGCATATTTTCGCACTCGGAAAGCTGATTATCGAGTATATTGTCGTCCGACTCCCTTAAGTTCAGTCCGCCGTTTAAGGCGGGTAGGTTCAGGGTAAACTTCTGGGTATTTAAAAATTTCGGGTAACGCATTTTTTACCCCCTAAACAACTTCTTTTTTAGCCGTAGCGTGCGAAAAGGTAAGTCTTTGCGAAGCGTAAAGCTGTGAATAAAGACTGTAGTTTTCCTTTTCGCCCGATTCCAGCGCCAAATACATACACACCCCGTAAATAAGGGCGGGTATGGCCTTTGCGGGAAGCGTAATTTCATCTGATAAAGACTCTATAGGCGCATTTGCTTGCGACTGTGAGATTTTGGATAAATCGAGATAAATATCGTTTATAAACTGCGTCGCCTTAGCGGTAAGGACCTTGTAAAGCTCCTCGCCGTTATGCTCGGGAGTGAGGCCAAGTCTTTGCAGACAGGTATTAAAAATTTCAGACGCTTTCATTCGCAATCCCCCTTATTTCGTTAATAAGACCCGCCTTGTTAGGAATAATGTTGTCGGGCAGGCGCTCTAAATACTGAAGCGGAGTTATAATTCCCTGCTGGAGCAGTGAGTCTAAACTCGATACCACAACCGAGGTACTCCACACCGTAGATGCGCCGACGTCGACCTTTGCGTTTATTAAAAGCTCTCTGTAGCGCTGGGGGTTAAAGGGCACGTAGCCCGTACCGTTTTCGGTGGAAATTTTAAGATGTCTGAAGGAATAAAGATTCAGCCAGAACTGCGCCCAGATTCGCATAACGTCCTCTATAAACGTGTAGTACTGCTGCTGCTTTAGCTGCATAGGCTGCAAGGTTGCCTCACGCATCTGAATAATAGCGGCGGCGTTGTCGGGCTTAACGTTACCGAGCGCTACGTCATTGGCGCCCGCATCGTAAAGGGTGTTGGTGGCAAGGTTGTCGACACTGTTTATCATCTGCGCCGCAAACGAGCTTGGCTGAACGTACCTTACCGCCCCTGCGACGTCGCTATTTTCGCCGTAGATTTTTATTATCTGACCGGGATCGTTGGTGATTTCGGTATCTACAACGTCACCGTTAACCAGCATTATGGGCATTCCGTTGAGCATGGTGGACCACACCTCTGCCGATAAAGCGCGGTTTATGGCTATCTGGTTTGGGATAAGGTGTGTAACCTCGCTTTCGCCGTATGCGCTGTGTCGGGATGTATCCCAGTCGACCTTGGCAATGGGATAAAGCTTTATGCCAATATCAAACGGCTCCTTTATTACCACACGGTTTGTTGTGCGGGTTGCAAAAATACTGTAATCCCCGTTTAAGTCATACTGCTTATAAAACTTGGTGTAAACGGTAACACGGGCAGACTCCTCGGGCTCGTCGAGTGATAAATAGTGCGAGTCACTCTCGGGCACGATTTTTAAAATTTCTTCCTCGCTTACCCCGTTTTGCCTTGCCTCACGGCGCACGTCCATACAGTTTAAGCGCTGGGCGATTATTATGTAGGGCTGGCGTTGTACGTCGTTTAAATTCGGGTCGCCGAAAACTACGTTTTCCACGTCCAGAACCTCGCTTACAATGTCACCCTTAATGGCCACCTGCTTTTTGCTGTCAACAAAAAGGCCCGTTTTTACCGATGGGTCAAAATAGGTGTAAATAAGACCCGTACCGGTAATATATGCGTTTTGCAGAGCCTCTCGGGCCAGAGCGTCGAACTTGACTCTCTCGGCGGTGGTTTTGGAATATGCGGTTAAAAACTGCATCATCAGCGATAATTCGAGATTATCGGGCTCGCCCGTAAAATCGTAACCGCCGTAGACAATTTTGTTAAAGGCATCGGCTCGTTGTTCGGGTAAAATAGAGCACTCCTCCACACCCTCGGCGCTGAAATTAACGGCTATAGGAGAAGCCGCAACAGATGAAAGCTTATACTCGCCTATTCGCTTTATAATATTTCGGCGAACGAGCGGCCTTGAGTTCGGACTTTTTACCGAGTACCACTGGTCACCGTTATAAAAGCGTGAGTTCATTTTGCTCTGCTCGAAAAGTCCGTTTTGGCCTATTGATGATTTAAAATTTGTGCCCGCTGTGTATTCGGCCTGAATTTCGGCGGGCTTTGTTTTGTTGTTTTGCACTTTATTGCGCCTCCATAAAAGATTTGAGGTTTTTAGGTTAACCTGCAGATAACGGTTAACTTGCAGATAACTATTAACTTGCAGATAACGGTTAACTTGCAGATAACGGTTAATTTACTGATAAATGTAGTGCTGAGTCCGCGCGTGTACCAATTTTTAGTGCTATTGGTAAATAATGGAACACACGCGGACACGCTGCCTCGCTCATAGAGGCCCCCTTGCCTAAAGGGGGCTGTCAAACGCAAAGCGTTTGACTGGGGGATACTAAGCGGCAGAGGGATAAAAAACACAATCTTATAAATATCCCTCCGTCACGGCTTTGCCGTGCCACCTCCCTTTAGGCAAGGGAGGCGTGCCCTAATTTATCAATTATTATTCTTTACGCAATTGCAAAAATGGTCTGCTCTTTGTTTTTCTTAACAAAGAGGTCGTAGTAGAGTCTGAAGTCCACAACGTAGGAGTCGGACAAAATGTTCTCGTCGGGTGTGAAAACTCTTAAATTTTCTACCTTTTTAACGAGTGTTGCCGAGCTCTGCGGTAAAACAACGGCTCTGATATTTTTAGCGTCGGTTGCGGGAGCAAAGCCGCCCTCGGTTGCCTTGGTGCCTGCTTTGAAGGTGTAGTCAGACATCATTCTGTTGGCCGATACCGGAATAATTGCGCAGCCGTTTAAAGTGTTAACCTTAAAGTTTGCCTCGCCCTGCTTAAAGTCAGATGCAACTATCATACGGGTAAGCTCGGGAGAGTTCATAAGTAGTGAATAAAGAGTGGGGTCAACAAAGGCAATAAGCTGCTCGTCGGAATAGCCGCTCTTTTCATCTACTGCGTTAATGGCCGCAATTAAATCCTTAACTGCTGTAGCCTCGGCAAAGGTAGTAACGTTATTGTTTTTCTTTGCAACCTTGTAAAGTGACGAGATATTATAGGCGTCCATTTCGGGAATAACCTGTGTTCTGGTAAACTCGCCTGCAACCTTGCCTACTAAGTCGGCTACGCCGCTCTCGTCGGCATCCTGAGCGTCAATGGGAAGCTGACGGCCACGGTCTTTGGTTAAAGTGTAGCTTGTCTGCTTAACGGCGGTATCGCCTACGGGATAGCCGTTTTCTCTTGAGTAATCGCCCAGACCTACGAACTCGATGTCGGGCATAATTACGGTGTTTGCGCCCACAAACTTAGACTTAAAGGAATTGTCTGCGAACATACCTGTTTTTGATTTTTGGGATATAATTTTGTCGATTTCAGTTGAATAACGTGATGCGTATGCAATATTGTTTGCCATATTTTTTTCTCCTTAAATTAAATAAAATTTTGTTTTAATTGCCCCATAAGCTTTTAATAAAGCGGTCGGCTATGGGGTCTGAAAGCTGGTTGTTTCCCAGCGCACCGACCGTTTTGCTTGCCGCTTTAAGTTCGGCGGCGTTTTGGGTTTTACTTTGGTTTTCGGTTAAATATTTGTTAAGCAGGTAAGCGTACGCTAAGGGCATACCGTTGTTTGCAGCCTGCAAGACCGCGGGCGGCAGGTCGTGAATACTTTTAACCTCGTCAAAATCCTCAAGCATAAGCTCGAACTCGTTTGCAATGCGCTCGTTTTCATCTGTCGGCGCTTGCTCTTGCTGAGTTTCCGCTTCGGGCGGGTTTTCGAGCGAGTCTAAAAACTGCTTTAGGTTCATATTTTTCTGACCTGCAAGGTTTTCGAGTCTGTCCTTAAAGGAAGAATAGTGCATTCCAATCTCACATAACTCCTTGGCCTGCTCTTTGGTAAGGCCCTTTGACTGCTTTAAATATTTAATCTCTAAAAACGGCTCATCATTTGCTGTGGCGGGCAGATTCTCAGCCGAATTTGGCGCCTCACCCTCACCGGCTTGTGTGGGTAAGGAATTTATATTATCGGACGTGGCGGTCGCGATATTAACGTTGTTTTCCATAGTTTTCTCCTTTGAATTTAGTTTTTATCTGTCGGCATTCCGTTGTAGTGCCAGAACTGTTTTTCCATTTCTTTGATGCGTTTTATATGCAGGCTATCCTGGGGTATCGGCTTTTTTGGGGGTTTTTTAAGCCGTATTTTGCCCTTGCCGAGCAAGAAGCTGAAAGCTACCGACGCCGCCCAAAAGCAAACGAGTAAAAAAAGGTAAAATTTCATATTATCCCCCCCAACTGCCAAGATAATCGGCAAATTCTTTTTTCTTTCGCTTTTCGTTAAGGTTGGGTTTAAAAAAGCGAAGGTCAAAAAACGCGTAGCGCAAGGCATCCATTAAGTGATTGTTTTGGTCCTCGGGCATAACCTTACCGTTTTCGTTTTTGCGGGTAGAGTATTTGTACGAGGCAAGCTCGCTTATAGTATTTTTGCAGCGTGGATGCACGAAAATTTTATACTCGCTGATTTTGTCTATGCCGTTTAAAACCGAGTCCTTACCCTTAACCGACGGGGCAATTCGCATAATTCCGAGCCGCCTTAAATCGTCGTTGGATTTTGGCTCGGCCGAGTCGGCCCGTATGCGCTCTTTTGCGTAGCCCTTTTGCTTTATCATTTTGGCTATGTCGCAGTTGAGCATTTTTGTTTTATAAAATTCATCGAAAATATAAATTTCCTTTTTTACCGGATTAGCGTAAAAGGCAATAAAGGCGGTGGGGTCGTTTACGTAGCCGTAGTCGAGCCCGAAAAACGCTCGGTAGTGGTGGGCGGTGTTATCGGATAAACCTAAGGAGTTTTCATCGAACTCCATTACCTGCCAGTTTTCATACACAAGCCCTTCTGCAATGCCCCACTGCCCCAGCCCCGCCACCGCATATTTGCGGTAGTTGGTTTGTTTCAGTCGCTCGAACACGGCAAGGTCAGACGCATCCAAAAACTCATTTATAAGGTAGTTGACCCTGTAGGTAGATATTTGCGAGGTCTTTTTAACGTCGAAAAATCTGCTCTTGAGCCAGTGGTCTGCGCTCCAGGGGTTAAAGGTGAGTGTTGTCTGCTTAAAAAGCGGTTTTGGAAGACGGCCGCGGGGTATAGATAAATCAAGTTTGTCGAAGTCGGCCTCACTCCCGAGCTCGAACGCCTCCTCCACCCAGACCCAACATAAATGCCCCGTTGGTACGGTGGTTGAAGCAATTTTGAGCACGTCGTCAAAGCCGCGGAACAGAATTTTCTGACCCGTTGGAATATAGGTCATCTCGAGCGGTGAGGTGGTGTTTTTCCAAAGGTGCGACACCCCCAATTTTTCCTGCGCCCATTTTAGCTGGGCAAAGGTGGAGTCCTTATGGGTATTCAGCACCGCTCTGACCACCAGCAAATTCGAGCCCG
Source organism: Clostridia bacterium (assembly GCA_017436815.1). GTDB lineage: Bacteria > Bacillota > Clostridia > Oscillospirales > Acutalibacteraceae > RGIG3013. Next base: position 42,981 of record JAFSCI010000058.1, read on the forward strand.
CATAGCGCATAATTCTGTAAATGTAATTAAGCGCCGTCGTGGCCGATTTTTTACTGGCCTTGCCGCCCATAAGCACACGGTAGCGTGAGGTGTCGGACCAGAATTTTTTGTATCCGCCACCCACTACTTTTGGCAGATAGACCTTTTTGGCGGGAGAATTACTCAAGCAAATCGCCCTCCCCGAAAAAGACTACCGAGTCGGTAGAATCGGGCAAATTTTCATCGGTACTGTCACAGAAAATTCCAGCCGCCTTGGCCTTTAACTCCGACGCCTTAATTCGCTGACGAATGTCGATGTCGGTGTCGTCAATTATCTCGCTCCAAAATTTAATCAGTTCTTCCAGTGCCTTAGCTTTGGCCGATTTTTGTGACGTATTTTTTCTCTTTGCAGAAGTTTTTTCCGCAGACTCGGTTGAAAGACCTTCATCTGCCTTTTTTGCCGATTTTTGTGACGTATTTTTTCTCTTTGCAGAAGTTTTTTCCGCAGACTCGGTTGAAAGACCTACATCTGCCTTTGTTGCCGATTTGTCGTTCTCACTCACACTACCGCCTCCTTTTTTTAAAAATATAAGCTTTGCTCTATCCCGCCTACCCTACCGTCAGCTATTTTTACTGACCCGCAAAGCCTGTAACGAAAACTGCCGCCCATTTGTGCCAATATTTTTTCTTGTGGCCGAATAACTTTCTTCTCGTTTGGCGCGTTTTCTCTTTACATTAGCCAAAGCATTTAAACTTGAACCGGCCTTCAAGGGCGGTTTTTAGATGTCTTTCGGTTCAGGTCTCACACATAGGCGTTAGCCTTATGTGCTTCGACTTCACCAAAATCCAAGCAAAAAACCGCACCTTTAAGGTCGAAGAATTTTGTAAATAAAGGATTTTTTGATGTGCGAGTGTTTTAACAAAGCAACAGCGAAAAATACTTGTTTCAAAATCCGGTTCAAGCTTGAATGCTTTGGCTGCACTATACCACAAAGTAAAGTATAATGAGGTATAATGTTTTGGTCTTTCGACCAAAACAGTTATATTCGCCTTCGGCGAGTTATATTGCTACGCAGTTATGGAATGCTTCGCATTGTTATGATGCCTTCGGCAGTTTTTAGGGCGAATATATCATAACTACGAGCAAGGCGAGTATCATAACTTTTGATTTATCAAAATCATAACTATTTGCGAAGCAAATAATATAACTAATAATGTTTTGCCGTAGGGGAGGGGCTCTGTCCCCTCCCGTGCAATAATATTATTTCATCAAAATAATACGGGCGGGCACAGAGACCCGCCCCTACGCTTACAATAATATTTGCCGATAAATCGTAGGGGACGGCATCCTTGACGTCCCGTTATTATACGCACTCAATAATATTTGTTGATAAAACAAAAAACACCAACTCATTTGAGTTGGTGCTTGTGCATTAAAACATTATATTAAAACATTCTTTTCCTATTTACTTTTCCCTACAGCTTTAATTTCTCGAGCGCCGACTTATGCAGCTGCTTTATTCTGGCCTCGCTGTAGCCGAGCTCTTTGCCAATCTGCCAGAGGGTGAGCCTGTTATAGCGCTCGTTTTTGGTCTTGCCTATGTAATGCAGCCACAAAACAGTGCGCTCGGCAATAGAATCGAGCTCGTTTATGGCGGTGAAAATTCTAAGCTTTAAATCGCACAATTTATCTATCTGCTGCTCGATTTTTACGTTCAGCTCGTCTATCTTTTTAAGGCAATCTTTATAAAGCGCCTTATCAATGCAGCTGTTTTTGGTTTTAAGTAGCGTGTCTAGCAGGTCACTTAAGTTATCTTTGTCTTTAATAAGCTCGTCTGCGTATACATCGAGCTGAGCAAATTGTGTTAATATTTCCTTATTCTTCATCATCCGTGTCCTTCTTACAATTTCCTTCTTCAATATACGTGCTCGAGCATATAGGGCATTCCCTAAAAAGCTCGTAGGGTGGATTTTCAAACGAGTGGGCTTCGTAGTACACCTTCGGGGCATAAAAGGTGGACTTACAGGTTAAACAAACGTACATATTCTTCCTTTCCTTTGGAGCGAGAAAGGTGAAAGATATTTTTATTTCAACCAAAAAATACACTTATCTTCCGTTTGCCTATAAATTATACATTGAGCGTGAATATTTGTCAACATCTTCCTTTAATTTTTTTAAAAATGTTGACAATTATTCAACAAAGTGGTATATTATGAATGTAGGTCGACAAATTATGACAAAAAGACTTAACACGTTTTGACAAATAACGAACTTTTAAATTTTCAAATTTGGTGGTAATATGACACAAATTGCAAAAAACATAAGGCTAAGGCGCTTAGAACTTGGTCTTTCTCAGCAGACGCTGGCCGATTTACTCGGCTACACCGACCGCTCGTCAATTGCAAAAATAGAGGCAGGCAGGGCCGAGCTTACCGGCAGCAAAATTTTGGCGCTGGCAGAGGCTCTTTGCTGCTCGGCCGATGCGCTTTTGGGAAAAGAAAACACCGACCCGTCGGTTTGCTTTAACGTAATCGGCGAGGTTTCGTGTGGGTTTGGCAGCGTAGCGTACGAGGAATTCGGCGAAAAAATCGAAATTCCCGTTTCCCGCCTGCACGGCAGAAAAAAAGACGACTTTTTCGTGCTTAAAATTAAGGGCCAGAGTATGTACCCCGACTACCGACAGGGCGATCTGGTGCTTATTGAGAAAACTCCAACCGTAAAAAGCGGTCAGGTCGGCGTTGTGATTTACGATGACGAAATGGGCACCTTAAAAAGAATAGAATTCGGCGCCGATAACACCCTGCGCCTTATTCCCATTAACCCGAGCTTCCCGCCCGTAACACTTAAAGGCGAGGAACTTAGCCACTGCAAAATTTTAGGCGTACCAAGACTGCTTATAAGGGAAATTGAGTAAAAAAAGCGTATAATATTGTTAATACGAACCTTTTGTGAGTACTTAATACCGCATTTTTGCGGTACTTAATTCGAGTGCAAACGAGTACTTAATATGGCGGTAGCCATACTTCATATTCGCAAAGCCGAATACTTCATTTTTTTTTAATGAAGCACCTTCGGTATGAATCGTGCTTCGCACATTAAGCAGCCTTCGGCTATTAAGCACCCTTCGGGCATTAAGTGTGTTTTACACATTACATAGGTAAATCCTTACATTACAAAACATAACGGGACACCGAAAAGGTTACTTCTCATAAGGATGATTAAAAGCCGACAAATTCAGTTGAATCTGTCGGCTTTTTTCTATACTTTTAAACTCACAAAAATGTATGCAAATTCTGTTTCTATACAATCTAATAGTTTTAGACCGGATTTTGTCAAATATTCCTTTGTATTATTAGGGTTGTCGGGGTATATTTTGATTTTTCTGTCCCCATAGTCTATATATTTGTTTTGATTTTTATCAATGGATAAAACAAAATACCCTTTTGTGTTTAACAAAGAATATATTTTATGGATACATTCTTGCTTCTTCTGTATGTGCATAAAAGTTAATGAG
>JAFSCI010000059.1 GCA_017436815.1 Clostridia bacterium
AAACCGGGGCCTGCAATTTCGCAAGACTTAACGTACGTACCGGTAAAATCTAAATTTTCCTTTATGGTTGCGGCAATTTTTACGGGTGCAGATTTTAATGCTCTGGCCCATACCATTGCGGCATTGGCGGCATAGTCACCGTGAGAATGGTCGGCCGGCTCTTCTACCTTAAATGCGGGTAGCGGCTCTGCGGCAAAATCCCCGTTTGCTACGGCTCTGCCTGCGGCATCTAATATGCACTGATATATTTGATTTTTTGCCTTTTCTTTTAAAAGTGACATTAGTTTTGCATCTCCTTAAACCTTAGGGTTATGGTATTGGTGCTTATGGCATTTTTGTCGGCCAGCACCTGATATTTTAAATATATTTCTCCGCCGTTATCGTTCAGCGAGCTTTTAACCTCTTTAGCATAGAAATTCAAATGAATTTCGCCAAACTGTGTTGGGTAAACGTTTGTATGGCTAACGCCTTTTTCTATTATAATAACCGAGTTTACAGAGCCCGTACGCTCTATAACGGCCCGTGTGTCTGATTCTATTATAACGCTGGTTTTAGCCTTGGCGCCAAAATCCTCAGACTCGTTATAGCTTACAACAAAACCGTCCTCAGTTTTAGTAAACGTGCCTACGTAATTATTAACGTCTCGGTTTGTATCGTTGCCATCGGTCTGGGTACTAATAAGATTTATATCTACTTTTTTCATAATTTATCTATATCAACTAACTCTATATTTTCGCTCTCTACGTTCTGGCCCATCAGCATTGATGCGGTTTTGGTAAACGAAGCGGTTTTGTCGGTAACCATAAAGCGATAATCAGCCGTTTGCTTGGCCGTTGAAAGCGAGTTGCTTTTAATATATTCGGCCACCGCCAGAGCAGTTGCCTCACCCATATTTATGAGTGTTACGTCTTCTCCCATAATGCTTGCTATAACGTCTTTTAACAGCGGGTAATGTGTACAACCCAGAATTAAAGTATCTACACCTGCCTGCTTTATGGGTTCTAAATAGCGCTTTGCGGTATCGTAAACCGCTAAATTATCTTTAGACACCCAGCCCTCTTCTACAAGCGGTACAAAGAGTGAGCAACACTGCGCAATAACCGTAGCGTTGGGTAATATTTCTTTAATATGGTCCTCATGGGCGCCGCTTTTAATGGTGGCGGCTGTGCCTATAACACCGATTTTTTGATTTTTAGTTACCTTGGCCGCCTGCCTTGCAGCGTGCTCTACCACGCCAAAATATGGCACAGTAGACTGCCTTGCGGCATTTTTTGCAACCGAGCTTACCGTACCGCAAGCGGCAACAATAAGCTTAACGTCGTGTTTTAGCAACAGTTTTTGATCCTGCAGCGCATATTTTTCAATAGTAGCGCTGCTTCTGGTACCGTAGGGCACACGGCCAGTATCGCCAAAATATACAATATCTTCATTAGGTAAAAGCTTTATTAACTCTTTCATAACGGTAAGACCGCCAAGTCCTGAATCGAACACGCCTATTGGTCTGTTATCTGCCACTGTATGCCCTCCTAACAAAACTGTATCTTAATAATTTTACCACATTTTTACACCCTATGCAACACTATTTTCTAAAATGATTATATATATTCTCTGCCGCCGATTTGTTAATACCTTTAACCTCGCAAAGCTGCTCTACGCTTGCATTTTTTATGGCGGTCAGGGTTTTAAAATGCTTTAGTAAATTCATAGCTCTTGTGTTGCCTATTGATTCAATTTCACACAGCGCGCTTGCAAGATTTTTCTTAGTACTTCTTGCTTTATGGTAAGTAATTGCAAAGCGGTGGGTTTCGTCTTGAATATTGGTTATAAGAGTATACGCCTTGCGGTTGGCTTTAATTGAAATGTCGCCGCCACTTGTTGCAATAGCGCGTGTTCGGTGCTTTGAGTCTTTAACCATACCAAAAAGAGCAACACCGTATTTTGAAACAATATCCTTTACCGCCGAAATCTGACCCTTACCACCGTCGAGCAAAATTAAATCGGGCAAAACGTCGAACCCCGGCGTTTTGTTTTCATATTCATTAAAGCGGCGCTCTAATACCTCACGCATGGACCTATAATCATCCTGACCCAAAAAGCCCTTAATTTTAAAACGCCTGTAAGCATCTTTTTTAGGTCTGGCATCGCAAAAGACGGTCATAGCGGCAACGTTTTCGCTGCCTGCGGTATTAGAAATATCGTACGCTTCAATATAGCGAGGCGGCTGACTTAATCCTAAAAGCTCGGCTAATTCGTCAAGGCTTTGGGTTTCCTTTGAGCTACGCTGAATTGCGGCCGATAAATACTCCGCCGCATTATTAGCGCACATATTAACAATTTTTAACGGGGTTGCACGCTGAGGCACGCTGATACTTACCTTGCGACCCGATTTTTCGCTTAAATACCTTGTTAAAAGCTCGCAGTCCTCTACCTCACCGTCGGTTAAAATTATGGGCGGTATTTCGTGCGTTTCATAGAACGATTTTAAAAATGCTGCTCTGATTTCGGGCTTTGTTTGATCACACTCTAAAATATGCTCAAAACGGTCGGATAATTTGCCGTTTTTAAAATTAAACACCTCAAAGCAGACCTTACTTCCAACGGCAGCGATAGCAAAAACGTCCTGACGCTTGTTGTCACCAATAATAACCTTTTGCTGCTGGTAAATTTTCTTTATGGCCGCTATTCTGTCCCGCAGTCTTGCGGCAAGTTCGAACTCTAAGTTCTCCGATGCTGTGATCATTTGCTGTTCTAAAGCTTTTATTTCGCTATCCCCTATGCCGCCTTTTTTAATAAAATCTACGGCAGAAAGAAAACTTTCGGTATAATCGGACAGCGAAATTTTTGCTCCACAAGGCGCAGAACAAAGACCTATATGATAATTAAGGCAGGGTTTGGTTTTTACGTCGAACTTTCTGTTGCAGTCGGCAAGCTTATAAATCTTTTTAGCCTGGTTTACCGTTTGGCGAACTATCCAGCCCGAATTATACGGACCTAAATACTCGGCGCCGTCATTTTCCTTTTGCTTTACGTACTGAATATCGGGGCGCCTGCCCTTAATGATTTTAACGTAATGATATC
>JAFSCI010000060.1 GCA_017436815.1 Clostridia bacterium
GTCTTAACTGGGGCAGCATTGGTCTATTCCAATTTGATATCGTAGCCTGGATCTTCGGAGGCGCTGATAACATTATTAGCCGCATAATCTACACAGTAATTGCTTTGGCTGCGGTATGGTGTATTTCGCTGCTATTCAGAGAAAGAAATCATATAATAGAAAAACACGTAGAATAAAAAAAGGTCGCTTAAAGTTTTTAAGCGACCTGATTTTATTATTAAATTATTTTTTATTAAGATTCCTTACAATATGCAGCACCACACCTGTTATAATAAACAATACAGAACTTATCACCAACACTCGTTCTAAGGTACTAAAAAGTCTAAGGAAGATCATAAAAGCGGTTGGGGCATCTGCGCCGATTATACCTATCGCACCTTTAGATTGAGGCGGAAGCAACCACGCAGCAATAACAGGTATAACAATATACCTTGAAAATATGCCTATTCCTGTAAATAAAAATATATTTGCAATCTTTTTCATTTTATAAAATCCTTTATTTTTTTACATTATACAACAATCAAAATACAAGTTCAACAACTAAAACGCTTTTCTTAACTTTTCAATACTGCTCTTCTCTATTCTTGATACATACGAGCGTGATATATTAAGCTTTTGCGCTACCTGACGCTGAGTAAGCCCCGCTCGGCCGCCAAGACCGTATCTTAATTCAATAATAATACGCTCTCTGGGTGTTAAATATTTTTTTATATATCCACCAAGCTTTTCTATTTTTATTTTGGTGTCTATGGTATCTACAATATTAGATTCATCGGATATTACGTCCATTAGCGTAAGAGCATTTCCGTCCTTGTCGGTATCAAGAGATTCGTTAATAGATACATCCTGCGCCGTTTTTTTCATATTTCGAAAATGCATTAAAATTTCGTTTTCAATGCATCTGGCGGCGTAGGTTGCAAGCTTTATTCCCTTACCCGATTTATAGGTTGAAACCGCTTTTATAAGCCCTATTGTACCTATTGAAATTAAATCGTCCTGCTCTGCAGGGGTGCTATAGTATTTTTTTACAATGTGAGCCACAAGCCTTAAATTGTGCTCAATCAGCTTGTTTCTGGCGTCCATATCGCCCTGCTCGTATTTTTCGATTAACTCCTGCTCTTTTTTTGCACTTAACGCAGGCGGAAACGAGCCCGTACTACTAACGTGAAGCGCCAAAAAGATAATATCAGAAAATATTTTACCGAGTAATGCGCCAAACATAAATATACAACTCCTTTTTGGTATGTTAAATATTTATGTTTTAATCTATTGTGTTTTGCCAGTCCGACAAACTTAAACTTAAGTAATATTACTTCTTGTGTGCGTGTTCTTTGTCATGATGATGTAAATGAAACTCAAAATGAAGATCTGTATTGTGCGTTAAATCTAACGATTCATAGCCCATATGTACGGCTTCAAAAAGTCTAATTATTCTAAGCAATTTTAATACTTTTATGAATTTCAAAAACTTAAATGATTTATGTAGCAATTCAAAATAAGGCAACATTGACACCAAATCTATTAAGGCCATAACTGTAAACGGGTATTTTATAAACACCGCTGCCTTACTGCTTTGTGTTTTTATATCGTACGTAGACCATCTTAAAATATAGTCGATAATAAAGACAACCAAAGTTATATAATTTACATATGTTACAAATGCGGTATTCTTAATAATAAGCGTTAACCACGAGGCAATTATACATGCAATAATTATTGCATCGTAACAAATGCCAACTATACCCTGTCGGTGATGACAAATCAACTCATCGTACAGACGCTTGCGCATATATTGTCTCCTTAAAATTATTTTCTATAGCAATTTTACACTAAATAGCAATTTAAGTCAATAAAATCAAAAAAGGCCGATAACTCGGCCTTTTTAAGTATATTTTTATTTGTTCTTGCGGGCAATTGCCTGTTTTGCAAGTTCTACGATGTTGGATGCTCTGAGTCCGAATATATCTAACAAATCGTTTGCAGGGCCCGAGTAACCAAAGGTATCGTTAACGCCAAGACGAAGTACGGGAACAGGACACTCCTCGCCTACAACCTCGCTTACCGCACTACCAAGACCGCCTATAACAGAATGCTCTTCTGCAGTAACGATAGCGCCTGTCTCTTTTGCGGCCTTAACGATAATATCGCGGTCAATAGGTTTAATGGTTGGCATATTTATAATTCTTGCGCTTATACCCTCTTGATTTAAAATTTCATAAGCTTTCAGAGCTTCATCTACTAAAAGACCGGTTGCAATAATTGTAACGTCATTGCCTTCTTTCAGTTCAACGCCCTTGCCGATTTCGAACTTATAATCATCACCGAATATTACCGGAACAGCCAAACGGCCAAAACGGATATACACAGGGCCGTCATGCTCAAAAGCGGCATAAACAGCTGCTTTTGCTTCGGTGTCATCGGCAGGGTTAATTACTGTCATACCAGGAATTGTGCGCATTAGAGCCAAATCTTCAAGACACTGGTGTGTTGCGCCGTCTTCACCTACCGAAATACCCGCGTGTGTCGCGCCTATTATTACGTTAAGGTGCGGATAGCCGATAGAGTTTCTTACCTGCTCGTAAGCTCTGCCGGCTGCAAACATTGCAAACGAGCTTACAACAACACGCTTACCGGTAGCTGCAATACCTGCCGCAATGCTCACCATATTTTGCTCGGCAATTCCGCAGTTATAAAAGCGCTCAGGGAACTGCTTTTTAAATATTCCTGTTTTTGTAGCGGCCGAAAGGTCGGCGTCCATAACTATAAAGTCCTCATTGGTCTTTGCAAGTTCTGCCAAAGCATTACCGAAAGACTCACGGGTTGCAATTTTTTTAACTTCAGACATATTCCCTACTCCTTACATAAGTGTTTCAAGCTTAGCTTTTAATTCGGCTATTGCTTGTGCGTGCTGTTCATCGTTAGGCGCAGAGCCGTGCCAACCAACTGCATTTTCCATAAAAGATACGTCCTTGCCCTTTATTGTCTTTGCAATGATGGCACAAGGTTTATCGATTATCATATCGGCTTGGTTCAGAGCATCTTCGATTTGGTCAAAATCATGACCGTTAATTGTGATCACGTGCCAACCAAAAGCCTCGAACTTTTTATCGATAGGAGCCGGAGAGTTAACCTCTTCAACGGTACCATCAATTTGTAGGTTGTTATAATCCACAAATGCGGTAAGGTTGTCGAGCTTTTTATTACCCGCAAACATAGCGGCTTCCCATACCTGACCCTCTTCTATTTCACCGTCACCTAATATAGCATAAACCTTGTAATTGTTGCCAAAATGCTTAGAAGAAAGTGCCATACCAACTGCGGCAGATATACCTTGACCTAAAGAACCCGAAGACATATCAACACCGGGAATATGCTTCATATCGGGGTGGCCTTGCAGAATTGAGCCTATATGACGAAGTGTTGTGAGCAACTCAACGTCAAAAAATCCTCTATGAGCTAAAACCGAATAAAGTGCAGGTGCAGCGTGACCCTTAGATAATACAAATCTGTCACGGTTAGGCATTTTGGGATTAGCGGGGTCTATATTCATCTTCTCAAAATACAAATAAGTAAGAATATCTGCTATAGACAGTGATCCGCCCGGATGGCCTGATTTTGCGCTGTGTACAGCATCAATAATACCTATTCTTACCTTACAGGCAGTTTGTTTTAGCATTTTTTTGGTTTGTTCGTTCATAAACTACACCCTTTCCTTTCGGTATAAATATTCAATAAAATCACCGACTGCGCCGTCTTTACAATCGACCGTTACATAATCGGCAACCTTTTTTATATCATCTGGAGCATTTCCTGTTGCGGCACCTATATCAGCATTAATTATCATAGATAAATCGTTATAATAATCGCCTATACAGTAAATACTTTTTATTTTTTCGCCGAATATCTTTCGATATTCACCGAGCGCATTTCCCTTGTTTACGTTTTTGGGCAATACCTCAACATAATAAAAACGTTGGCCCGCAAAACAGGCACTTGTTCTTATGTAATCGCAATGCTCGGTTATAGTATTCTCTAAAACCGAACATAATGCATCTATGTTATCTTCATTTTGGAACAAATACATAACCTTGTTCCAGCTTTGATTCTTTATTGAATCAAAATCGCTCTCAAACAGTTCAAGGTGCTCGTAAATACGATGTACTTCAGATTCATAGGTTTTGCGAAGATTATACATCTTACCCTCTGTGTGAACATCGATTCCTACGTTTGAAAACAAAGGATTACTCATTATCGTTTGCACATGACCCTTTACAGAATCATTCATAGTAATACTAAACAAAACCTGTTCAGTATTAAAATCATATATCATAGCGCCATTAAGCAAAAGTGTTGGTGCATTGTTCTTAACTACTTTAAGCAGACTTTGGGTGGCTTGTCTATTTCGGCCCGTTGCAATTGCAAAAGCTCCGCCGTCATTTATAAAACGCTCAATCTGACGCACGTTGTACTCTGGTACCTTATCTCCCGTAAACAGAGTTCCGTCAACATCGGACAAAAGAAGACAGTTTTCAAATATTTTCATTTTCAAAACCTGCTTTCTTTAAAAACTGCTTAAAATAATCAGGCAACTGAGTTTCAAATTCTAAAAATTCGTTTGTTATAGGGTGCACAAAGCCAAGCTTTTTGGCGTGCAAGCACTGTCCATCAAGACCCGGAGCAACATTTTTAGGTCCGTATACGTCGTCACCCGCAACCGGATGACCTATATACGCCATGTGAACTCTTATTTGATGGGTTCTGCCCGTTTCGAGCTTTAAGCGAACGTGAGCAAATTTATCGGTCCTGCTTATAACCGAATAATACGTTACGGCTTCTTTTGAGTTTTTTTGCGTGACCGCCATTTGTTTGCGTTTAACGGGATGTCTGCCTATAGGAGCGTCAATTTTTCCGCTATCAGCCCTTAACGGATAATGCACAACGGCCTCATATTCCCGCAAAAAGCTATGGTCTTTTATTTGAGCAGCTAATCCGTTATGAGCGGCATCACTTTTAGCAACCATTAAAAGACCGCTTGTGTTTTTATCGATCCTATGAACAATACCTGGTCGCATAACACCGTTTATTGCAGATAAATTGTCTTTACAGTGGTACATCAATGCATTAACAAGTGTACCGCTATAATTACCCGGTGCCGGATGCACTACCATTCCCTTTGGTTTATTTACAACAAGCAGATGCTCGTCCTCATAAACAATATCAAGCGGTATATCCTCAGGTGTAATATTAGCATACTCGGGCTCGGGTATGCTGATTTCTATAACATCATTAAACTTTACCTTTTGCTTTTTATCGGCAATATTACCGTTTAGCGTAACCGCACATTTTTCTATAAGCGCAACGGCCGCCGAACGTGAAAGTTCACAGTTTTGTGAAATAAACGAGTCCAGTCTTGTTAGTTCGTTAGTTTCACATACAAGTTCAATTTTCTCCATGCTTTTCCATATCTTCAGGAAGCTTTTCTGCCAGATTTTTCTTAAGCTTTGCTTCTTTTATTAAATCAACAATAAAATACAAAATCAAAAGTCCTGCGCCGATTACAACACAGCAATCCGCTATATTGAATATTGGGAAATCGGGCATAAAATGCAAATGAATAAAATCTATAACGTTGCCATTTCTGAAAATGCGGTCTATCATATTGCCAAGTCCGCCCGTAAGCACAAGCGACAATGCCCAGAACAGTAATTTGTTTTTTAAACCATACTTTATAAGCATTGTTATGCAAATAAGCATTACGATCATGGTAACCGACAATAAAAACCACGTATGGCCCTGTAGCATACCCCATGCTCCGCCTTTGTTATGGATATATACAAAGTCTATAAGTCCCGGGATAAACTCTATAGCATCGGGCATTGGTGCCGATGTCGCTAAGGTCATATTAACAGTTACAAAATACTTTGTTACCTGGTCTACTATAAGAAGCAGGAATGATGCAATAATTGCAATAATATATGCCATTTAAGCTTCTCCATTCTTTTTTAATGCAGTGCACAGATAACTCTATGCACTGCAAATATTATAGTTATTATTTTAAAATCTGACTACATCTGGCACAAAGCGTAGGATGCTCTGCGCACTGACCTACGGTGCCGGAGAAGCCCCAGCAACGCTCGCACTTTTCGCCGTCTGCGTGCGCAACGCTTACGCCCAGTCCTTCGGTACCGAAGTTTTCGCCGCCGTTTTGGTTAACTAACTCTACGTCAGATACAATGAGTACGGTTTTGAGCAATTCGCCTAGCGAAGCTGCAAAATCATAATACTCACCTGTTGCATAAAGAGTTACCTTAGCATCGAGCGATGAACCTATAACCTTAGCGTTACGTGCATTTTCGAGTGCCTTTTTAACGTCTTCGCGAATAAGATGAATCTTATCCCATCTAGCCATAAATGCAGCATCAGTATTATCCTTTGCGGCAGGAATTTCGTTGAATAATACGTTTCGTTTGTCGTGCGATGCTTGGTGCGGCATAAATTGCCAGATTTCATCGGCAGTAAACGAAAGAATAGGCGCAATAAGACGTGTTAAGGTATCTAAAATACGGTAAATTGTTGTTTGAGCAGCTCTTCTTGTAACACTGTCTTTAGCGCAAACATAGAGTCTGTCTTTTAATACGTCTAAATAGAAGTTAGACATATCAACAACGCAGAAATTATGAATTGCGTGGAAAATTAAGTGATACTCGAAGTTGTCATAAGCCTCACGACACTTTTTAACAAGTTCATCGAGCTTTGCAAGAGCAAAAATATCGATTTCTTCGAGTGCGCTGTCCTCTACCATATCGGTATCGGGGTTAAAGTCCGAAATACAACCTAAGATAAATCTTGCTGTGTTACGGATCTTTCTGTAAATTTCAGAAAGCTGCTTTAGAATATCCTTAGAAATTCTTATATCAGCGTGATAATCTGACGATGCAACCCAGAGTCTTAAAATATCAGCACCGTACTGGTTAACGATTTCATCAGGGCTAATGGTGTTGCCAAGAGATTTCGACATCTTCTTGCCTTCACCGTCAACAACCCAACCGTGTGTAACAACAGTCTTATAAGGTGCTACACCCTTTGTTGCAACGCTTGTAAGCAACGATGACTGGAACCAACCACGGTATTGGTCGGCACCTTCTAAATAAAGGTCTGCGGGTGAATCTAAATAATCACGATTATCCAAAACGGCAGCGTGAGATACACCCGAGTCAAACCAAACGTCCATAATGTCGGTTTCTTTTTTGAAGTTTGTGCAACCGCACTCTGAGCACTTGCAGCCTTCGGGCATAAGTTCACTAGCAGGCTTTGCATACCAAGCATCTGCGCCCTCAGCCTTGAAAATCTCAACAATTTTAGCAATTGTTGTAGGATTGATAAGCTCTTTTCCGCAATCTTCACAATAGAAAATCGGAATAGGAACGCCCCAGGTACGCTGACGAGAAATACACCAGTCACTGCGGTCTCTTACCATGTTCTTAATTCTGTCTTCGCCCCATGCGGGAACCCACTCTACAGACTCAATAGCCTTAATGGCATCGTCTGCAAAATCAGAAATCGAGCAGAACCACTGCTCTGTTGCACGGAAAAGAATAGGATATTTACAACGCCAGCAGTGTGGATACTGGTGAATAATTTTGCTTATTGCAAATAAATAATTATTTGCATCTAACCATTTTGCAATTTCTTTATTTGCATTGTCGGTTGTAAGACCTGCAAACATACCTGCTTCTTCGGTTAGTATACCCTTATTATCTACGGGAACAACCATTCCAACTTCCGGGTACTTACGGCAAACCTCAAAGTCGTCTACACCGTGACCGGGGGCAGTGTGAACACAACCGGTACCGCTTTCTAAAGTAACGTGGTCACCAACGATTACTAAAGACTCACGCTCAATAAACGGATGAGCGGCTTTCATATATTCTAATTCGCTGCCCTTAATTTTTCCAACAATTTCATAATCGGAAATTTCTGCGGCAGAAAGTGTAGAATTTATAAGCTCGGTAGCAAGAATATAATATTCATCATTTGCCTTTACAACCGAATACTCATACTCGGGACCTACACATATCGCAAGGTTAGCCGGTAACGTCCATGTAGTTGTTGTCCAGATAACAAAATATGTTTTTGAAATATCGGCGCCAAGAGCGCTTAATTTGCCGTTATCTTCTATTACGGGGAATTTAACGTAGATAGAATAGCACGGATCTTCTGAATACTCAATTTCAGCCTCAGCAAGTGCAGTTTGACATTCAGAACACCAATAAACCGGCTTTAAGCCCTTATAAATATAGCCCTTGTTAGCCATTTCGCCAAATACTTCTACCTGCTTGGCAACGTATTCGTTTTTAAGGGTTAAATATGGGTTATCCCACTCACCTAATACGCCTAAACGCTCAAACTGTTTGCGCTGATCATCGGCAAATCCAATAGCAAATTCACGGCACATTTTACGAAGCTCTAAAGCCGAAATGCGCTCGTTAGAATTAACGCCGGCCGCCTTTCTTGCTTTTAGCTCTGTGGGTAGACCGTGCATATCGTAACCGGGTACATAGGGGGCTTTGTAACCGGTCATATTCTTGTACTTTAAAACAAAGTCTTTAAGAGACTTATTAAGTGCGGTACCCATATGAATAATACCGTTTGCATACGGAGGGCCATCGTGTAAAGTATATACGGGCTTGCCCTCGTTATGCTTTAAAAGCTCTTTATAAAGGTTGCTTTCGTTCCACGCCTTTAGTGCTTCAGGCTCTCTGGTAGGAAGTCCTGCACGCATGGGGAATTCTGTACTGGGTAAATTAAGTGTCTTGTTGTAATCTTGTTCCATTTTTTTGCTCCAAAGTATATTATTTATTTAGGTTGAAAAAATCAGATTTGCCAAAATCAATTTCTTCATTTTCTACAGGGTCGTCTTCCTCTGATGATAAAGGTGTCTGATCTGCATCATCGTCATCATCGTAAGCTTGAACGTTAACGGTAAAACCGTTTTGCTTGGAATCTGCGGAATTCGAATTATCCTCTTGATTATTCGAATCGTCAGTTTCTTGTTTTGTTTCAGTTTCGGGTACGTCTTGCGGCTTTTCTTGAGCCTCTTGTTCTGTAGCGTTTATAACGTTATCAGCCGCCTCGGTTGCATTAACTAAAACCGCATCAGGCATTTGAGCTAAAAGTTCAACGTGCTGCTTATATTTGGCCAGCATATCGTTTTTAAAATTAGCAATTTGACGTTTTATATCATCAAACAGACGTTGTTGACGTGCGACGCTATCGTGAGCGGCATTTATCATACCCTCGGATTTTTTTACAGCATCAGCAAGTAACTGCTTTATGGCCTGCTCTGCAGCAATTCTGCGGGTTTCGCTTTCGTGCTGAGTTGCCGCCGCATCTTCCTTTGCTGCATCGATAATTCCCTGTGCCTCGACACGCGCTTTTTCCACAATTTCATCTGCAAGCTTTTGTGCACATACTAAAACAGACTGTATGCTTGATTGCGAAATTTTAATATTGTTATTTTCTGCTTCAAGACCTTTTACTTTTTCATTTAATGCTGAAATTTGACTTTCGGCATCTAAAATATCTTGCTCAATCTCATCTAAAAAATCATCAACTTCGGTTTGGTCGTATCCCATTTTAGATTTTTTAAACTGTATGTTTTTGACTTTGCTGCTTTCTAGCATAAACAAGGACCCCCTAAATATATTTAGTTGCTTTAATAATTACTCTTCCTTTTTTGGTGGTACCGCCAATATCGGTAATACCAAATTTACCGTATCGACGCACCGAAATAGTGACTCCGCTTGAAACCTGTGCCGTAATTTTGTTAACCGTTACCGAGTTTACGAACACTAAACCCGATTCAATCAGCTCACACGCAACGGTTCTTGAAACACCCGCAAGTGCGGCTACTACTGCATCTATCCTTTGACTTGCGACGGTTAAGGTTATATCCTTTAACTCACTCTTTTGCGGCAAAGGGTCGATGTATCCGAATTGTACACTAACGCCTGTTCGGCCAATTTTTGTAATATTGTTAACAACATAATCGGCTATTTTGCTGTTTAAAAATACAACAGCTCGTCCCTTTTCTATAAGAATATCACCTACGGTGTCACGTTCGATGCCAAGTGACATTAATGCTCCCAAAACATCTCTGTGAGTTAATATATCAGTTTTTCGAAATGTAAAGGTAAGCGCTGTAATGTTAAATAAATCCAAATTATCTTCCGGACACATTCTATCGGGGAAAAAGCCCACATATGTACGCTCGGCTTGTGGGTACCCACCGTAAAAAACAATTTTCACGTTGCTGTTTTTAGCAAGAAGGCCCATATAGCCTGCTTCATCTTCGGACAAAAATCCCAGGAATTTTGGTATATCCTTTTGTTCCGAAAGATTTACCGCATCTTTAAAGCGTGCCGCAAGAACAAATGTATCCATTAAAAATAAATTTTAGAGTCTTCAAACTCATCTATTAACATTTCGCCGGCAAAATCTACATTAGCAGGAGCAATTAAAAACGTGCTGTTTGCAATCTTTTTAACAGTACCCCTATTCGCATATGCAACACCGCTTAAAAAGTCTATTATGCGACGTGCGTTTTCTTTATTTGTGATTTCTAAATTTAACACAACAGTCTTTTTGTTGTTTAAATGATCTGCTATGTCTTTAACCTCTTCATAGCGTTCGGGCTTAACAAGTACAACCTGCATCTGCGAAGGTGTAGCATTATAGCTGACTACCTTATTGCGTTTTTCTGTTCTTTCAGTATACGCAGGGCGTGAAGATGCTTCTCTTTTTTTAGAAAATATATCTCTTTCTTCTTCAATCTCTTCTTCAGGCTCTACTTGAGCACCGATATCATCATCTTCATCAGGTGAAACGTTGAGTAAATTTTTAAAATTATCAAAAATTCCCATAATTATGCTCCTTTACTTATAAATTCTTTTTCCGAAAAGGGATGAA
>JAFSCI010000061.1 GCA_017436815.1 Clostridia bacterium
CGAAACGCTTTAAAGCGCTTCGACAAGCCACTTTTTAAGTAGCTTTAGCAAAATTAAATTACAAAATTTAATTTTGCACAACACTCATTGCAATGGTTATGGACAAATTTTTAAAGAAAATTTGTCACAAAATCAAAGATTTTGTGTCGAAACTCAGATGTTTCGACTAATCATAACCATTATAACGATGCGCAGCATCATATAACTCGGCATTGCCGAATAAAACTGAGCCAACGGCGGAATATAACTGTGCCGAAGGCACAATGCCGGTCCCTACGTTTTATCAATAAATTTTGCCGAGTGCTCACCGTAACGGGAGGGCGCGGGAAGTGGCGAAGCCGTTTAGTGCGCCCTTTACCAAAAAACAGGGCGAAATGTGGAGGGACGTCGCAAGCGCCGTCCCCTACGGTGTAATATTATTTAGTGCGTACCATAGCGGGCGAACAATGTTCGCTCCTACAATTCCGTAGGCACATATTATTCCTCGGTGTTTACTACCTCATCTGCATCATAGTCTGCGGGGTCAGGTTCATTTCCCACATCAGCTGCGTCGGCGTCGGGGGCATCGGGGGTAGCGTTGACCTCGGCCTCATCGTGCTCGGCAACGGCGACAGATAAAATCTTCTCGTCCTCGGGCACGCGCATTACTCTTACACCCTTTGCGGGACGTGAGAAGGTGCTGATTTCAGCCACGGGAATTCTTATTATTATGCCGTTGGAGGCAATTATTATAACGTCTTCAGTGTCATCAACCGCAAGCACGTTGGCAACGTCGCCATACTTTGCAACGCGGTAGTTGATTATACCCTTGCCTCCTCTGGACTGGAGTCGGTAATCGGCTATGCTGCTCTTGCGGCCGTAGCCTGTTTCGGTAACGGTGAGGAGAGTTGTGTCCTCATTACATACTGTAACAGATACAACCTCGTCACCCTCGCGCATTCTTATAGCACGTACACCTCTTGCCTGACGGCCCATTGAACGAATCTGATTTTCGTCGAAATGGATAGCGTAGCCCTTCTTTGTGGCAACAAGCAGAGAGTTATTGCCTGTGGTTTTGGCAACGAATGCGAGTTCATCGCCCTCGTCAATAGAAATTGCGATGATACCTGTTTTACGAACATTTTTGAATGCATCGAGCTCGGTACGCTTGGACACAGCGTTTTTAGTAATCATACAAATATAGCTGTTGTCCTTTAGGTCCTCGCCGACGGTTAAGATGTTTATAATCTTCTCATCAGGCATAAGGGGCAGGATATTTACAACGTTCATACCCTTGCCTGTACGTGAGCCCTCGGGAATTTCGTAGGCCTTAATTCTGTAAAGGCGGCCGAGGTTGGTAAAGAGCATTAAATAGTCGTGGTTGTGGCAGATAAACATATTTGATACGATATCGCCCTCCCTTGTAGTAAGGCCCTTAATACCTGCTCCGCCGCGGTGCTGAGCCGAGTAAGTATCAGACGGCAGGCGCTTGATATAGCCCTTATCGGTCATGGTGATAACGCACTCATCATTGGGGATAAGATCCTCAATATCAACCTCGCCTGCAACGTCGGAGATATCGGTCTTTCTCTCGTCTGCAAAGCGGTCACGAAGATTGAGAGATTCGGTCTTAACGATGTCTAAAATGCGCTCTCTGGAAGCTAAGATTTCCTCGCACTCCTTAATAAATGCGAGCTTTTCGTCTAATTCGTCCAAAATCTTTTGTTTCTCTAAACCTGCCAGACGGCCCAAAGGCATTTGGACAATAGCGGTTGTCTGGATATCGTCTAAATCAAAGCGCTCGGAGAGAGCCTCTTTACTTTCGGGTATGGTTTTGGAGTTTCTAATTATTGCGATAACCTCGTCAATAAAGTCGAGCGCAATTTTCAGTCCCTTTAAGATGTGGGCGCGCTCTTCGGCTTTTCTCTTATCGAACTCGGTTCTGCGGGCAATAATCTGGCACTGGAAGTCAATGCAGTTTTGTAAAATCTCTTTTAAGGTTAAAATCTGCGGTTTGCCGTTAACTATGGCAAGCAAAATTGCGCCAAAGGTGGATTGCAAAGCTGTGTAGGAGTAAAGCTTATTGAGCACAACCTGCGGGTTTGCGTCCTTTTTAACGTCAACAATAATTCTTATACCGCCGTCACGCTTAGACGAGTAGTCTACAACGTCATCAATGCCCTCAATGCGCTTATCGGCTGCGAGGTCATAGATATGCTTAACGAGGTCCTTTTTGCGAACCTTGTAGGGAATTTCTGTTATAACTATGCGGAATTTGCCGTCTTTTTTCTCCTCAATTTCGGCCTTACCGCGAAGCACGATTTTGCCTCGGCCCGTAGCATAGGCGGCTCTGATACCGGAACGGCCCATAATTGTGCCGCCTGTTGGGAAGTCGGGGCCCTTAATGTACTGGCAGATTTCCTGCAGGTCGGCCTCGGGATTATCGATAAGGCAGCACATACCGTCTATAACCTCGGCCAAATTGTGCGGAGGAATTTCGGTTGCCATACCGAATGCGATACCCGATGAGCCGTTAACGAGCAGCTGCGGGAAGCGAACGGGAAGTACGGTGGGCTCTTTTAGACGGTCGTCATAGTTGGGCGCAAAATCAACGGTGTCTTTTTCGATATCGTCCATCATGTGAAGTGACAAACGGTTCATTCTGGACTCGGTATAACGGTAAGCAGCGGCGGGGTAGCCGTCGATATTACCAAAGTTACCGTGGCCGTCGATTAACGGGTAGCGCAGAGAGAAATCCTGCGCCATACGAACCATTGCATCGTAAACAGAGGAGTCACCGTGCGGATGGTAACGACCAAGCACACTACCAACGGTATCGGCGCACTTACGATACGCCTTGTCGGGAGTGAGTCCGTTTTCATACATTGTGTAAATAATACGGCGGTGAACCGGCTTTAAGCCGTCACGAACGTCGGGCAGGGCACGGCCAACAAGCACCGACATACCGTATTGGAGCATACTTTGTTTTACTTCGTCTACTATTTCGACCGGATGAACCTGCGTTTGTTCGGTCTCGGGCCAGTAAACATTTTCTTGCTTTGCCATTTTGTTTTCTCCTTAAATTGCGAGATTATACTTCTGCCTCCCTTGCATAAAAGAAGGGAGACCTCAAAGGCTCCCTTGCCTAAAGGGAGCTGTCAGCGAAGCTGACTGAGGGATTCATACTTATTTATTTTTATAATGCTATATATTGCAAACAATATATTTTTGTTTTATATCCCTCCGTCACGGCTTTGCCGTGCCACCTCCCTAAAGGCCAAGGGAGGCGAGGGATAATACTACTTATTCATAAAATAAATAACACACATTATACGTTATTGTTTTGTAGCCTCATTAACACAAAAATCAATGTATTCGCAAACCTCTTTAAAATTCTGATTTATTAAATTATTAGGTATGCGAATTACGGTTAAATCTCTTTTTTGAATTTTTTGTGTTCTTATTTTATCTTTAATAAGTCCTTTTTCCTCAAAATGCTGTGAGCCGTCAAGCTCAATTATGATTTTTGCCTTGCTACAATAAAAATCTACAATAAAATCATCAATAACCTTTTGTCTTAAAAACCTTACGGGATAAAAACGTAAAAAGTCGTACCACAAATGACGTTCTTCTTTGGTCATATTTTTTCGCAATGCTTTTGCGTTTGCAGTTAAATTTACATTATGCTTTCTTTCCGTTTTGTATCCCTCCGTCACGGCTTTGCCGTGCCACCTCCCTTTAGGCAAGGGAGGCTTTTAGAGTCATTTTTATTATATATCGAGATCAGATGTCTAAATCTGTTGCGAAGATTGCGTTTTCTTCGATGAATTTGCGTCTCGGTTCTACCTCTTCGCCCATTAGGGTTACGAAGATTTCGT
Source organism: Clostridia bacterium (assembly GCA_017436815.1). Classification (GTDB taxonomy): domain Bacteria; phylum Bacillota; class Clostridia; order Oscillospirales; family Acutalibacteraceae; genus RGIG3013. The sequence goes on from JAFSCI010000061.1 coordinate 3,858, forward strand.
CGGCTGCGGCGGCGTCGGACATTGTAACTCTGAGCAACGTTCTGCGCTCGGGGTCGAGGGTGGTTTCCCACAGCTGTTCGGGGTTCATTTCACCAAGACCCTTATATCTCTGAACGTCGGCCTGACCGCCAAGTTCTTCTATATATTTAGCTTTTTCTTCGTCGGTAAAGGCATCGAAATGCTTTTTGCCCTTTGCAACTCTGTAAAGCGGCGGTTGTGCTAAGTACACGTGGCCCGTTTCAATAAGCTGGGGCATATAACGGAAGAAAAAGGTTAACAAAAGCGTTCTGATGTGCGAGCCGTCAACGTCGGCATCGGCCATGATAATTATTTTATCGTACCTGAGTTTTTCAATATCGAAATTCTCGGCAATTCCTGTGCCTAAAGCTACTATAACGGGGGTTAGCTTATCGTTACCGTAGACTTTATCTGCCCTGGCTTTTTCAACGTTAAGCATTTTACCCCAGAGTGGTAAGATTGCCTGATAGGTTGAGTTTCTGCCCTCTACTGCCGAGCCGCCTGCCGAGTCACCCTCTACTATGAAGATTTCGGTCTTAGTCGGGTCGTTAGATATACAGTCGGTCAGTTTTTCGGGCATTCTTACCTTGCCTGCAATACCTGTTTTCTGACGCTGTAAGTCCCTTGCCTTCTGGGCGGCCTCACGCGCGTTGGAGGAGGCAATTGATTTATCTAAAATAACCTTTGCAACGGCGGGATTTTCCTCTAAATACTCGAGCAATTTCTCGCTGACCATATTATTAACGAGTGTGCCCATTGCGGTGTTACCGAGCTTGGCTTTGGTCTGGCTTTCAAACTGAGCGTCGGTAAGCTTTACCGAAATAACGGCTATAAGGCCCTCGTTAATATCATCACTTTTTAAGCGTGGGTCGGCTTCTTTTAGTATTTTAAACTTTAAGCCGTGCTTATTTATAGCCTTTGTTAGCGAGTTTTTAAATGCAGACTCGTGAGTACCGCCGTCTATTGTGTGAATTGTGTTGGCAAACGACATAATTTTAGAATCGTAGCCTGTGCACCAGAGCAGCGCTGCCTCGGCCGAGGAGTCACCGTTTTGGGCTGAAAGATAGATAACGTCGTCTATTATGCGGTCTTTTTTTGATTTTTCGAGTAAAAACTCTACGTAACTCTTTATACCGCCCTCAAAATGTAAATCATCACTGCGCGGCTCTCTGTCGGTGCGCTTATCGGTAAGCACTACGCGTATGCCTGCGTTTAAGAAGGCCTGCTCACGAAGACGGTTAAGAAGTGTATCGTAATCATACTCTGTAGTGTCGGTAAAAATATTCGGGTCGGGCTTGAATGTTACGGTTGTACCGGTTTCGGTAGTGTCGCCGATAATCTCTAAATCGTTAACGATATTGCCCTTTTCGTAGCGCTGGCGGTGGATATGCTTGCCGTCTTTTACAACAACCTCGAGCCACTCTGAAAGCGCGTTAACAACGCTGGCGCCAACGCCGTGCAGACCGCCCGATACCTTATAACCGCTGCCGCCGAACTTACCGCCCGCGTGCAGAATGGTGAAAACAACGCTTACTGTGGGAATTCCTTTTTGCGGGTGAATACCAACCGGAATACCACGGCCGTTATCCTCTACCCTTACAATGCCGTCATCTAATAGGTCAACCGTGATTTTATCGCAAAAGCCTGCCAAGGTTTCGTCGATTGAGTTATCTACAATCTCGTAAACCAAGTGGTGCAGACCACGCTCTCCCGTTGAGCCAATATACATACCCGGGCGCTTTCTTACGGCCTCAAGACCTTCGAGCACCTGTATTGAGCTTTCGTCGTAGCTTTCGGTTACAGGAAGGTTTTCTATTACGTTATCCATTTTTTTACTCCTTTAGAAAATTCTCGCTGCGCTTTTCCAGTGTAGATGCTGCGAGCTGAGAAATATATACTGTTTGATTCTTTTTGCCGTTCGAGGTTATAACGAAAGATTTTGGAAGCTCTGTACTTACGTTTATAACCTGATTATTCTGTTCGGCTTTTTTTAGAAAATTTCGGGTGTGGACCGAAACTGTTGAGGTATCAAGGTCGAAAATACCTACAATATCACTCTTTTTTACTGTTGTAGTTTGTCCCAAGTGTATAAACATGATCTACCTTCTCTATAGTGCCGTATTTTACTCTGTAAACCTGACCGCGCCTCATGTGCATAAAGTTTGAAATGTCGCAGCAGGAGACAAACACCTGCATTCTTCTTGTAAAATTGAGTATAAACGCCTGACGCTCGGGGTCTAATTCACTTAAAACGTCATCCATTATAAGCACGGGCATATCTCCCGTTTTTACCCTTATAATTTCGGCCTCGGCAAGCTTTAAAGCCACCGCAACCGAGCGCTGCTGACCCTGGGAAGCGTAATTTCTGGCGTATTTGCCGTTAACCTCAATTGCCAGCTCATCTTTGTGAGGACCGTATTTGGTGGTGCAGTGCTTAATGTCATAATCAAGGCTATCCTCAACCAGTTCTCTGTAAAAACGGTGCACCGTTGTGGCAATATCTATATTAAAGGTTTCCTTCTTACCGCTCATTCTGTGATAGTAGCGCGAGCCGTATTTATTAAGCAGCTTTACGTACTCCTTGCGGTACTCGGCTATGGTTGCGGCCTCGGTGAACATAACCTCGTTAATACTGCTTATAAGGTCTTTAATAGGAAGGGTGTTATTAAACGAATAATCCCTTAAGAGCTTATTTCTCTGCGCGTGGATTTTGTTAAACCGAAGCAGTGCGTTTAAATAGGCGGGCTCGCAGCGGGAAATGAGCGAATCTAAAAAGCGGCGTCTAAATTCCGGCTCCTCTTTTACGATTCTAAGGTCATCGGGCGAGAAGGCAACAACGTTGAATACACCTAAAATTCTGCCTGCTGATGCTCTTTTTTTGCCGTTTATAAAAAACTGCTTTGATTTAGAGTCAATTACGATATCGGCAGTCTTTCTGGTGCCGTAGCCCGTAAAATCTATACTGATTTTGGCGGCCTGCTCGCCGAATTTAATTAAATCCTTTTCCTTGCCGTTCCGAAACGATTTTGCGCCCGAAAACAGCCATATAGCCTCTAAAATGTTGGTCTTTCCCATTGCATTAGAGCCAAAAAGCACGTTTTTGTATGGGTCGACCTCAAACTCCATATCGGTTATATTGCGGAAATTCTTGATTTTTACAGAATGTACCTGCATATTTATCCTACCTCAGCTAAATTGCCGTCAAAATCAACTACGTCGCCCTTGCGTAGTTTTTTGGTGCGCATAAGGCAAACCTCACCGTTTACCTTAACCTGTCCGTCTTGCACCAGAACCTTGGCCATTCCGCCCGTAGAGATTAGCCCTGCGAGCTTTAAGAATGAGTCAAGTCTTATATATTCTTCTTTTATTGGTACTATTTGCATATTATTTTAACTTCATCGGCATAACCATATAAATAAAGTCATCACCCTTAAGCGGCTTTATAATTACGGCCGATGAACCTCCGTTGAATTTTACGCTTACCGTGTCGGTCTCGCAAGCACGCAGAGCGTCCAGTAAATAGCGGTTGTTAAGACCGATTTCAAAGTCGGGGCCCTGCAGATTTATTTCGGCAGTTTCGGTTGCTCGGCCAACGCTTGAGGCGGAAGTAAACATAACCTCGCCCTCTTTGAACATACATCTGAGCGGAGTCGAGAAATTATCAGAAATAATAAGCGAGATGCGCTCTATAATATCTATAAACTGTCTGGTAGATAGCTCGATAGTTTGCATAAAGGTTTGCGGAATAACCTTTTTATAATCTACAAACTCGCCCTCGAGAAGTCTTGAAATTAAAACGTAGCCGTTAATCTCAAACGAGATATTGCGCTTTGAGATTCTTAAATTCACCTGCTCTTCTTCGTCGGACAAAATCTTAACGGCGTCGGTTATTGCCTTGCTGGAAACGACTATGTTGAATTCCTGCTCGCACTTAATAGGCTCCTGTCTTATAGCCAATCTGTAGCCGTCTATTGCAACGAATTTTAAAAGGCCGTTTTCTACAGATACGTTAATGCCGGTTAAAATCGGGCGGGTGCCCTCTATCTGAGCCACGGCAAAGCCTGTCTGACGAACAAGGCGCTTTAACTGCTCGCCGTCTATTACAATGTCGGCAGAGTCGGGCTGCTCGGGTATTTCGGGGTAATCGGCCGCCGCCATACCCATAATATCAAACTTGGCCGAGCCGCAGGTGATGTGGCACATAAGTTTATCGTCACACTCTAAAACAACCTCGTCGGAGCTTAGTCTGCGCAAAATCTCGCCCAGCAGCTTTGCGTTAATTACAACACTGCCCTCTTTTACTACTCTGCAGTGCTCGGTTTTGGTCATAGAAAGCTCTAAATTATAGGCGGTAAGGGTTAAAGTATCTTTACCCGCCTTAATGAATATGCCCTCCAGTACCGGTATTGCCGATTTTGTGGCTACCGCGCGTGAGAGATTATTTACGGCCGCCGAAAGATTATTTTTATTTATTATGAATTTCATACATTTGCCTCCAAATAAAAATAAATGTATATATAATTTTTTGTAGTAATAGTAGGGGGTGTTAATTCGGTTGAAAACCTTTGCGCCCCACTGTATAGAGCCATTTTGCAGGTTGATAATTTAAAGAATAAAAATTTGATAAGTTTTTGCTTTTAACCGTTAACTAACAGGGTGTTAGTAACTTTACTGTTAATTAAGGTTAATAATGTGGAAAAATAGCGAATTATGTAAACTCCCGCAACCGAGCAGGGCTCGGGGCCAAGCCGGAATACTTTGTTTATCAAAGCTATGATTTGTCGACTCGGTTATATAATTTGAAAAATTTATATTTTGCCAAGCGGGGCTCGGAGCGCACAGTTATATTCGCCTTCGGCGAGTTATGATGCTGAAGCAGTTATGGAATGCTTCGCATTGTTATGATGCCTTCGGCAGTTTTTAAGGCGAATATATCATAACTACGAGCAAAGCGAGTATCATAACTTTTGATTTATCAAAATCATAACTGTTTGCGAAGCAAATAATATAACTGTGCCAAAGGCACATTAAATTTATTCGCTTTTCAAATTCTTTATAATATCGTTTATGGTGTCGCGCTCGAAGGAGTTATCGCGCATAAACTTTTCTATCTGCCTGCAGGAATACAGCACTGTTGAGTGGTCCTTGCCGAAGCTTTCTCCAATTGCCTTGTATGAAAGCTCGGTGGTTTCTCTTGCTATGTACATAGAAATCTGCCTTGCTATTGCAAGCTCGGCGGTGCGGCGGTTGGATAAAATATCGCCCTCGGTCACGTTATATGTACGAGCCACCTCGGAAATTATCTTTTCTATCTTTATAGGCTCGGGCTGGTTGTCGTTAATAATATCCCTTATAAAGCCCTGAACGGTAGATATTGTAGGCACGGCATTCTGAATTTTTATAAATGCCTGAAGCTTTTTAACAACGCCCTCTAACTGCCTTGTGTTCATTTTTATGTGCTCGGCAATGTAGTAGATTATGTTTTCGTCCAGCTTTATGTCCAAAAGCTCGGCCTTGGTTCTTATAATGCCGACCCTGGTTTCAAAATCGGGCGGGGTAATGTCGGCAAACAGACCGCTTTCAAAGCGCGAGCGTATTCTCTCGTCCAGCGTTTTAACGTCTCTCGGCGGACGGTCCATTGTAACGACTATCTGCTTGTTGTTTTCAAAAAGCGTGTTAAAGGTGTTGAAAAACTCCTCCTGCGTTTGCTCCTTGCCCGCAATAAACTGAACGTCATCCATAAGCAAAACGTCGGCGTTGCGGTATTTGAGTCTGAAATCTTCAATTCCGCCGTCGTGAATTGCGTTTATAAGCTGAATTGTAAAGTCCTCGCTTCGAACGAAAACTACCTTTTTACCGGGCAGCTTTTTGGCCATGTGATTTTTTATGGCGTAGAGCAGGTGAGTTTTACCAACGCCGCTTGTACCGTAAATTACAAGAGGGTTATATATCAGCGCGGGGTTGTCCGCAACCGCCATAGATGCCGCGTGGGCAAAACGGTTAGACGAACCGACAATAAAATTATCGAAGGTAAAGGAGCTCTCAAACGAGCCGCCAGCTGACGCCGGTTCATCCTTTACAAGCGCGCCGTTTTCATCCTCTAACACAATGAAAATTTCCATATCTATGCCCATAATGTTTTTTACGGCATTTTTTAAGATGTGCATATAGTTGGCTTCTACAATCTGCTTTTTATAGTCAGAATATATTGACAAAGTAAGCACGCCGTTATTTAAAGATACGGGATGAAGGTCCTTTATCCATACGTTAAAGGCAATTTCATTTATGTCAAGCCTGACCTCATCGCATACGGCCGACCATATGTCTGATAACGATTCTATTTGCATAATTTTACCACCCATAAAAAAATATATATAAAAGTCATAATAATCTGTTTAACATTTTATCATAGTTATTAACATTTTTCAACCCTAAAATATAATAATTATATATATAATATAATAAAAACATTTTACATATAAAATATAAGGTACATTTTTGAAGTTTTTGTGTAGATTTTTATTTTTCTGACCTTTTTATTTGCGTTTTGTATTATATATTAAACGAGGGTATAATGAGGGATAATGTTTTGGCCGTTCGGCCAAAACAGTTATATTCGCCTTCGGCGAGTTATTTTGCTACGCAGTTATGAAATGCTTCGCATTGTTATGGTGCCTTCGGCAGTTTTTGTGGCGAATATATCATAACTACGAGCAAAGCGAGTATCATAACTTTTGATTTATCAAAATCATAACTATTTGCGAAGCAAATAATATAACTATGTTTTGCCGTTTGGCAAAACAGTTATATTCGCCTTCGGCGAGTTATATTGCAAAGCAGTGATATTCGGCTAACGCCGAGTGTTATTCGCTTTGCGAGTTTTTAAGGCGAATATAATATAACTACGAGCTAAAGCGAGTAATATAACTTTTGATTTATCAAAAATATAACTATTTGCGAAGCAAATAATATAACTAAAAAAAAGAGGCCAGCGCCTCTTTTTTTATATTTATATTTCCCTTATACTCGGCAGGATTTTGTTATCTTTAATCTCAATTACCGCGTAGGTTGCTTTGTTTGCTTTATTTTCGTTTATACTTCCGGGGTTTAAATAAAGACAGCCATCATAAAAGTCGTAAAACGGGACGTGGGTGTGCCCGAACAGGCAGATATCGGCCTCATTTGCTTTTGCAAGGCTTTTTATAGTCGACAACGACTGTTTAACCGAGTAATTATGCCCGTGGGTAAACACCACGTTTTTTCCGCTTATATTAACGCTTGTGGTGGTGGGGTAGGGGGAGAAAAAATCGCAATTGCCCTGCACCATATAAAAGGTTTTTGAGGAAAAAAGCGGCTGAAAGGACTCGATATCCTTTAGCCCGTCGCCCAGAAAAATTACGTAGTTTGCATCGCTTTCTTTTTCTAAACATTCAAACAAATTCCCCTCGGCCCCGTGCGAGTCCGATATTACTAAAATTTTCATAATTTACCTCATCCAATAAGCATTGCCAGCGCTACCATAAGCGGCATTGTTATCAGGGACAAAATTGTGCTAAGACTCACCGCGCTTACCGATATTTTCGGGTTGTGGCCGTACTTTACGCTGAACATTGTTGTTGCGGCGGCGGTTGGGGCAGAGGCGGCAATGGTCATGGAATAAAGCATATCGCTTCTAACACCTGCAAGGTACATAACAACAAGCGCAATAGCCGGGAACAAAAGCAGCCTTACGCCGCAGATAATATAATTTTTGTAGTCGCAAAGCAGCTCTTTGAATTTTATGTTAGAAAGGTAAAAACCGATAATTATCATAGGCAAAGGGGTGTTTAGGTTTGCCATGTGGCCTATTGCCGAGGTTAAAATTTCGGGCAGTGGGAGTCTAAAAATAAATATGATAATTCCTATAATTACGCTCAAAACGCCGGGGTTTATTATAACCTTTTTAAGATTAAAATTCTCTTTGTTTTTCTGCATACACATAACGCCGTAGGTCCAGAGCACCAAATTGAACACCGCAACGTAGCCTGCGCCTAAAAACACACCGATATCGCCCAAAACCGCGTACTGAAGCGGCAGAGCCATATATCCGGCGTTTGAGAAAACGGTAGAAAAACGATAGATTTGCTTGTGCTCTTTTTTGAACATCACCGTTGCCAGCGCAATAAAGCCAATATGAATTAAAAGCGATATTACAATTGACACCACCATGCTTTTTAAAAGCTGAGTGTCGTACTCAATAAGGTACGATTTTACTATCATACACGGGGTTGCAAAGTACAAAACGAGGTCGGTAAGCGCCTTTGTGGAGCTTTCACTCAAAAATTTGAGCTTTCCGCATAAAAATCCAACAAAAATCAGGAAAAACAGCACTACAACCTGCGAAAAAACCGAGAAAAAGTTATCTAGCATCAAAAAGACTCCTAAATTCAAGTTAAATATATAATATCAAAAATTTAGATTTCGGTCAATGTTATATGCTACAAAATAACGGCTTGTAATTATTTGAAAATAAGGTATAATAATGGAAAAGGTGGCGAAACAGAATTGTTTTGCCGCAAAATCTTCGATTTTGTACCAAATTTTCCTTGAAAATTTGACCTTTTCCATTGCAATGAATGTCGTGCAATTTTGATTTTCAAAATTGCGATGCCGATTTCATCGGCTTGTCAAAACGGTAAAAAACGTTTTGACCAACTACAATCATTATAATGAAAATCAGGTAGGCAAAACAGTTCTGTTTCGCCGCAAAATCTTCGATTTTGTACCAAATTTTCTTTGAAAATTTGACCTTTTCCATTGTTAACTAAATTCACCTTTTTGGAGGCAGAAAATGAAGGCAGTAAAAATTATTCTTAACGTTTTGGGAATTATCACCGCAGTGTTTTTGAGCATTGTGCTGTGCGTTGTGCTTTTTGCATCGCCCGTAATCAGCGCGGCGAGCAGTCTTACAAAGCCAAAAACCATACATAAAATTATAACAAGCATAGATTATTCTCAGCTTATCCCCGACGACGAGCTTGATTTAGAGAACGAAATGAGCGAATTTGGCGCTCCTGCCGAGGTTATTGACGATATTATGAAATCTAAGGCCGTAAAAGATTTTATTGAGCTTTACTCCAAAGATGCCGCCGCAGCGCTGAGCGGTAAGACGGGTGAGAAGTCCTTAAACAGAGATGCTTTAATTAAAATTGCCAACGATAATATCGAAGAAATTGCCGATATTTTCATGCAAATGGCTCCCGAAGAGGAATTTGAGGACCACACTCCCGAGGAAATTAAGGCAAAGCTCAAAGAGGAGCTTATAGCCGAGGTCGAGCAAAACGCCGATGAGATTATAGCATCTCTCCCCGACGTCAGCGAGATTGTGACCGAGGTAGAGGACAAAAGTGTGATAACAGTTATAAAATATCTGCAAAACGGCACCTTTAACCTTGCGCTCTGGATTACGATTTTACTGTTTGCGCTGGCAATTTACGGCTGCCGCTGGCCTAAGTTCAAGGGCTTTAGGTGGCTGAGCATAGTGTTCTCTATTGGCGCTACCGTAACCATTGCCGAAAGATTTTTACTAAACGGCGCGATAATTGAGAAAATCACCGCATCTATGGATAGCGAGAAAATGATTGTCACCCCGACCCTTAGCATTGTAACGGGTCAGACAACCGTTTTAAGCATTGTTTTCGTGGTCCTCGCCGCCGCATTTATGACCGCCTTCGTGCTTTTAAGGGTGTATACCGATAAGAAAAACGCCCTCGCAGCCACTCAGACAGAGGTTGTAAACGCAGAAAATATTGCGGTAGAACCCGCTCAGACAGAGGCTGCTGAAGAAGCACCCGCCGAAGAGATGAATGCTATTGCAAATTCCGACACAAATTCTGAGGAATAAAAATCAAGAAGCTTAAATATATATTACAAACACAAAGAGAGAACAAGTCGTTAATTTGATTTGTTCTCTCTTTTTTAGTTGATTTTCGGCTTAAAAAATTGGCCGCAACAAATAAAAATAAATCCGTCTGCGACGGGTGAAATCCACCTGCGGCGGATGAAATCGCTTTGCGATGAAGTCCTGCTTGCGCAGGGTTGTATTGCCTAAATGCAGTTTTGGTGGAAAATAATATAATTTTATTTATTCGGCATAATACCTGTCATCGCACCATTTTGCAGGGTTTGAGTCAATATAATTCCACCGCACCAGATAATCCTTTTCATCACGGATAATATGGTCGTTAAAGGAACGCTGCCAAAGCTGACCGTTATATTTATTATCAGTAAAAGATTTAAACCTGCCAATAACATTGTACACTTGTAGGGGAGGGTCTCCGTGCCCTCCCGACTGGTCAAAAATTTCGTTTGGTTCAATTTTAATAATCAAATGTACGTGATTTGGCATTATAACATATTTATCAACCGATATATTTTTATAATTGTTAATATATTTAATTGATTCGTCAACAATTTCGCCTATTTTGGTTAGTTTTATTGACGGGAGGGCGCAGAGACCCTCCCCTACGATGTCAGTTTTACTGACTGTAGTATACATATTGCCGGTCTCGGCTGCCGCCTCGGTCGGCGCTTCTGCTTCGCAGAGGTGTCCACCGGACACCCGCGCCCCTACAATATCACATAATATTTTCTGCTTGTTATGGGTGCATATCGTTATAAAATATGCGCCGGCTGATGAATAATCAAAATTTTTGCAGCGGGTGGGCTTGCGATTTGGTATGTCCATATAATCACCTGAAAAATAAATCCGTCTGCGCAGCGGGACGTCGTAAACGCCGTCCCCTACAATATAACTCATAACTCATAACTGCGCCGTGGCTTGTTTTTACTCTGCCTTTTTTATATCGTGGCGGATGATGCCGACGATAATCGAAACAAGCGCGAACGACTCGCAGATAATTCCGCCAATGGAGCCGACAATCGAGTTATAAATAAGCCACATTGGTGAGGCGAAAATTGATATTTTTCGTATTGCCGCCGCGTTTTTCAGCCTGTATCCTATTGTCGCAAGCACCATTGCAATAACCGGCAGCAGCTCGGTTATTAAATTGAATGCGCTCGCTTGGGTGCCCAAAACCGTGAAGGATAACCCGTAAACCACAAAAAAGCAGATGCCAAAACCTATCTGCCAGGCGATGTGCTCAGCGCGAAGCTTATCTTTTGCCAAAAACACCGCCGCCCTTAATACCGACAACACGTTGAGCATACCGCCAACGTATGCCCCCAGTAAAAAATAGTTAATACAAAACAGCGATGCGCCGCAAAACTGCATTAAAATGAGCAGTCTTTTGTTTTTACACTGGTAGGAGAAAATGTTAAAAATCATGGCAACAATGCCAATAATCTGCGCAATAATTTTAATCATAAAACACCTCGAAAAATACTATCTGCCACGGTATTCCTGCTTTAAAACCTCGGCCATCTGCTCGGGGGACTCCTTGCAGCCGCCCGCCAGCCACAGCTTTATAATGGCGTTGAGCCCGTTTCTGAAAAACTCTATGTGGTACTTTATGTTAGAGTCAAGCTGCTCTTTTTCTGCTCTGGCTTTGTCGTACACCGATATTAAATGCTTATCATCATAACAAAGCTTAAAGTAGGTGTTGTAAAAAAGCTGATTTTCCTTTATGTGCCTGAACATCTTTAACGCGCCGCTGCGCTCGTTAAAATAGTCGTAATCGGCAAAAAGATTGCTGAACTCGTTCTCTAAAGTCTGCCTCGTCTTGTCGGCAAGGTCAAAAATATCCATATAATTTGCGTAAAAGGTGCTGCGGTTTAGTCCCGTGCGCTTTATAATGTCCGACACCGTAATTTCGTTAAGATTTCTCTCCTGCAGCAGCTCTACAAAGGCCCTGCCTATCTTTTCCTGCGAGAGTAGCCTGCGCTTGTTGTTTTTTGTGTTCATTTTTTTATCTCCAAAATTTTTTTGCAACCATTATTCCAACACTTATCTGAAAATTGATGGTCAAAAATCGCATTATTCCAACAATTGTTGTGTTTTTGATGATTGTTTTGCTTCCAAAAAACAATTATACTTTATTTGCAATAAAAACACAAGTGTTGGAATAATAAAGGAGGAAAATTTATGAAAAAGAGTAGTTTTTTTGCACTGATTTTTGGAACAGCAAGCTCAGTTTTGTTTGCGCTGGGTATGTGTATGGCACTGCTGCCCGAGTGGAATATGTTTTATGAGGGCATAGCATTTGGGAGTGCCGGAATAGTGCTGGGCTTAGCCACCATAATAGTCTGGTGCAAAATGGAGAACAAAAAGCTCCCGAAACTGAACGGCAAGAACATTCTTCGCGCACTTTATGCAGTGCTAAGCGCCCTGGTTTTAGGCGTTGGAATGTGTATGTGTCTTGTGTGGAACCAGATTATCTGGGGCACACTTATAGGCCTGCTCGGAATAATTATGCTCATAGCTTTAATACCCATTATTAAAGGCATAAAATGAAAATAGCAGAATTTGCAAAAAATCCGTATATCAGTCTTTTAATAAATACTGCGTATGCAGCTTGCAACTGCGTTTTAGGATTTATCACACACTCGTGGTGGTTTATTACATTAGGTGCATATTACGTTGTGCTTGCCGTAACCCGATATTGCATATTAAGAATAAGACAAAAAGCAAAGCAGGATAAAAATATAGAATTTTTTGCAAGACGCCTCAGCGGAATTTTGTTGATTGTACTCTCGTTTTGTATTATAGGAGTCAACGTGTTATCCGCTGTAGAGCAACGGGGCAGAGCGTTTAATCAGATAGTTATGATCACCGTTGCCGCATATACGTTCACTAAAATAACAATTGCTATTATCGGTATGGTGAAAGCAAAACGTTCCGCTTCTCCGGTGCTAAAGACACTCCGTAATATATCGCTCGCTGATGCGTGCGCTTCTATCTACACAATGCAAAGATCAATGCTGGTGTCTTTTCCGGGTATGGAAGCGTCGAAAACCTCATTACTAAACATATTTACCGGAACAGCAGTCTGGATAATAGTACTGCTGCTTGGAATAAATTTAATTGGAGGAAAATATATCAATATGGCTAAATCTAAAATAGTAAAGGCAAACGAAAAAATAGCCGAGGCAGTAACCGGCGGCTACAAGAAGATAGAAAAGGGCGTGGTAGACGGCTATAAAAAGATAGAAAAAGGCGTGGTAGACGGCTACACCAAGCTTGAGGATAAATTTGTAGACGCATACCTAACCCACGACGGCGAAACCGTCGCCGAGGCTAAGGAAAGACTTAAAAACACAAAAAAATAAGGTTAAACAAAACAGAAAACCGACCTATTGGTCGGTTTTCTGTTTTGCATGTTAAGAACCATTTAGATTTCGGTTTTATATTTCTTCAATAAAATATGCATTTTCGTTTTCACACAATGCAGGAAAAGTTAAATAGCTGATATCGTTATATATACATTTATTTCCGGTATGATAATGACCCTGAAACACCGTTTTTACTTTTCCGCTATTTAAAAGAAGAGTATTTATTTCAGCGGAATTATATACCCTGTGGTCTTCTCTGATTGTCGGATCGAGGTTTTGATGAACGAAAATATAAACGTCACCCGTTGCTTTTTCGAGCTGAATTTTTAAATCTTGAATATGTGGGTAAAAGGTATCTGTCCAATCTGTATCTCCGGGCAGATAGTGGTTTCCGTTTTTAAAATAACAGGCATCCAAGAACAGTAACGCTTTGTCATCTGCGTTCACGTTTTTTGGCTTACAATTGCCTAAAATCTCATAGAACTCGGCCTCGGTAAAGGCAAAAGCATCGTGGTTACCCATAAGGCAAATTGTTTTAAGCGAGCTATTATTTATAATTTTTGCAACATTTTTAAGATTTTCTACCTCTTTTTCGTGAGAAGCTTCCTTATCTATTAAATCACCCAAGCAAACAACCAAATCACATTTTTGCGACTCAAAAAATTCATACGCCGCCTTAATTTTTTCTAATGATTTACTATTATATCTGTTGCCGCAGGTAACCTTCTGCGATGAATAGTGCGAATCTGTAAATATTCCAAGCTTCATAAAACCACCGCCTTTAGTTAATTATAGCACAAAACAATAAACCCAACAAGACGTATTGCAAAATCGTTTGTTTTTTTCGGTGGATTTTCGGGACGTCATAAATGCCGTCCCCTACGTTTTATCAATAAATTTTATTGAGTGCGATTATTTTTTAAAATGCTTTCCACAATATAAAAAAAGGTAATCAAAACATTTTAAAATACAAATTTTCGAAAAAAATATTGACAAAGTCAAATAGTTGTGTTATATTACATTTACTGTCGAGAATATTGATGGTCTTACGCTGGTGTAGCTCAGTTGGTAGAGCAGCTGATTTGTAATCAGCAGGTCGGGGGTTCGAGTCCGTCCACCAGCTCCATTTTTATTTTAAAATTTAATATGGGAGTGTTCCCGAGTGGCCAAAGGGGGCAGACTGTAAATCTGTTGTCTTCGACTTCGGTGGTTCGAATCCACCCGCTCCCACCAAAAATCCTCGTACGATGAGTACGGGGATTTTTACTTTTTCACTATTACCTCTTCACTCTTCACTTGTTCTTTAAATACTCGGATTTTTGGAAGGTAATAAGTAATAGTGAATAGTGAAGAAGTAACGTGCGATTCGTGAATCGCCCCTACGCACTCAATAAAATTTATTGATAAAACGTAGGGGACGGCATTTATGACGTCCCGAAAAATCACATAAAACACAAACGGAGAGGTTTTTGCCTCTCCGTTTTACGTTTATATTTGCATTTATATTTATGTTTAAAATTATTTTCCTGTGGCTTTTAGTATTCTTATATCGTTGCCGAGGAATTTTTTTATGGTGTAGCCGCCGGCAAGGCGAGAGGATATACGCGCGGTGTAGCGCTCCTCAAGTTCCGAGAACGAGAGGTTTGTGTTTATAAGTGTCGGCTTGTCAGCTAACAGGCGGGTGTTTATTATATTATATAGCGCCGAGTTGGAAAACTGGGTGGCAAACTCGGTGCCGAGGTCGTCTATAATAAGCAGGTCGCACTCTAATACTGCGTCAGAAAACTCGGGCTCGTTGCGGGAGAAATACTCCTTTTCAATTTTGCCGAGCAGATTTCCTGCCGAGCCGTAGATTACGCCGTAGCCCTTTTCTATAACGAGCGAGCCTATTGCGAGGGAAAGGTGCGTTTTGCCCAGTCCCGCTCCGCCTAAAAAGAGCAGACTCTCACTCTTTGGGGTGAAGTTTTTGGCGTAGGTGTGGCAAAAATCGAAAATAGCGGCCATTCGCTTTTTGGGGCTTATGCCGTTTTCGTCCTCATCCGTGGGGTAGTACGAGAGGCTGAAATTGTTAAAGCGGCTTGTGTTCAGCGGCAGTTTTTCGTTAAGCTCGCTTATAACAAGCTCCTTGGCGATAAGCTTTACACAGTCGCAAAGCTTGCCCTTTACAAAGCCCTCGTCATTGCAAACGGGGCAGAGTGGCTTAAAGTCGCCAATACCTGCGGCAGTTAATATCTTTTGCTTTTCGTTAGAGAGCTTTCTCGATTTATCCCTGAGTAATTCCAAACCCTCAATATCGCCGTTTATGGCCTTGATTGCGGCTGCGGCGCCGTTTTTTGAAAGCTCGTTATCTATAACGCTGAGCCTTGGTGTTTTGGAGTAAATCTCCTCAAGAGTTTTATCAAATTCGGCCCTGTGCTCTTTAGCAGACTGCCTTTTTATCTCTAAAGCCTGCTCGTAGGTCTTGTTCCGGTAACCCATTTTGGCGCCCCCTTTACTGATTATCTATAAATTTTTCAAATTCGGTTATATTTGTGGTAGAGTAGGTGTTTTTACCGCCCTTTTTGGTGGTGGTTGGGCTCTTTGGCTTTGCGGCCTTTTTAGCAATATCATCAACCGTTTTAACACCCTTACTATGCCAGTTTTCTATAATCTTTTTTATGTACTGCATAGAGAATTTGCCGGTTGAATCAACACACATATTATAGGCTTCTCTGAGCAGCTCTTTGCTTATTTTGTATTCGTTCACCCATTTGTCCGAAAGCTCGAGCTCGGTCTTGGAGGGCATACGTTTTTCCAGTCCAAAGGCCTTTTGCACAACGCTCCAGGCGGTGTTCTTGCGGGCAATAAGGTTTAAATATCGGTTAGCATCCTCCATAGTTTGCACGTTGTTGTTTATCCACTCAACTCCCGTGCGCTCAATAAAGCCGATGTTGAGTCGCGCGCTGGATTTTGCATATTCCAAAAGGGTTAAAATGAGCTCTGCGCCCATACCCTCGTCATCATAAAGCCAGACTAAAGTCGATGCTTCAGACTGCTTGAGCGCTCGGCCGAAAATGTTTTGGGCCTCTCTTAGCAAAATTGCAATTTCGGGCTGCTCGGCGCCACGGCGCGCAATCTCGCTCCTTGTGGGCTTAACGGTTTTAAGTACCACCGTTTTGGGCTTGGACTCACTTACAACGGGTGAGGGCTTTGCCTCGGCTTTTGGCGATATAAGCACCCCTGCATCTGCCCAGAAATTTAAAGCGTCCTTTGCGTCGGCCTCGGATATACCCAGAGCGTCGCCCACCGTTTTAGGCTCAATGCCGTCGGGTGTGGCGTTTTTAATAGAGAACAGCAGAACCTTAAGCTGAACCGCCCCTGCAATGCGTAAAAAATTATCTACAACCACGCCCGGCACCGAAATGCTCGAGGAAAATGCTACGGGATTTAACAAAAAGCTCATACTATCACTCCTTAATATTTATAATGGTTATGGTTAGTCGAAACATCTGAGTTTCGACACAAAATCTTTGATTTTGTGACAAATTTTCTTTAAAAATTTGTCCATAACCATTGCAATGAGTGTTGTGCAAAATTAAATTTTGTAATTTAATTTTGCTAAAGCCACTTAAAAAGTGGCTTGTCGAAGCGCTTTGAAGCGTTTC
>JAFSCI010000062.1 GCA_017436815.1 Clostridia bacterium
TATAATTAAATTTAAAGATGAAATTTATTTGATATGATTTATTTTTCAATAAATATAATACTAAAAAATGCCATTGTCCTCCAGACGAAATCGGTCTGAAAGCCAATGGCATATTTTATACGGTTTGAGGAATTTTTTTGTTCATTCTTTTTAACATTGCTTTAAGTTTTGGAGTATTGTATCGAAGCACCAACGTTGGCAATATATTCAAAAACAGATTAACCGTTGCTACGGGAAGTGCTACCGAAAAAGCGCAAACACCGGGTATAAAGAGCATTGGCAAAAAGCCAATTGGGTAAGACAGTCTGTGAGTGAGCACGCCTTTATTACATTCGATAATAAATTTTTCTATGTACTCTGGGCTGTTTGGTTTTGCCAAATTCTTTTTGCTAAAGCCGCCAAGACCGCCAAGTTCCCAGACCTTGTCCTTCCAGCTGCGCACCTTTATTTTTTTGTAAAGGGTCTTTTCAAACTCAGATACATTGTATAAAGGATTTTGCGCACCAAAATGTTTATCGGGCAGCTTATTTATGATAATGGCAATAAGCCCGTCGAGCGCAAATTGCAAGGCTGTGCAAACAACCACTAAAATTATTACGTTGTACCAGGCGGCAGTACCAAAAATTATGTTTACTGCCGAGATTATAAGCATTGCTATGCCAATTACTGTAAGATATAATTTCATAGCTCGCTATACTCCAAAGGCTTTTTGTAAAACTCCTCGTACACCTTAACCCAGGCCTCGTAATTTTTGTTTTTCATATCATTCTTAGCATCGCTGCGAGAAAGGTCTTTGTTGGGATATATAGCGGGCAGTATATGAAGGGTGTATTCTTGCACGGCAAAGCCGTCGGCATCGAGGTGGTCACTATCTTCCATTGTTATAAAAACAGGTACAATCGGAGCGTTATTTCTTACCGCAATGGAGAATGCGCCGTCTTGCATAGGTCTGGGCTTTTTATAATTCCACCACATTCCCTGCTCGGGATATATAAGTATGGTTTCGCCACGTTTTAAAAGCTCGGTAAACGCCTTCATAAACTTTATCATAGTTGCTTTTTGGCTTGAGAGCGGCAGAGTGTTGCAATGTCGCATAAAAAGTCCAAAGGGCTTGGGTGGATTGGTATAGTTGCCCTCACGGATAACCTTATAAAGCATCTTGCCACCCATATAATCGCGCAGCGCTACCCATACCGCATAGTTATCGCCAACGCTAAAGTGATTACAGGTAACTATTTTTCCGCCCTTTACGGCAGTGAAATTTTCAATACCGCGAACCTCTTTTATAATTAACTGGCCATCGGCAATCATTTTATCGAAAAAACGTGCGCCAAACACATTGGCAATTTTGTTTTTTATTTTATTGGATAATTTTTCGTTCAGATAATCTATTTTATCGGGCATAAGCGGATAGGTTTCGGGGTCATCCTCAACGTCCAGATGCCATAACTGTTTTTTCTCAAGCTCAGCAATTCTTCTGAGCAATTCTAACTTGTGCGGTGATTTTTCCATATTATCTATCTCCTGATAATTTCTTAGCAAACGTATAATCTGATGCAACTATTATCTTGGCGTGTTTAATAATTTCTTTTGCAGCGGCTTCTCTTTTTGATCTTTCCTCAATACCAAAAGCCGATCTGTTTTTAATTATCTGCTCATAAAACTGAGATTTTTTTGCATAACGCCAAAACAAATCGCCATCGGTTACATCATCGTATTGCCAGGGCTTTTTATAAAGCGCGTAATGAACAATATTCTTTTTTCCTTCGCACTCCAACAACATAGGCTCTTTGTTCCAACCGTTTGGCAGCATATGAATTTTACCGTTGCAAAGATAATTCAAATATGCTTGATCCGGATCGAGCAAATCAAAATCATATTTAGTAATAAGCTCTATGAACTTTTCTTCAATTTTATTTTTTCTGAACTCTTTCAGATTGATTACCAGAACCCCTGCATTAACGTAATTATCGGGACTCACTCCAAGGGCAACGTCTGCATATTCTCTGAATTCAGCAGTATTTTGTACGTATTGCTCGGGAGCGGCCGCAAGAATATAACCTTCAAGGTCTGCATTGTAAAGCTCGGATATATCTCCAAGCACAACAAGGTCACAATCAAGATACACTATTTTTTCATACTGCGGAAAAAGTGAAGCAATAAAAAGCCGATAATACGTTACGATCGAAAAATGATATACGTTCTTAAAGCGAGATTTTATATCCTTTAAATTTTCGGAAATATCAATAAAATCGATTATAAAACCGTCACGCTCGTTTGATTTCACCTTTGCAATATTTTCGGGGTTTAAACCTGTATTCAGCACAATAATTCTGTAACTATATTTTTTAGAGGCGTTAGCGATAAGCGAATTAATTGCAACATCCAAATACGGTATGTAGTTATCATCGGTTGAAAAGAAAATTGGAATTTCTCTACTCATTTTTCTACTCCTTTGGGGCTCTTTTAAATTTTACCAGTTAATTATAGCCTTATAATAAAAATGAGTAAACCTACCCGTTAAAAACGTATATCTACACATAAGATTTAAGGGCGTAGAGTTAATTTTCCACGACTCTCCGTTTCGGAGAGTCACATAAAAACGCCCTGTTTCAGCGAAAAACAGGGCGTTTTTAATAACTATTTAATTTTGGGATTCTTTATAAATGATGAAAGTACTATTATTATTTGTCCCGCAACGCCAAGTATATAAATCAGCGAAACGTTAACCTTAAAATACAAAAAAGTAATATGAACCGCCGCAAGCACCGACCAAAGCAAAGCCGATATAATAAGGAAATTGTGTCGGGGATTAAACCAGATAGAATTAAAAATAAGTTTAACGATAAGTACAACCGGCAAAGCATATACAAAATATAACCACTGGAACGTCATTTGATTGGTGATCAAAGTGGTAATTATAAATGCAAAAATAGCGACAATCCATCCGCCGCCCTCGGCAATATACGAAACGGCGCGTCGGTTAAATTTTGCATTTTTTGTTTTATGTTTTTGAGTGTCTTTTTCTACGTTCTCGCCCTTTACCAAATAATCGAGCGTAACGCCAAACAGATCTGCAAGCTCAACCAACACCGAAATATCGGGAGATGATTCTGCGCGTTCCCATTTAGAGATTGTTTTATCGGAATAGTTAAGCTTTTCGGCAAGCTCAACCTGTGTCATATTATTAAGTATTCTGAGCTCGGTTATATTTTTAGCAACGTTGCTTTTTACATCCTCCATTAAAAATCCTCCTTAGTTTTTAAAAAACGCAACCACTACAGCACCCGGGCCTGCATGTGTTCCAATAACGCTACCAACCGTTGTATAACGCACTTTTTCAAGATTGCCTTCCCAAATGTGACGACTGTCTTCGATATATTTTTGCAGCAAAGCATCAGAGATACCGCTATAACCTAATAATACAGGTTTGCTAAAATCAATTCCTCCGGCTTTATCGATTTCCTGAATAAGTAAATTGTTGCCCATCTTAGAGCCACGTGCTTTGCCGAGCATATTTATCTCGCCGTCTATAACAGAAAGAACGGGTTTTATATTAAGTACCCCGCCGGCAAAAGCAACTGTTTTTGAAATGCGACCACCTTTTTTCAGGTATTCGAGCGTATCTACCAAGGCAACGACTATAATCTTTTTCTTTTCTTCTTCGAGTATCTTTGCGATTTGCGCTGCGCTCTTTCCTTCATCAAGCAGTCTGAATGCCAATTCAACTAAAATACCGCTTCCCATAGCCGCACTTGAGCTATCGACTATATAAATATTATCATAATCTTCGGCAGCAATTAGTGCGCTTTGATACGTACCCGAAAATTTTGAGGCAAGGGTAATAACCACGGCCGCCTCTCCCGCCTGCTTTGCTTTTTCAAACTCCTTCATAAAAGCATCGGGCGTTGCCTGGCTTGTGGTAGGCAGAACGTCGCTTTCTATGAGCTTTTCATAAAAGGTCTTATGGTCAATAGTCACACCGTCAATATATTCTTCATCGCCAAAATTGACTGTTAGCGGTACGGTATGTACGCGACTTTTGAATTCCGGCATTAAATCTGCAGTAGAATCTACAATAATTCTTGTGTTCATTTTTTACTCCTTAACCACAGCCTCTAAACTGTTACTTATAATAGCAAGACTGCGATAAAAAGCTATTCGCTCTTCCTCGGTAAGACCTACGCTTATAGTATCTAATACACCGTTTATTTTATCTGCAATCTTTTTGCCGACCTCTATTCCTTTATCGGTCAGCAATAACGGACTTTTATAACGTTTTGCGCTTTGGGCCTGCCTGATAATATATCCGTTAGTTTCAAGATAATCTAACGCGCGGGAAATGGTTGCCTTATCTTCCTCGCAACGTTCGCAAAGATCGGTTGCGGTTGCGCCGTTTAAAGTATAAATATAATAAAGACAAGATACGTGGGCGCTTCTTAAATTATACTCTGCCATCTCTTGATTTTTTATTTTTCGGATATTGCGACTAATTCTGTTTATTAAAACCGTAAAAGTTTCAAACCTCTCTTGCATTGCACTACCTCCGCAAAACTTGTTGAAATATCAACAAGTCACAGTATAGCACAAACTTGTTGAAATGTCAACAAGTTTCCATTTAAAAATAGCGGCTTTTACTGACAGTGGAGTCAATAAAAACCGCTATGATAGTTCATTTATATTGCTTTGTTAAATTTTAAGAATATAATTTTTATCCGATTCCTTGTGAAGACCGAATTCGGCCGTTTTGCCGTCACACAAAGCATCGTAATTGCCATAAAAACCGCGGAAAGAAACACATCCGTTTTCGTCAGTGGTAAGCTCGCATTCGGTATGCCAGAGCTCGTTAAAGAGTTTTTTGAGCATAAGCGCCGACTTTTTAGGTGTTAAGTCGTGGTGGAAAAGACCGCCAATGCAGTTGTTTTCGTTCCAGCCGTTACCGCTGTCGTAGGTATAGCCGTCTACTGTGTTCCAGTAAACAACGGTATCGATTGCAGGGTGAGAGAACCAAACCGAATACATAAGCTTTAATATATCTGCCTGAAGATCTTCGTCTTCTTCAGAGTCACCCAAGGTCGCGAAGGTAACCTCGGTAATTTCTAAAGGCAGGTTAAATTCACTTAAAATATCGAGTCCTTTAAACACCGACAACGGATTGGTCATATGCGCGTGCTCTTTTATAGATGCATCATAGCCTTCATCTGTTGTTCTGTTAGCGCCGACAAACATATGATTTTGTATACCGATTTTATCGATAGTTGAACCTTTGAGCAAGGTGTTTTCGATCATCATATAATACGGGTTCTTATAGTCCTTTGCTGCGATATCACACAACAAACTACCCTCGTTTATAACCAGAGTTTCATCAGGAAAATATTTACGTGCTAAATCAAAAGACCACTCTAAAATGTCTTTATGGCGGCTCATTGCAGATTCGTTCCAGTAGCAGAGCAGCTCGTTTATAACCTCAAACTCCATTAATTTGCCCGCATAACGCTCGGAAATTTGTTTAAAGCGTTCTTCGTATTTTGCTTTTATCTGTTCTAATGGCCTTTTCTTAAGCCACTCGGGCACAAAATGCTCGTACACAAGGCAGTGCAGCTTTGCATCAATACCGCTTTGGTTACAATAATCCAAACATAAATCCGGTGCGGGACGGCGGTACACTTTAGGACTATCTGCCGCATAACGAGGTTTATTCTCTTTGGGCTCTAAAGTGTCCCAATAAAACGGTACTGTGGCAAGATTAAAATACTCTTTGAACATACGGCGGTATTCGGCATTGTCGGCTTCACTTTTAAATTCATCGAGCAAGAATATATTTGCGCCGTATTTAAAATCGTGCGTTTTTTGGGTTAGCTTTACCTTTTTATTAGCGAGCGGCTTACCACAAGAATCGATAAACTGTATTTTACCCTCGCCCTTGCGGTTTTGCTCTATGCCCTGCTCTATGCGAGCATCTACCTTTTCTTTATTATCGTTATAAGCTTTCATAAAAAGCTCACGTTTTTGTTCCGGTGTAAAAGATGAATTAAGCATAATTTTTCTCCTTTATTTTAAGTTTTATAACATATATTTCGCTGCGTAATACAGCGCCCAGTCCTGATCGTTTGCAAATTCGTCAAACCTTTTTCCGACCCACTCGCCAAGTGGTCTGAACTGACAAGGAGTGGATTTTGAAGAAAAAGTAATAACTTTTTCAGGATATAAATATCCACACGCTGCAAATCCATCGGGAAAATTCACACAACAATTTGAGAGTAAATTTTCTCTTATTAACCGAGAATTGTCAGTGCCAAGCGCTATATCGCAATAATGATACATTTGTGCCGTAAGCGCACTGAGCCACTGCGGATAAGTATCGCCGTAGGACTGCGTTTTGCCAAACCAATACATATCCCAATATCTAAGCGCTATACCGTACATTCTGTAATCGGGCTGCGTAGCGTAAAAAGACTCTGAAATTTTCAGCAAATCGTTTATAGGCTCTAAATACTTTTTATTATTTGTAATAAGA
>JAFSCI010000063.1 GCA_017436815.1 Clostridia bacterium
GGCATAGACAACTACTACGGCGATATTCGCAAGGTTTATTTTAAAGGCGCAGACGACATACGTTGGGGTATTGATATCCGCGGCGGTGTTGAGGCAGTTTTCTCGCCCGACATTGAAACCGATAACATAACAAGCTCCGATATGGACGCTGCAAAAGCAATTATAGAAACACGTCTTGTAAACAACAACATTACCGACTACGAGGTTTACTGTGACAATGCCAAAAAGCAGGTAATAGTTCGTTTCCCCTGGTCTGCAGACGAGAGCGACTTTAGCGCCGAGTCGGCAGCCTCGGCCGTAAAAGAGCTCGGCGAAACCGCAGTTTTGCGTTTTTGCGAGGGCACAACAGATGAAAACGTAGTTTTGGAGGGCTCGCAGGATATTGAATCTGCCAAGGCAATGGCCGATGACGGTACAAAGTATATGGTAGAGCTTACTCTTACAACAGCCGGTGCATCTAAATTTACCGAGGCCACCGAAAAGCTGATGGGCGATTACATTTCTATCTGGATGGATGACCAGATGATAGACGCTCCGAGGGTTGACAGCGTTATAACCGGCAACAAGGCATATATAACGGGTAGCTTTGACTATGACTCGGCGCACGAATTGGCCGATAAAATCAATGCAGGCTCACTCCCCTTTGCTCTTACCTGTGATGAATCCAAGCTGCAGATAATCTCCCCATCCTTAGGCTCTGATGCTTTAAAGGTAATGGTTATTGCAGGTTCAATTGCATTCGTTGTAATTTGCATACTTATGATTGTTAAATACCGTTTACCCGGTGTTGTTGCCGCAATAACACTGTTTGGTCAAATAGGCGGTATGATCGCTTGCATTTCGGGCTTCTTCCCCGGTACTTCAAGCTTTACCCTTACCGTTCCGGGCATTGCGGGTATTATACTTTCAATAGGTGTTGGCGTTGACGCAAACGTTATTGCCGCAGAACGTATAAAAGAAGAGTTTAAAGGCGGCAAAACAATAAGCGGCGCAATAAACTCGGGCTTTGAAAACAGCTTTAAGGCCATTTTAGACGGTAACATTACAATTATTATTGTATCGGTTGTACTTATGGGTGCATTTGGCTCACCGAACAGCCTGCTTACAAAAATCTTCTCAATTGTAATGTCTGTTTTCGGCAGTTCAATTACCGGCAGCATTTATTCGTTCGGCTACACGTTGCTCACAGGTGTTATATTCAACTTTATAATGGCTGTATGCGCATCGAGAATTATGTTAAGAAGCCTTGCAAGAATAAAGGCCTTCAGAAATCCTTGGCTTTACGGAGGTGTTAAGAATGAAAAATAAATCGTTTGATTTTGTAAAAAACCTACCTTTAAGCCTTATCGTTTACGGCATAGTTTTCGTTTTAGGAATCGTATTTATTTTTGTTAACGGCCTTAACCTTGACATCGACTTTAAGGGCGGTACCCGTTTTGAATACTCATTTTCGGGTGAGATTAACACCGAAGACGTTCAAAAAACGGTAGAAGGCATTTTAAACAAAAAGGCCACGGTATTAGAGAGCTCTGCTTTAAGCGGCGACTCTAAAAAGCTGGTAATAAGCCTTGTTGCCGATGAATCCGTATCGGCCGAGCTTCAGCAAAAGCTTACCGACTCGCTTATAAAAGAATACCCCGATAACACCATTGCCTTTTACGGCTCTAACTCGGTATCGGGCTCGGTAGCAAGCAACTTCTTCCTTAAAGCCTTGGCCGCAGTAATAATTGTTGCCGTGCTGGTTTTAGTATTCGTAAGCTTCCGCTTTAAAAAGATTGGCGGCTTTACCGCAGGTCTTACCGCTTTAATAGCGCTGATTTTAGACGTGCTCGCAGCCTTCTTTGCTTGTGCTATATTTAAGCTTGAAATTGACCTTAACTTTATGGCAGTTGTGTTAACAATACTCGGTTACTCGCTTAACGATACTATAGTTATCTACGACCGCATCCGTGAAAACTCGGCCAAAAAACAAAAGCTGCCTAAGGGTGAAATTGTTAATATGAGTCTTTCTCAGGTATTAAGAAGAACAATAACAACCTCTGTAACAACCGTAATTGCTGTTTTAGTAATTTTAGTAGTTGCCGAATTCTTCGGACTCTCAACACTCAGAAGCTTTGCGGTACCAATGATGTTTGGTTTAATTTCTGGTAGCTGTTCATCTATATTTGTTTCAGCTCCGCTTTGGGTTAAGTGGCAAGGCAAGGTTAAAGCAAAAAACCGTTAAACTTAAAACTATAATAAAAAAGCAGGCGCTCTGTCGAGCGCCTGCTTTTTGTTTAGTATTCTTTTATGCCGGAATATCGCGCATTACCTGGTCGAAAAATTCTATTTTGTACTGTGTTGCATAGGTATCGTAAACTTTATTTAACTTTGCAGTGGCCAGTTCCTGCTTTATCTGTGCCTGCCACGACAGTAAGCCGTCACCTAAAAAGTACATAATGTGGTAGCCGTAGGTGGTTTTAATTATTTCGTAGTCGCCTTTGTTTCTTGACTCATCAAAGCACCAGTTTTCGAATTCTTCTACGTAGGTTTCCTTTAACACGTTTTCATAAAGTCCGCCGCTTGCATACGAGCCGGGATCAGTGTTGTATTTTAAGGCCAATTCCTTAAACGCGGCCTCAGATTTATCAGTCTGCTCAAACTCGGCCAGAACCTCTTTTGCTTTAACCGACGCCTTAGCCATAGAGCCCTGCGCGTCAGCAGAAATAAGTATGTGGCGTATGTTTTTGGTTACGTATTCATCGGTATAAGCAGGCTTTACAACCATATAAACGGTGTATTCACCGCTTATAAGCACCGTTTTTGCAGAGCCGGCTGTGGCTCCGCCAAACACCCAGTCATCAAGCTCACTCAATCCCGAATACTCATAACCCTCAATCAGAGTTTTATCTACAAGGGTGGTTATTTTAGAATCGGTATATTTACCGCTCTCTTTTAATACGTCGGTCAAAATCTGCTTGTACTCGTCTTCGGTCTTGGCTTTTTCTAAGCGCCTAGAGTTTTGCTCGGCATTATCGCCGCTAAAAGTGTATTTTCTTATATCTGCTTTGGCATAGCCCTTACTGTTTTGCTCAAAATATTCATTCAGTTCTTGCTCGGTAAACTCAAGGCTTTCTTCTAATGACTCATACTGCTTATTGGCGAGTAAAATTATTTTCAGAGCATTTTCAATATCCTTTTGCTTTACGCCCTTGCCGTAGGTATCGGCAATGTATTTCTTTGTGGATACACCCTCTAACATGGCAGAGGTTTCGAGCAGCTCTATTTCATTTTTTATGTAAGCGTTATCATCCTCATCTATAACAATGCCGTTTTGTGTGGCCGCCTCGGCCAATAACAGCATATCCATAAGGCGAGATTTTGCCATTTTTACAAAATATTCAAACCAGGTGGTTTTTTCGTCGTAATTTTGCTTTTTAAGGTCTTTATTTTCATCAAAGCCGTAATAACTGGCGTAATACTCGCTGTATTCTTCCATTTCTCCTATAAATTCGGTATAAAAAAGGTAGGAAAACATAGCATTGTCCACCTCAAAATGCTCGCTCTTGGCGGCGGTGGCGCTTCTAAGCAATACACCGGAGTTGGTTATTACACCAACACCTATTGCAATTACAGTTATAAGCGCTACGGCTACGGTAGCTATTGTTATAATAAGTTTTTCGTTTTTAAGGAATTTTGTTTTCTTGCTCATAAACTTCTCCGTTATTATTTATTAAAAAGATTATATATTAAATTTTTAAATTATTCAACAAAATATTTTGTGAACATATCCGGCAAATAATCTTGACTTAATTTGCTTTATATGTAAAAATAATAAAGACCGATATTTAAAACTAAAACTCAGGTGATGATATGTCCTTTTTGCACAGCGCAAAAAATTCTATTAAAGCAAACGGTTTTTGCGGCGCTCTGCGCGTTTACAAAAACCACTTGAAGATCAAAAACTTTTACAAACAATACGGTGACGTTAAAGATATTGTATCAGACGATGTCGCTTCAGAGGTGTATGACAGCGACTATCAGAACAATGCAGATTTCAGCGAGTATAAATCATTTGTAAAACCGCTTGCATTTTATCTGCCGCAGTTTCACACCATACCCGAAAACGATGCCTGGTGGGGCGAAGGCTTTACCGAGTGGACAAACACCAGAAAGTGCGAGCCCAGGTTCAATAAGCATTATCAGCCCCGCGAGCCGCACGATGATATTGGCTATTACAATTTAGAAGATGTAAACGTGCTTAAAAGCCAGGCCGAGCTTGCAAAAAGTCACGGAATATACGGTTTTTGTTTTTACCATTATTGGTTTTCGGGCAAGCGTCTTTTAGAAAAGCCGGTTGATATTTTACTGGATCACCCCGAAATTGATATTAACTTCTTGCTTTGTTGGGCCAATGAGAACTGGACTAAGGCCTGGGACGGACAAAGTAACAACGTACTTATAAAACAAAATTACGCAAAGTCCGACCCCGAGCAGTTTATTGACGATTTGCAAAAATATATAAACGACCCCCGCTATATTAAAATAGACTCAAAGCCCGTTATTTTAATATACAACTGCAGTGAAATTCCCAACGTAAAAGCCACATTCAGTAAAATGCGCAAGCGCGCAAAGGAAACAGGCATTGGTGAAATTTTAATTTGGGCATGCCGTACACATCACACTACTGCGCAAACCCTTAAAATAACCGATTATATTGATGCCGAGGTTGAATTCCCGCCTCACAACACAGCGCTCGACGTTTTAAAAGAAGACTCAATTACAACCAATGAGCGTTCAAACATTTATAACTATAATAAGCTTGTGCAGTTTGTAACGGGCAGATACAACGAAGAAAAATCAAAAAAGCCCGTATACCGCACCGTTATGGCCGCTTGGGATAACTCCTGCCGCCGCAAAGACAACTACACCGTTTACTGCGGTTTTTCTTTGAAAAGCTTTTACCGCTGGGTAAGAGCGGCGGTAGAAAACGCATCATCTTTAAAAGAAAATGAACGTTTTATTTTTGTAAACGCCTTTAACGAATGGGCCGAGGGCACCTATTTAGAGCCAGATAAAAAATACGGCTATGCAAACATTAACACCTTTTCCCGCGCTTTATTCGGTTTGCCTTTAAATAAACCTGCTACAGTATTAACAAAAACCGAACCCGAAAATGTAACCGCTCCCAAAATTGCGGTGCAGGCGCATATTACAAGCATTGACGTGTTAAGCCAAATTATCGGGCATATTGAAAAAATTCCCTTCAATTTTGACTTATTTGTATCGACCGATACACCGCAAAAGCTACAGTTTATAAAAAATTCATTCGCGCAAAAATGTCCGAATATAAGCCTCAATACCGAAAGTTTTGAGAACACAAAGGACGATATACTTCCCCTTGTTCTTCAAATGAAGAGCGTTTATAAAAATTATGACGTTTTATGCCATATAAACTCTAAAAAGTCGGCATTTACCGTAGACGGACAAAATCTGCGCAGCTATTTATACGATAATCTTTTAGGCAACAGCGAAAAAATCGCCGCTATTATAAAGGAATTTAATTTAAATACTTCGCTTGGTCTTGCCTTTTTAAAGGCTCTGACACCCAAAGAGCAGTCAGGTTGGGCAGATAACCGAGAGGCTACCGAGCAATTACTCAATTACCTAAAAATCTCCTCTGCTACCCCGAGCAATACCGCTTTTGCGGATATGCATATGTTCTGGGCAAATCCAAAGTCACTCGCAACCCTTTTTGAGAGCGATATTACTGAAAGTGCTGCTCTTCCCTTTTCTTTGCGTTTCGTTGCAACGTATAATAAATTTGAATGCTCAGAATTTTGTTTTAAAGATTAAAAAAGAACGTTCTAAGCCATAGGGCTTAGAACGTTCTTTTACATTCTTATTATTATCCAATTGGCAATATCTTTATACACCTGTGTTTTGCAGGTTTCGTGCAATAAATCGTGTCTTGCAGACGGATAAGTAATAGTGCTGACGTCGCTTTTATCACACATTCTCAAACGGTTTGCTATAATAAGCGAATGCTTTGAAAAATTGCATACAGGGTCATCTGTGCCCGAAAGTATAAGTATCGGAATATCGGGCATATCTTTAAACCATTTGCTTTCGTTAACCGAAATTCTCAGTTTTATAATATCCTTTATTCCTGATACCGAAAGCGAAAAATTACAAAGCGGATCATTTAAATACTTGTTAAGCTCCTCTTCGTCAGAATTGAGCCAGTCATTATCGGTCTCACCGTCAAAATTTTTACTGCGGCCAAATACATATTCCTTATATAGCTTTGCCGATAAATACGATTCACTGTTGTCCGAAATGGCATTCTGACATTTTTTAAGCAGCATACGCATTGCAAAGCTCTTATAGCATGTACCTATTAAGATTAAACCTACGTAATCACTAGGATGTCGTGTTATAGATTCTCTTGCTATTAAGGAGCCCATATCGTATCCGAGTAAAAATACGGGTATATTGCCTGTTATTTTTTTGGCTTCCTCTAAAAATCCGTGCGCATCTCTTACTATATGCTTGTATCCGCGTCTTGAAGCAAAATAGCCGTAATCACTTTTATCAATAACCGAAGCGCCGTGGCCACATTGGTCATAGATAATTACTGCACAATTCAAATTATCGCACATACATCTGGCAAACTCGGTATATCTGCCCATATGCTCGGTTACACCGTGCAAAATCTGAACAGCAAACGTTGGATTCTCGGTGCTGAAAACCCTGCCCTTAATATAATTATAACCGTTGGAAGATCGCGTGACTATTTCAGTAACCTGAATACCGTTGTCCGTCAAAACGAAACACCTCACAAAAATAGAATTAATCTAAAATTAATCATGTAAATAAAGAGTGCGCGAATTTCTGTTGGCATACACACTAAGCAGTAACCCAACACCTAAATAAAGACATACAACCGACGTACCGCCTGAGCTGAAAAACGGCAACGTAACACCTATAACCGGTATTATAGACAAACACATTCCGATGTTTATAATCAGCTGAGCCGCTATCATACCAAAAAAGCCAACGGCCACGTACTTGCCTGCATTCTGATTAGACATCTGCGAAACCTTAAGCGCCCGTAAAGCTATTGCGGTAAGCAAAATCATAACGGCAAGCAGTCCCAATGCGCCAAGCTCTTCGCCTATGCTTACAAATATAAAGTCGTTATAACCCTTAGGCACGTTGGCGGTTTGCGTAAGAGTACCCTTAAACAAGCCTTGTCCGAACAAGCCGCCGTTAGCGAGTGCTATTCTGCCGCGCCACTGTTGCCAGCCGCCGCCAAGTAAATCACTCTCTAAATCGAACATTAAAAGTAATCTTTGCCTTTGTTGGTCGGTAAAC
Organism: Clostridia bacterium; assembly: GCA_017436815.1. Taxonomy (GTDB): domain Bacteria; phylum Bacillota; class Clostridia; order Oscillospirales; family Acutalibacteraceae; genus RGIG3013. Next base: position 7,357 of record JAFSCI010000063.1, read on the forward strand.
ACAAAGAAAAACGCAAACGGAGCCGCAACTGTAGCCACCGCCGCACTTATTCCCAAATGCTTAAGTCTAACGCCCGATGCAAAGAGCATAGATAAAAATATTACCGCGAAAACCAAAGCCGTACCGTCGTCACCCTGGAAATGTATAAGCGCAACGGGTATTGCGCCGTGTAAACACAAAAGCAAATAGGTTTTTGGCTTTTTAATTGTAGTTTGAACCCTTGAAATATGCGCCGCAAAGGTTATTATAAACGATATTTTCAGTAGCTCTGACGGCTGAAACGATAATCCACCGGGTAAAATGAGCCAGGCTTTATCGTCGGTGCCCTCTGGTCCCTCACCAATAAAAAAAGTAAGTATAACGGGTATAAGGCCCACAATAGCCGGCACATACCACCGCTTTATAAGCTTGTTATAATCGTAAAGTGATATTACAATAGCTGCAGCCAGACCCAAAACAGTAGCAACCGCTTGTGTTATAAAATGACGAATACTGCCTGTATAATTTGTGGCCGAAAGCACAGCAACACAGCCGTATGCACTTGCTAAGGCACACAGGATAAGGGTAACTTTTTCGCATTCACGTATATAGTCGGCAATTTTGCCAAAAACAAACTTCATAAGCTGCACCTTAAAATACACATAAATATCCTTCTATATTATAATGGTTATGGTTAGTCGAAACATCACTGTTTCGACACCAAATCTTTGATTTTGTGTCAAATTTTCTTTGAAAATTTGTCCATACCCATTGCAATGAATGTCGTGCAAAATTAAATTTGTTAATTTAATTTTGCTAAAGCCACTTGAAAAGTGGCTTGTCGAAACGCTTAAAAGCGTTTCGACAAACTACAATCATTATACGATAAGTAAAGAATTAAATCAAGATTTTTTTATTTTTCCTCTTTTATTATTAATAATATTGTGTTATAATTACCTGGACTACAAATGTTTGAAGGATTACGTGATGGTAGAATTTATATCCAACTCTCCGCAAGATACCGAAAATTTTGCTTTCAGTATTGCAGACAAGCTAAACGGCGGTACGGTACTGGCCTTTACAGGCTCGCTTGGAATGGGTAAAACCTGCTTTGTGCGCGGACTTGCCCGTGGCATAGGCTACAAAGGCGACGTTACCTCCCCCACCTTTTCGCTTGTTAACGAATATATTGGCGGCCGGGTTAATTTATATCATTTTGATATGTACCGTGTTACAGGTTGGGAGGACCTTTATTCTACCGGCTATTTTGATTATTTGGACCAAGGCGGTCTTTTGGCGGTTGAATGGAGTGAAAACATTTCGGCCGCATTAGACGATAATACGGTTTACGTTACCATTGAAAAGCTGTCTGATTTTTCAAGACGCATTAAAGTTTACGGAGGTGGCTTTTAATTGAAAATTTTAGCACTTGAATGCTCTGCCACCCCTGCATCGTGCGCAATTGTGGAAGATTCAAAAATTATTGCGCAGTCTTTTATTAACGTAAAGCTTACACACTCGCAGACACTCTTGCCACTCGTAAGCTCTATGCTTAAAGCATCTCTTACAGATTTAGATGATATTGATGCTTTTGCAATAACTTCGGGTCCCGGCTCGTTTACGGGTATAAGAATAGGCATAAGCGCTGTAAAAGGTCTTGCCTGCGCTGAAAACAAGCCCTGCTATGCGGTTTCTACACTAAGATCCATTGCCGAAAACTTCTGCGGTACCGAGTGCATAGTTTGCGCCGTTATGGATGCACGCTGTAATCAGGTATATAACGCACTTTTCTCGGTATCGGGCGATACCGTTACCCGCCTTTGCGATGACCGTGCCGTTATGATAGAAGAAGTTTGCAGTGAGCTTGAAAGCCTAAAAGAAAACAACCTGCCAATATTTGTTGCAGGCGACGGTGCCGATATTTTCTATCCTGCCGCAAAGGACATTAAAAACGTTAAAAAAGCGCCGCCGCTTTCACAGTGGCAAAACGCTGCAGCGGTAGGCCTTGTGGCCGAGAAAGAGCAAAAAAACACTAAACCACTTTCACCCGAGGAGCTTTTACCCTTTTATTTAAGGCTTCCGCAGGCAGAACGAGAACTAAAAAACAAGGAGCAAAACAAATGATAGCTATAGGTTGTGACCACGGCGGAATAGAACTAAAAAACGAAATCTGCGCTTATCTCAAAGAAAACGGTGTAGATTTTAAGGATTTCGGCATAAATGACAAGACCTCGGTAGACTACCCCGATATTGCTTTTCCGGTAGCCCAAAGCGTAGTAAACGGAGAATGTGAAAAGGCCATTTTGGTGTGCGGTACGGGTATTGGAATGTCAATGGCGGCAAACAAGGTAAAAGGCATTCGCGCCGCAGTTTGCTCAGACCATTTTTCTGCAAAATACACTCGTCTTCACAATAACGCAAACGTTTTGTGCTTAGGTGGCAGAGTTATAGGACCGGGTCTTGCAATAGAGCTTGTAGATTTATTCTTAAATACCGAGTTTGAGGGCGGACGCCACAAAACTCGTATTGATAAAATAGCAGCCATAGAAAATAATGAATTTTAAGGAGAGGGACTTATGAAAAAAACCATTATTGCGCTATTGGTATTTTCCCTTGCAATCTGCACCTTGTTTACAGGTTGCAAACAACAGGTTATAACCATTACAAGCGAAATCACAGAAAGTGATGAAGCTTCTGTAACGTCTACCGACGACGTTACAAGCACTCAAGACGTTACTTCAGACACAACTACATCTGCAGACGGCGGTTCTGAGGATGATAAATCTTCCTCCAGCCAAAAACCCACAAGCACACCTACATTTACACCGCCTACAACCAGCAAGGAGGACACCTCTGTGAAGTTTGAAAACACCTACAAAGTTGCAGATAATAAAGACGCCTTTAAATACACTAACCGTGCTACTATGGCACCTCAGGGCATTAAGTTCAACACCACAGCAGACGGTGTAGAGTTTAAGGTTAACTGCAAGGGTCAGCTGGCTGTAAACTTAACTGTAGATTCTCTTAATACATCTGCCGGCTTTGGTATGTACTTTACTGTATATCTTGACGGTATTCGTCAGCAAACAAGACACCACGTAAACCAAAAAGGCAAGGTTGAGCTTTTGGTTGCAGAAGGCTTATCTGACGGTGAGCACCACGTAGAAATTTACCGCCAGACCGAAAGCAAATACGGCGGTGACGTATATTTAACTTCCGTGTCGTGCAACGGTACACTCGGCTCTAAGCCCGCCGACCGTGACGTTTATATTGAGTTTATTGGTGACTCCATAACCGCAGGCTACGGCTCGGTTAAAGATAAGGTTGATATGCAGGTTACCACTGGCGATGCCCCAGGCATACAAGACGGCACAGGCACATACGCTTTCCTTGCAGCTAAACGAGTTAACGCCGACATTGCAGTAGTTGCACGCACAGGTATCGGTGTTGTTAAGGGTTATGAGCCGGTACTCAACGGCCAAAAGCAGACAATGGCCGAGGTTTACGACTACTTCCCCGACCTTACACTGCAAAACAAATTTACATACACCCGCACACCCGATATTTACGTTATAAACCTTGGCACTAACGACCTTGGTAACGGTGTAACAGCCGCACAGCTCGAAACCGGTATGAAGCAGTTAATAAACAAGCTTTTAGGCAATAACCCCAAGGCAAAAATCGTTTTGGTTGGCGGTATGGCAACAAGCGGTGTAGATAATACTATAAACAAAATTTACTCTCAGCTTGGTGGCGAGAATGCAGGTATATACAAGCTTATAACAAAACCATCTCCCAACTTCCACCCCAATTCAGTTGAGCATAACGAGTATTCGGTTCAGTTAACCAAGGTATTGCAAAAAGCAATAGCTGCTATAAATTAAATCAAAACTCAGCAAAGGCGGCAGATGCCGCCTTTGTTTTTTTGTATTTATTGTCGCATAAATTTTGTTGATTTATTAACAATAATATAGTATTATATATAGTTGTATAGTTATATATTATAGTTTTGCAGGAGTGATTATTTTGATTTGGCACAGTACCACCGCAGCAGATGCTTTAGATAAATACAAAACCGACTCAAAGGTTGGAGTAACGTCTTCAAAAGCGGCAGAGCGCATTGAAAAATACGGCAAAAATATTCTTATAGAAAAAGAAAAGAAAACCTTTTTTGTCAGATTTTTAGAACAGCTCAAAGACTTTATGGTAATAGTTTTACTTATTGCCGCCGCAGTATCTTTCTTCGCTTCTCTTCTTAGTGGCGAGAAAGACTGGTTTGAGCCAATAATAATTATAGCCATTGTAATAGGCAATGCTTTGCTCGGCGTATACCAGGAAAGCAAGGCTGAGAATGCGCTCGAAGCCTTAAAGAGCATGACCGCTCCGTCGGCCAAGGTTTTGCGTGACGGCGCGGTGCAGACTATTAAAGCGTCAGAGCTGGTTCCGGGTGATATAATTATGCTCGAGGCGGGCGATTATATTCCTGCCGATGCCAGATTGCTGGAGACGTCACTTTTCCACTGCGATGAATCTGCCCTTACGGGTGAATCCGTGCCTGTTGAAAAAGATGCAAACGCCATTGTTGATGATATAGTAGCTCTGGGTGACAGAATAAATATGATTTATTCGGGCTGCTCGGTAACAAACGGTCACGCTACTGCTATGGTAACCGAAACGGGTATGAATACCGAGGTTGGCAAAATTGCCCATCTGTTAGAAAACGAAAACGAAGGCACTACTCCCCTAAAAGCAAAGCTTGCCGCTTTGGGTAAGACCTTGGGATTAGTTACACTTATAATTTGCGCCATTGTTTTTGTAATTGGTATTATTGGCAATTTCCGCTCTCCCGAGCCCTTTGCCACTATGATTTTGAATATGTTTATGACTTCCGTGTCTTTAGCGGTTGCCGCTATCCCCGAAGGACTGCCCGCAATTGTTACGGTAGTTTTGGCCCTCGGTGTGCAGCGTATGGTTAAAAACAACGCCATTGTTAAAAGCCTGCCTGCAGTAGAAACCTTAGGCAGCGCCTCGGTTATTTGTTCCGACAAAACAGGTACTCTTACCCTTAACCAAATGACTGTAACCAAGGTTTACGACGGTGATAATATTATAGACCTTGAGCAAAACGAGGTATCAGAGAAAGCCAGAGCGCTTATTCGTTTAGGTTCAATTTGTACCGACGTTCTGGTTGAGCACAACGGAAGCCGAAGAAGTGATATCGGTGACCCCACCGAAATTGCAATTGCAAACTGTTGTGAGAAATATCTCAACCTGCCAAAATCCGAAATAGACAGTCGTTTCCCCCGCACCTGCGATATTCCGTTTGACTCTGAGCGCAAGCTTATGACAACCGTAAACGTTATTGACGGCAAACCCTATGCAATTGTTAAGGGTGCGCCCGAAATATTGCTTGAGAAGTGCTCTAACGGCAATATTGAGGCCGCTTTAAAGGCAAACACCGCTCTTGCAGAAGATGCACTGCGTGTTATTGCCGTTGCAATCAAGCCTTTAGTAGAGCTACCTTCAAACCCCACAAGCGAGGAGCTTGAAAACGACCTCTCGTTTGTCGGCTTAATTGGTATGATAGACCCGCCAAGACCCGAAGCCGTAAAGGCAGTTTCACTTTGCAAAAAGGCCGGCATTAAAACTGTTATGATAACAGGCGACCACATAATAACCGCCAAAGCAATAGCCACAAAAATCGGAATTTTTGAGAATGATGATTTGGCTATAACAGGTGCCGAGCTCAGCAAACTTTCGGATGAGGAATTATTCAACAACATAGAAAAATACTCGGTATTCGCCCGTGTTACTCCTGAAGATAAAATTCGCATAGTAAAGGCCTGGCAAAGCAAGGGCAAAATAGTTTCTATGACGGGTGACGGTGTAAACGATGCTCCCGCCCTTAAGGCAGCCGATATTGGTTGTGCTATGGGCATTACCGGTACCGACGTTGCAAAGGGTGCCGCCGACATTATTCTGACCGACGACAACTTTGCCACCATTGTTACCGCCGTAGAGGAAGGCAGAGGAATATTTGCCAATATTCGCAGAACGGTACAGTTTTTAATAAGCTGTAACCTGGGCGAAATTGTCACCGTACTTTTCGGTATGATAATTTTCGGCGTTTCTCCCTTTACCGCCATAAGCCTTTTATGGATAAACCTTGTTACCGATACCGCTCCCGCAATTTGTCTTGGTATGGAGCCCGTACAAAGTGACGTTATGGACCATCCGCCCAGAGATAAAAACGAGAGCATATTTAACAAAGCGTTACTGATAAAAGCCATAGTCCAAGGCGCTCTGTTTGCTCTTTCGGCCCTTATTTCGTTTGCAATAGGCAAAACAGTCGGTGCCGAGCACGGCGCAACAATGGCGTTTATTACTATGGCGCTCAGCCAGGTATTCTACGTTTTATCGGTACGAAGCGATAAGCTTATTCACGCATCCAATTTAAAGAGTAACAAGTTCGTATGGCTTGCCATAGCATTCTCGTTAATTATGACTATGTTCGTTGCGGCAACACCGCTTAACGCATTTTTTGCTCTTACAACCATTTCCTTTACTCAGTGGTGCGGCGCATTGGCGCTCTCGTTAATACCCACCATTGGCGCAGAGATTTATAAGTTTATAGACTCAAAAACAAATAACAAATAGTTAGCTTGGAGCCGTTTTATGAAGTTTTTGCAAAATCGCAAAAAAGTATTGGTTATAATAATTGCAGCGCTTACGTTAGTAGGCGCTGTTTGCCTATGTCTTGGTGTCGCATTTTTGCTTAAATTTTATAAAGAACCGCAAATGGTACCAACCTTTTCAACCGGAGCATTTGTTGTTGATTCGCCCGAATATGGCGAGTTTACAACCGAGGAAGATACAGTTACCTTTACAGGCTCTTGCAACGTATTATCTCAGCTTACGGTTAACGGCAAACCCACGGTCGTAAAGTCCGATGGCAGTTTTAGCGTAGACGTAAAGCTCAACAAGGGCGAAAACAAGATAGTTTTGCAAAACGACGGACTTTATTATTCGTATCTTATTACTTACGACTACGCACTAATAAAAGATGCTGCGCCTTCAAGTGCGCTAAGCATAGAATCGGGCTCGGTAATGCAGGTAAGCGTTTTAGCGCAAAAGGGCTCAGACGTAACGGCCGCCCTTTTTAATGACACCATTACACTGGAACCGAACGAACCCACAAACCCCGATGAACGCTTTGTGCAGTATACAGGCTCGTTCACCCTCACCAACACTACCGATAGCAACAAAAAAGGTGCAATAACCTACACCGCCACCAAAAACGAAGAGTCGGTAAACATCAGCAGTGCCGAAATAACCCTTAAAAAAGCCCCAAAGGCACCTATGATAGCCGAGGTAGTTGCCCCCTTTGCCGAAACCTTTAACAAAGGTACTTCCGACGATTATTCTCGCCCGACCAACTCTTATTTGCCAAAGGGCACGGTCGATTATTGCAACTACGGCACAATAGTTAATACGTCGGCGCAAACCAGCTATAAAACCTTAAAGTACGGGAAGCGCGTGTACGAAGAAGCAGTAATTCTCTATGAGGGCACCCTGCCCGAACACAACCAGCTTAATATTATAAAGCAGGACGAAACCGACAGATACACAAACATTACTTTAAGTACTATATTTAAAGCGCCCTTTACCTTTGAAATAAAAAAGCAAAGCTATAAAAACGAAGGCTCGCGTGATTACACCTTTTCTACCACAACCTTTTCTTACATAGACATAACCTTTTCTTATGCAAATTCTCTTACGGGGCAACTGAATTTAACACAGAACCCAATTTTTAAAAGCTATAAAATAATAGAAAAACAAAATTCTTACGTTTTGCGCCTTTATCTTCGCAAAACGGGTCAGTTTTACGGCTGGACCGCCGAATATGACTCAGACGGCAACCTGTGTTTCAGCTTCTTAAAACCCGCAAAAATCAAAAGCGCTAACAATGAATATGGCGTATCTTTAAAGGGTGTTACGGTATTCGTTGACGTAGGCCACGGCGGTAGCGATGCGGGCGCCGTATCGGCAAACGGAAAATTCACTGAAGCGAGCCTTAATCTCAAACTTGCTCTGATGCTAAAAGATGAGCTTGAGAGCATTGGCGCTACGGTTAAAATGTCACGCGACTCCGACAAAACTCTGGAGCAACCGGAACGCATTGCGCTCTTTAAAGAGTCAAAGGCAGATTTTGCCGTAAGCATACACCGAAACTCTTCGCCAAGCAATAAGGTCAGCGCATTTAATACCTACCACTATAATCCGTTTACCAAAGCTGCGGCCGATTTAATATACGAAAGCACCGGGGGGCTATACACCCACACCCAACATTCAGGAGTTCAGTGGCATTACTTTTATATGTCACGCCTTACCGACTGCCCGTTTGTACTTACCGAAAACGGATATATATCCAATGCGGCCGAGCTGCTAAAAATCATAGACGATGACTTTAACAAAGAATGCGCCAAATCAATTGCAAAAGGCATTGTAGATTACTTTATAAGTATTCAGTAAGAAAAAGAACCAACATCGGTTGATGTTGGTTCTTTTTTACTCTTCGTTAAGTTCTCCTAAAGATGCCGCCTTTAAATAAGCGTTTATAAAGCCGTCTAAATCGCCGTCCATAACAGCGTTTATGTTGCCCGACTCAAAGCCTGTGCGGTGGTCTTTGGCAAGAGTATAAGGCATAAATACGTAAGAACGTATCTGCGAGCCCCAGGCGATTTCCTTTTGAACACCCTTAATATCCTCTATTTTGTCAAGATGTTGCTTTTCCTTAATTTCTATAAGCTTACTCTTTAACATCTTCATAGCAACATCACGGTTTTGGAACTGACTGCGCTCGTTCTGACAAGCAACAACAATACCTGTCGGGATATGCGTAATTCTTACTGCCGACTCGGTCTTGTTAACGTGCTGACCGCCGGCACCTCCCGAACGGTAGGTGTCTACCTTTAAATCATCGGGGTTAATTTCAATATCGGTATCGTCAGATATTTCGGGCATAACCTCTATAGATGCAAACGAGGTGTGACGTCTGCCCGAGGAGTCAAACGGAGAAATTCTTACCAAGCGATGAACACCGTTTTCGCTCTTTAAATAACCGTATGCATTCTCGCCCGATACAATAACCGTAGCGCTTTTCAGTCCTGCTTCATCACCGTCTAAAAAGTCGGTAACCGCAACCTTAAAGCCGTGGCGCTCTGCCCAACGTGAGTACATTCTGAGCAGCATCTGGTTCCAGTCCTGTGCCTCGGTTCCGCCTGCGCCTGCGTGGAAGGTGAGAATTGCGTTGTTTTTATCATACTCGCCGTTTAAAAGAGTGCTTAAGGTCTGCTCGGTCAGTCTCTCGCAAAAATCGTTTATGGCCGAATCTATCTCCTCAACCAAAGATAAATCCTCTTCCTCGTTGGCCATTTCTATAAGGGTGAGGGTATCTTCATAGAGTGACAGTGTACCCGCAAACTTTTCTTTTTTCTCTTTAAGCTTACTAAGGCGCTGCAAAATTACCTGCGACTTATCGGCATCATCCCAAAAGCCAGGCTCGGTTGTTCTGAGCTCTAACTCGGAAATTTCGCTTTCATCACGCTCTAAACCTAAAGCGTCCTTTAATTGCGCAAGCTCATCTTTGTAGCCTTCGAGCTTTAATCTTAATTGGTCAAATTCAAGCATTTGTATTCTCCTTTATTACCGCAAATGCGTACCAGTTGTCTTTGGTGCGCTCGGCAATAATCTTATATCCGTGTTCTGAAAAAGCTGCCTTTACGTCGTCTACCCTGATATTTATTATACCCGAGCAAATAAGCACGGTGTTTTCTTCAAAAAACGTATCTACATTTTCGAGCAGTCTTATAATAACGTCGGCAACAATGTTTGCGCACACAACGTTAAACTTACCGCTAACCTTCTCAGCCAAGTCACCTTGTATAAATTGCGTTTTGTCGGTTATGTTGTTTATTTCGGCATTTTCATTAGCAACCTTTACGGCTACCTCGTCAATATCTACGCCTACGGCGCTTTTTGCGCCCAGTAAAACCGATGCAATAGAAAGTATTCCGCTTCCCGTTCCGATATCGAGCATAGTGTCGTTTTCCCTTACGTACTGCTCTAAAAGCTCTAAGCAAAGGGTGGTTGTGGCGTGTGTGCCCGTTCCGAATGCGGCGCCGGGGTCAATATTAAGCACCTTGCGGCCGCTCTTGTTTTCATATTCTTCCCAGCTGGGTCTTATTACCAGTTTCTCACCAATTTCGGTGCATTTGAAAAACTTTTTCCAATTATCCGCCCAGTCGCCGTCATCAACACTGCCCATACTAACCGTAGCCTCTACGTTTACGGCGCTAAGCTGGTCTTTTAAAAACGATACCGCCTCAAAGGCATTATCTTCATCAGATATATACACGTGCACTATAGCTTTGGTGCGGTCTTTTTTAATAAGCGCCTCATCAATCAGGTCTATGTGCGCTATTTCTAACGCTTGCTGCTCTAAATCTGTATAGTCTTCGGTATAAATGCCGTAAGGTACTGTCATATTAGCAATATCCTCGGTTACGCTTACGTCTTTAGCGTTAACCGTTACCGTAATTTCTTTCCATTCCATATAAAACACCGCCAAAATGAGAATATATTTTATTGTACCACATATTAAGCCAAAATAAAAGCAAAATTTACCTTTACGAAAATCTATTTTTGGTATATAATATTTCTAGCGTACTTTAAAAGGAGGTGCGGTATGAAAAGTTACGTTATAGGTCCTAACGATGCAGGTCAGCGGCTGGATAAATTTATAACCAAAGCCGCACCCAAACTGCCGAAATCGCTTATGTACCGCTACATACGTACAAAGCATATTAAGGTAAACGGCAAGCGCGCCGAAATAAGCACAAGACTAAGCGAGGGCGATACGGTAGACGCCTATATAAACGATGAGCTTTTAGAGAACAACAAGGTAGAGTTTGAATTCTTAAAGGCATCGGACAAAATTGATATCGTTTACGAGGATGAAAACATTCTGCTTGTAGACAAAAAGCAGGGCTTACTTGTTCACCCCGATGAAAACGAGTATACCGACACACTTATTTCAAGAATACATCACTACCTTTATAAAAAGGGCGAGTACGACCCTAAAAATGAAAACTCCTTCACCCCTGCCCTTGCCAACCGAATAGACAGAAACACAGGCGGCATAGTAATAGCGGCTAAAAACGCTGCGGCTCTGAGAATTTTATGCGATAAAATAAAGCTTCGCGAAATTGAAAAGCACTATCTTGCCGTAATACACGGCAAACCTAAAAAAAGTCACGATGTACTGACCGGCTTTTTAGAGAAAAACGACTCTAAAAACAAAGTATATTTAAGCCGCAACAAAACCGATGCATCGCGCACTATAGTTACCGAATACACCGTTTTGGCAAGTAAAAACAATCTTACCCTTATAGACGTTAATCTGCACACGGGCAGAACGCATCAGATAAGGGCGCATATGGCCTCAATCGGCCACGCATTACTTGGTGACGGTAAATACGGCAAACTAAAGCAAGACAAAGCCTTAGGCTTTAACAAGCAGGCGCTTTATTCTTATAAGCTTTCCTTTAACTTTACTACCGATGCAGATATTTTAAACTACCTAAACTCAAAAACCTTCGTTGTAAAAAACGTATGGTTTGCCGAACAGCTTTTTGATTATAAAATATAACAACAGAGCAGGACTTCTTCCTGCTCTGTTGTTGGTTTATAAATCAATTTCAATTTTTTTGCCCGATGGGGTGTAGGGTCTAAAGTTTACTCCCGCTGCCTTTAACATCATTTTAGAGCAAATAACACTGTCGGTATCGGCGTATTTGTCGCACATATAAATAACCTCTTTAATGCCCGACTGAATTATGGCCTTTGTGCACTCGTTACACGGGAAAAGAGTTACGTATGCCTTAGCGCCCTTTAAGTTACCGCCCGCATAATTTAAAATTGCATTTAACTCGGCGTGGCAAACGTACATATACTTTGTTTCTTGCGCGCTTCCCTCTTTTGCCCAGGGAAATTCATCGTCAGAGCAATGTCTTGGCATTCCGTTATAGCCCATAGACAAAATTTTATTTTCTTCGCTTACAATGCAAGCGCCAACCTGAGTTGACGGGTCTTTAGAGCGCTGCGCCGAAAGGCAGGCAATACCCATAAAATATTCGTCCCAGGAAAGATAATCTTCTCTTTTCATAAAATCAGTTCCTCACCTTAATGTATTTTTTACTAATAATAAGACACAAAATTGCAATCAAGGGGAAAATTACAGGCAACAAAAAGCCTAGCTTAAAGCCGCCAAGCTGGGTTCCAATACCTACAACGTACGGCCCCACCGAGCAGCCGATATCACCGCAAAGGGCAAACAAGGCGAACATCTCGGTCTTTATGTTCGGAAAAGCCTGAGCGCCCATACTCAAAATTGACGGCCAGAAAAGACTTACCGAAAATCCGCACAAAGCGCACGACACTAAAGCCAAAACAGGACTCGAAGCAATTGCCGCTGCTGCATAACACATAGCGCATAAAATATTGGCATATATCATAGTTTTGCGGGTATCAATCTTTTGGCTCAAAGCGCCATAAAGCACCCTACCGCTACCCATAAACACCGCAAAGAGTGCAGGGCCTAAAACGTCGCCCAGGGTTTTGGAAATTCCAAGTCCCTGCTCAACAAACATAGACGCCCATTGCGCCATAGATATCTCACTTGCGCCCGCAGTAAACATTAAAAGCATAAAGACAAAAAACTTAAATGAAAATACCGACTGCTTCTCATTTAATTCATCTGACTGTTGCTCTTCTTGCTCGACCACGGGTGATGACCAAAACAAAAACAGATTTGCAAACGGGACCAATGCCCAGAAAAGCGGAACCAACTTCCAGCTATCCGCAAACACCTTTAAAAGCAGGGTTGAGAGTATTACGGTAAGCATCTGACCCCAGCAGTAAAATGAGTGCAAAAAGCTCATATTTCCCGTTTTGTTGTCTTCGGGCAAGGCTTCTATAACGGGGCTTACCGCTACCTCAATAAGACCGCTGCCCGATGCATAAATTATAATACAAATAACTATACCAAGGTATACGTTGCCTATTAAATACGGCAAGAACGATAATGCCGCAATGCCGAGGGTGGCTAAAATATGCGCCAGAAGCACCATTTTTTTATAGCCGAGTATTTTTGAGATTTTTATAGATGCAAAATCCACAAAAAGCTGAACGCCAAAGTTTATAAATACAAGCTGACCTAGTTTTGTGTAGCTTATGTTAAAATCGGTCTGAAAAATAACGAAGAACAGCGGCAGTAAATTGTTTATTACGGCCTGAACAACATAGCCTATGTAGCAGGATATTTTTGTGCGAGTGTAGTTCATTTATTTACCTTCTAAAATGTCTAAAAGCTCGTGCGCCTCATCAATTATATACTTTGCGCCGTTAGAAAGAAGTTCCTCTTTACTTCTGAAGCCCCAGGTAACTCCCACAGCGGTTGCGCCGCAGTTATTGGCGGTCTGCATATCTACGCCCGAATCACCCAAAAATACGCATTCATCAGCAGTTACGCCCAAAGCCTTCATTGCTAAATAAGAGCTATCCGGCGCGGGCTTTGCGGCAAGGCCCTCTTGCTTGCCTATAATAAAATCGAACATATCGCCGTAAACCTTATTTAACAGGGCTATGGCCATATCGGTATCTTTATTGGTAACAACAGCGATTTTTATACCTTTTTTTCTTAAGCTGTCCAAAAGCTCGGGTACGCCTTTATAGTTAGTGGTATAATCGGCATAGTGCTCTGAGTAATAACCCAAAAACTCTTCCTTTAAAAAGAGTAGTCTTTCATCGTCTACCTTTGCGGGCGCAATTGCACGCTCAACCATTTTAAGCATACCGTCGCCAACAAACATATTGAATTTTTCCAGCGGCTGCTTGGGGTAGCCGTGCTTTGTTATTGCAAAATTTACGGCGGTTGCTAAATCTTTAAGCGAGTTAGTCAGTGTGCCGTCTAAATCAAAAAGGGCTGCTTTAATCATTAAATCTTCTCCGTTTGGTATTCATATTTTAAGTAATTATAGCAAATAACGATAAATATATCAATAAATAATTACTTTTTTTCAAAAAACACTTGCATTATTGTTAAATATCTGCTATTATAATTGTTGTTATGTGAATATTAAAAGGAGGTGCAGATAATGGCAAAATGTGACATCTGCAGCAAAAACATTTCTTTCGGTATTAAGGTTTCTCACTCGCACAGACGTACAAACCGCGCTTGGAAGCCCAACGTAAAAAGAGTAAAGGCCGTTGTAAACGGTACACCCTGTCATATTAACGTCTGTACTCGTTGCCTTCGTTCAGGTAAGGTTACCAGAGCCGTTTAATTTGAAAGACTTAAAACCGCAGTCCGTAGACTGCGGTTTTTATTTTTAATTTGCACACTAAAAACACCGCTAAGTTTTCACTTAGCGGTGTTAATTTTATTATTCTGCTGCTTCTTCAGCGGGAGCTTCCTCTACAGGTGCCTCTACGGGAGCTTCTGTAGCTTCCTCAGCAACTTCTTCTGCCGGAGCTTCTTCGGGGAGTAATGCTCTGATAGAAAGGCTTACTCTCTTCTGCTCGTCATCAATGTTAATAATCTTAGCCTCTACTTCTTGGCCAACAGATAATTCATCCTGTGTTTTTGCAACGTGCTTATTAGCAATTTGCGAAATATGGATAAGACCGTCAACACCCGGAATGATTTTTGCAAATGCGCCGTATGTAGTAAGGCTTACGATAGTTACTGTAACTACAGAGTCGATACCGTAATTAGTCTTGAAGATTGTCCAGGGATTTTCGTCTGCCTTTTTATAGCCTAAGGAAATCTTTTTCTTGTCCTTATCAATAGCCTTAATGTAAACGTCAACTGTATCGCCAACGGCTACAACCTCAGACGGATTCTTAATTCTGGTCCAGGAAAGCTCAGAAATATGAATCATACCGTCTACGCCGCCAATGTCAACAAATGCGCCGTAGCTTGTGAGCGATTTTACAACGCCTGTAATCTTGTCGCCCTCAGCAATGTTAGCCCAGATTTTCTCTTCAGCTTCTTTTCTCTGCTCTCTTAATACCGAACGGATAGAGCCGATTGCTCTTCTGCCACGGCCGATTTCGATAATTCTGAAGGAAACTTCCTTGCCCTTAAGCTCGTCTAACGAATCGTTACGGCTTAATGTTGCCTGAGATGCAGGGATAAATATTCTTACACCCTTGCAAGATGTAACAACGCCACCCTTAACAACATCGCTTACGATGCCTGTAAGAATCTCGCCCGAATCTTTGGCAGCTACTATATCACTCCAACCAGCGATAGCATCAAAACGGCGTTTTGAAAGCATAGCTGTTCCTTCCTGGTCGTTGGTACGCATAATGATAAGATTAAGCTCATCACCCGGCTTTACCTCTTCCATCATATTTACCGATGGGTCTGACGAGTATTCTTCTGCAGTAACGTAGCCTGCAAGGCCTCTGCCAATATCCACCTGTATCTCCGACGGGTTAACTGAAAGAACAACACCCACAACCTTTTGGTCTGAGTTAAGGCTATTTATTGAAGCCTCGAATGCCTCCTCATCTGTCATTTCGTCAAAGCTTTTTTGAGCAACTTCCTTTTCCTCTAATTGCTCTTCTACTGGTTGCATAATTTCCGACATGGTTCTAATAACCTCCTTTATAATACCCGCAGGTGTAGATGCACCTGCCACTACGCCTATATTTTCAACACCTGCAGGAACCTTTTGCGGTAGATCAGCCGCCGTTTCAACCAGTACGACGGTGTCGCAATGTTCCGAGCAAACGTCAAAAAGCTTGGCAGTATTAGAACTGTTAAGCCCGCCTACAACAATCATCATATCGTTTTCTTTTGCCAGTGACATGGCTTGTTGTTGGCGCAAAGCCGTAGCATTACATATTGTATCAAAAATATTTGCATTTGTACATACTTTTTTTAAAAAAATTTTACATTCTTCAAATATTTTTGCATTAAAAGTGGTTTGAGATACCACTGCAACGTCTTTTTCTTTAAATTCGGGGTGATTTTTCAGTAATTGCTCTAACTGTTCTATATCAGAAAATACATAAGCTTCCCCTGAGCAGTGCCCTTTTATTCCTATGACCTCGCTATGCTTCGGGTCACCGCCAATAAGCACAGGGTAATCTAAAGCCGATTGCTCACGTGCTATTTTATGAATTTTGGCCACAAACGGACATGTGGCGTCTTCTATTTTTATATTAAGTTCGCTTGCTTTATTATAAATATCCTGCCCTACGCCGTGTGAGCGTATTACGAGGGTATGATCCTTCGGCGCCGCCTGGACGCTGTCCACCGAAAAAACTCCCAGCTTTTCTAAATCATCAACTAAAAAGCGGTTATGTATGATCGGGCCCAACGTGCAAACCTTATTGCCCTTGTTTACAAGGTCGTACACCATATTTACTGCTCTGTTTACACCAAAGCAAAAGCCTGCTGATTCAGCCAGGGTTATTTTCACTTTATTTCCTCCCAAAGCTCAGTAATTTTATTCATAATGATATTTGTTGTATTGACCATATCGCGTCTGAGACTGTCGGTTGAAGGCAGATCGGAGTATTTTATTATTTCGCCGAATTTAACCTTCGCTTTACTGAATAAACGGAATTTGCCCTTGCGGTAAATGGCAACGGGTAAAATATCAGCTTTGGTCTCGAGCGCTATAAACGCGGCTCCCGCCTTTGCCTTTTTTGGCGGAGTACCGTGCTCTTTGTTGCGTGTGCCTTCGGGGAAGATACCGAGTATGTTGCCTTTATTTACAACCTCTATACTGCGTGTAACTGCGGTTTTATCGTTGGACTGTCTGTCCACACTTATTGCGCCCATTCTCTTTATTATTGGGGCAAGCACGGGTATTTTAAAGACTTCTTTTTTGGCCATAAAATAAATCTGATTATTTATGGGGGCTATGAGCAAAACGGGATCTGTCAAGGATATATGATTGCAACACAAAACAAAGCCCTTATCGGTCGGTATGTTTTCCAAACCGTAAAATTCACCGCGGATAAGGGTTTTTGAAAGCGGTATTGCTAAAATTTTTCTGATCCACTTATAAAAGCGTTCCATTATTCCACGCCCTTTGTTTTAAGATACTCTACAAGAAGGTCGAGCGACTGCTCGAAGGTGTTGCCGGTTGTATCGAAAGCATAAGCATCTTCTGCCTGCTTTAAGGGTGCTATTGCGCGGTGAGAATCGTTATAATCACGCTTTTCCAAGTCTTCTAAGACTTGCTCGTAGGTCACGTCCTGACCCTTGGCAATAAGCTCTTCATATCGGCGCTTTGCGCGTTCTTTGGCCGATGCGCTTAAGAATATTTTAATCTCGGCATTCGGAAAAACCACCGTACCAATATCACGACCGTCTAAAATTACGTTTTTGCCGTTTGCAATAGAGCGCTGCATACCAAGTAAAAATGCTCTTACCTCAGGTAAAGCCGATACGGCCGAGGCCATTAACGATACCTCGGGTGTGCGAATTTCATCGCTTACATCAACACCGTCTAAATACACTCTTTGCTCGGCGTTTACGTAGTTTATATCTACCGTTGTGTCGCTTAAAACCTCTTCAACCAAAGCGGTATTATCGAGCTGCACACCTTTGTTTATAAACTTAAGGCCAACGGTTCTGTAAAGCGCACCGGTATCAATATAAACAAAGCCCAGTCTTTTTGCGAGCTTTTTGGATAAGGTGCTTTTGCCTGCACCGGAAGGACCGTCAATTGCAATAATCATTTTTACACTTCCTAACACATTTTTCCTGCAAGATGCCCCGTTGAAAAGGCAATTTGCAAATTAAAGCCGCCGGTATATGCATCAATATCAATAACCTCACCGGCAAAGCTAAGACCGTTTACAACTTTAGATTTAAGCGTTGCGGGGTCTATTTCTTTTAAAGACACACCGCCCTTGGTTACAACCGCCTGCTCTATCGGAGCAAAATCGGTAACGGTAACGCTAAGCTCTTTAATAAGGCGCACCAAAGCCATTCTTTGCTCACGGCTTATTTGATTTACCTTGGTACTGCCCTCTATGCCCGAGAGTCTTACTATAACCGGTATTAACGACGACGGCAAAAGCTTACTCAGAGCATTCTGAAAATCTTTATTCTGATTTTCCTCAAAATCTCTTAAAATTCGTTTATCTAAGGTCTGCTCATCGAGTGCGGGCTTTAGATCTATAAGTACTTTATATTTTTTGCTTTCTAAGTTTTTAATATGCGCCGACGCACTTAAAACCAACGGACCGGAAATTCCGTTATGGGTAAAGAGCATCTCGCCAAGCTCAGAATACAGAGGTTTTTTCTTACCCTCTTCCATTAGCTTTATGCTGACGTTTTTAAGGCTTAATCCCTGTAAGTGCGAACAAAAGCCCTCGTGCGCAATAAGAGCAGTTAAGGACGGCTTTAATGCCGTAACGGTATGCCCTGCTTGCTTGGCTAAAGTATATCCGTCGCCCGTTGAGCCTGTTTTCGGGTAAGAAAGCCCACCCGTTGCAATAACTGTGTGCTCACCGTAAAAAGACTCGCCAAGCTCGGTTTTAATGCCGACTACAGCATTTTGCTCTAAAATAAGCTCACTAATACGCGCATTTACAATTTTTATGTTTTTGTGCCTTGCATATTTTTGCAGAGCATCGGCAATATCCATAGCCTTTTCCGACACCGGAAAAACTCTGTTGCCACGCTCGGTTTTAAGCGGCACACCCAGTTTTTCAAAAAGCGCCATTGTATCTTTAGCAGAAAAGGCGTTATACGACGGATACAAAAATTTGCCGTTGCCCGTCACGTTTGCCATATGGGTATTAATATCGGAATTATTTGTAAGATTACATCTGCCCTTGCCCGTTACAAGAATTTTTCTTGCCATACGTTCGTTACGCTCAAACAGTGTAACCTTATTTCCATTCTCAGCCGCCGCCACCGCCGCCATAATTCCGGCAGGACCCGCGCCTATTACCAAAACATTCATTTAAAATTCACCGTAAAAGTTTGTTGACTGCGCCGTGCAGACGAATAATATAAAAGGTTGAGAGTCTTGTCAGCGCAAAATCGTAAAGCAAGAAAACGAAATTTGCCGCAATTAAAAACAAAACTGTGAAGAGTGTTGTTTTTATGTCACTACCAAATAAATTAATACCTGTAAGCAACGTTATAATTACATAAAACACTGCAGCCGAAACATTAAAATACAAAATTTTAACTACAAAGCTCAGCGCAATATTTTTTATTTTTTCAATTATGCTTTTTAGCCACGGATAAACCCCGAATAGCAAAATAAATAAAATTTTAACCTCAATTTCGGCAATAAAAAATGATATAATCGCCGATACAACGTAAGTAGCTATGGTATATTTTAAATTAGCCTCAATTAAAACCACCAAAAGTACAAGCCCTGCAACAGCCGGTACGGTATAGGTTAAATTCGGAATGTAGCCAAGCAGCATTATTACGCTTATAATTGCCGCGCAAATTGCGCAAAATGCAATATTCTTAGTCTTTTTCATAATTAACAACAACGAATTAAATCGCCGCCCATACACTCACAGCAGCAGTCGGCACATATAAGCGATGAACAAACGTCACAACCGCTGCAGCCTGCGCCGTAAGCGGCAGTTCTGTACGGATTATAGGCATTCGTTCTGCTGCGCTGCATACGGTTAAGAGCCTCACGGTATTCGGCATTTGTAGGATCTAAACGACAAGCGTTTGAAAAGCTCGCATAAGCGCCGTCAAACCAGCCGCGCTTGTACTGAACCGTACCGTTTAAAAAATACCACTCTGCATCACGCTGATTTGTAGGCACACCGTCCAGTAACTCCTGAGCCTGCTCTAAGCGGTTAGAGGCTATAAGGTTTCTGACATCGGGATAATTACTCTGAACATTATTAAAATTGTTGCCCGAATTTTTACGATGCTTGCGCTGATTCATTATTGTATCGTATGCATCGTTTATCTCCTGCATTTTCTCCGACGCTAAGTCCGATAGCGGATTATCGGCATAATTATCGGGATGATACTTTCTTGCAAGATTGCGGTATGCGCTTTTTATTTGTTCCTCTGTGGCATCCTTAGAAATGCCTAAAACTTCATACGGGTCTCTCATAATTTAATCTCCTTGTTTTGAACCGATTCAAGTCCTAAATAAAGAATGTTATCTAAAATAGTTTTATATCTTTTTATGGGTAAAAGCTCGTACGCCCTTTGAGCCTCAATAGCGCAGAGCATTATTTTTTCTTGCAGCTGCGGTTTAAATTCGGTGCTCTCACCCGAAAACTGACTGCTGTAAATTAACGGGTTATACGAGCCTCGTTTTTTATCATCAAGATAATCTGCCGCAGCATCGAGTATATAAATATACCTGCCGATGCAGTAGCCTAGGCGGTTTAGTATGCGTTTTTGTGTGTCGTCTTCACTGCAAAGCTCAAAAATTTTTCCGAGAGCATAAGACGTTGGGTCTGCGGCCTTATCAATATCGCCGCTTTTTTGCGCTTCGATTTGCGACTGCTTTTCAATATAATCTTTAACAGTTTTTTCAATTAAAGGATACTCTTTTGCCGCTTTTTTATGCGAAGAAAAATATACAAGCTTTAATATAAAAAATCCGATTTTTTTGAAAAAGCCTTCATCCGCAATATTATCGCACAGCTTGTAATAAAGCATTATAACCGCCGCGGCAGACGGCATATAAAACGCATTTGCATCTTTACAGTAAACACATTTTTTTAGCGGATTACAGGTGCAACGCTTTTTCTCATACTCCACTTGCTCATCTGATAAAGCACAGTTTAGCATTGCCAAAAACGCAAAATCATAGCTTAAAGTAAACCTTAAAAGCGGAGTGTAGCGTTTGCCCATCACTTTGCAAAGGGTGCAGTAAACTGCCTTGTAGGTGTCGTATTCGCGAATTTTCATCTCTGGCTTTTCGGCCCTTATATAACCAAACACAAAACCACTCCCCTTTTAACAATATTCTATCAAAAACCAAAAAGATATTGATTAATAATGTGTAAATATTATTAAAGCAAAATATAGCAAAAACGGGACGAAATATCGCCCCGTATTCTTTTTAAACTATCCAAGCATATTGATAAGTACGCCTGCAGCTACTGCAGAGCCAATAACACCCGCAACGTTCGGACCCATTGCGTGCATAAGTAAGAAGTTGCCCGGATCTTCTTCCTGACCAACCATCTGAGATACTCGCGCCGCCATAGGAACAGCCGAAACACCCGCAGAGCCAATAAGCGGGTTAACCTTACCGCCTGTTAATAAGTACATAAGTTTACCGAATAAAACGCCGCCCGCTGTACCAAGCGCAAAGGCAACAAGACCCATAAGAACAATTTTAATTGTGCTCATATTAAGGAAGCTTTGTGCATTTGTGGTTGCGCCAACCGTAACACCAAGGAATATTGTGATAATATTCATAAGCTCGTTCTGGGCAGTTTTTGTGATTCTTTCAACAACGCCGCTTTCTCTCATAAGGTTGCCAAGCATAAGCATACCAACTAAGGTTGCAGCATCGGGTAAAAGAACAGAAACCACAATGGTAACAACTATGGGGAATATGATTTTTTCGGTCTTAGAAACGGTTCTTAGAGTTTCCATTCTGACCATACGCTCTTTTTTGGTGGTAAGAGCGCGCATAATGGGCTTTTGAATAAAGGGTATAAGCGCCATATACGAATAAGCCGCAACGGCAATTGGTCCTAATAAGTGAGGAGCAAGCTTAGTGGCCGTAAATATAGCGGTAGGTCCGTCTGCGCCACCTATAATACCAATTGCGCCTGCCTCCTGCGGAGACATACCCAAAGCCAGCGCGCCAATAAATGCTACGAATATACCAAGCTGTGCCGCAGCACCAAGTAAAAAGCTCTTGGGGTTACTGATTAACGGGCCAAAGTCGGTCATACAACCAATGCCTAAGAAAATAAGGGGCGGATATACACCGAGCTTTACGCCCAAATATAAAATATCCAAAAGACCGCCGTGCAAAACGTTGCCGACAATAAGCTCAGGCTTGCCGTCTATCATCTGCCAGTATTCTGAGTTAAGACTACCGTCTTCAAAGGTAGATACCCAGTATTCTGGGTGGAATAATCCTGCACCGGGCAGGTTTGTGAGTAACATACCGAACGCTATCGGTAAAAGCAGTAACGGCTCGAACTTTTTAGCAATTGCAAGATAAATAAGGAAGCAGGAAACGCCTATCATTATAAGGTTTTTCCAGCCACCCTCAGCCAAAAATGCCGAGATACCTGAATCATTAAGTATACCCATTACGGTATCAATAAACTGACTAAACATAATTTTCACCTAAACTAAAATGCCCTTGTGTTCTCTATAAGGCCCGATAAAGCCCAAATGTTTCTTGTTCCTCTTGCCGCTTTTACCGACTTAATAACAGGCTTCACACCCGTACCCTCGTACATAGCAGCCACTGCAGCGGCTATAACGGCTATAATTTCATCTTCGTCTTCACTTGCAGCCACAACAGGCATTGTCGGAGCAACCGGAGCCACGTTTGGAGCCGTTGCCTTTTCCCCGCCGTTCTCTATCTTTTTAACCTTAGAGAAAAGCGAAAAGCACGAAATAATCAATACCAGTAATACCAGCATTAAAAATACAATCGCAACACCCGTAAAGGTAACGTTTGCACCTAAATTAAATAAATTTTCTTCCATAGCGCACACTCCAAAAAAGTATTTATATCTTAGGGATAATAATTAAAAACCATATCCCGCCATTTTACTAAAATATTATATCGCACTTTGTAAAATTTAGCAACTATTATTTTAAAAATTTTAAAAACAAATCACCCCAAAATTTTGAGGTGATTTGTTTTAATGTTTTATTTAAGCTCGTAGCCGCCGACTGAACGGATTTTGAGTATATAGCAGCTGCCCTCGCCGAAAAATGCTTCTATGTAGGTTTTATAGGACTCTACCATATCATCGGGCACAAAGGCCTGAATTGTGCCTGCAAAGCCGCCGCCGTGAACACGGCAAGCGCCCTTACCGTTTAAGAACTGCTTGGTAAGTGCAAGAGCCAAAGAAACGCCCTGCTCGCTAACGTCGGAATTAGAATAAACGTTTTGCAGATACATAAACGAAGAATCGCCCGAGGCATTTATAAGCTTTAAGAAGCCTTCAAAATCGCCCGCTTTAAGAGCCTCTTTTTCCTCGTAGGCTTTATTATTATCGCCAAAGAAGTGGATAGCTCTTAAAATTGCTCTGTCGCCGCAATCGTCACGAAGAGTGGGAATTGCTTTGTAAAACTCATCTTCGTCAACGTCACGTAAAAAGTCCTTACCGAGCGCGTTGCTTATCTTACGGCATTCTATGGTAATGTCGGCATAGTCGCCCGTTAAATTGGCGTGGTTACCGCCTGTATTGACAATGCAAAGCTTATGCTTATATGCATCTAAATCAAGCTGAACCTTCTCAATTACAGGGTTTTGCGGATCTTTAAAGTCCATACCGGTAAAGCCGCCTACCGAGCTAGCCATTTGGTCAAGCATTCCGCAGGGTTTACCAAAATATCGGCTTTCTGATTTTTGCGACATTTTTGCAATTTCTACCGCAGAAACGGCAGAATCGTTATAAAGTCCGTTTATAATATTACCTACAAGTACCTCGAATGCGGCAGAGGACGAAAGTCCCGAGCCCTTTAGAACGTTAGAGGTTGTATAGGCATCAAATCCGCCAATATTAGCGCCGCTCTGCTTAAAGAACGAAAGCATACCACGAATTAGCGCTATTGCCTTGCCCTCTTCAGATTCTTTTATATCAAGGTCGGTAATATCTACAGTGTCCATATCAAAGCCTTTGGACTTAATGCGGACTGTGTTATTATCGGTCGCCGAAACAACTGCGATAACGTCTAAATTAACGCTACCCGTTAAAACTCGGCCGTGCTGGTGGTCGGTATGGTTACCGCCTACCTCTGTTCTGCCGGGGGCAGAAAAAAGTCTAATATTATCCCTCTCGCCATAAAGTGCTAAAAATTCGTCGCAGGCTTCCAGATAACGCTCTCTTGCAAGTAAGACGTCGTCATACAAAAGCGCAAAATCGGTATCAAACCCGCCGTCTTGAATTTTAGACTTAATTTGCTGTAAGTTCATAAGTAATACTCCTTAGGGTAGAGTTTATTTTGTTGCAAGAGCTAATGCATCACGTGCGATAACGAGCTCTTCGTTGGTAGGAATAACGTATACTGCTACCTTAGATGCATCGGTCGAAAGCTTTAAGGTTCTGCCCTTTGCACGCATATTTGCGTTGTTGAAATCTTTATCAAAATCAAGACCAAGGAAGGTAAAGCTCTCGCAAATCTGCTCACGTAAATCGGCATTGTTTTCACCAAGGCCGCCTGTGAATACGATAGCGTCTATACCGTTCATAGCAGCTGCATAAGAGCCGATAAACTTTGTAATCTGATAACGCTGAATCTCTAAAGATAAAGCAGCACGCTTGTGGCCGTTTGCAGCAGCATCGCAAATATCACGGTTGTCGTTAGAAACGCCCGAGATACCGAGTGCGCCCGACTTTTTGTTAAGAAGTGTATCCATCTGATCGGGAGTAAGACCCTCTTTTTTAGCAATATAGTTAACAACTGTGGGGTCAAGGTCACCGGCACGGGTACCCATCATAAAGCCGCCTAAAGGAGAAAGACCCATAGAAGTATCTACACATTTGCCGCCGTCAACCGCAGTAATAGAGCAGCCGTTACCTAAGTGGCAGGTAACAATTTTTAAATCCTTAATATCCTTGCCCATTTCCTTAGCGCAAGCCTCACTTACAAAGCGGTGAGAAGTACCGTGTGCGCCGTAACGTCTTACGCCGTACTTTTCATAATACTCGTAAGGAACGGGGAAAATGTATGCTTTTTCGGGCATTGTCTGATGGAAAGACGTATCGAAAACAGCAACCTGAGGAACGTCCTCGCCAAATGCCTTAATGCAAGCGCGCATTGCCAAAACGTGTGCGGGGTTATGGAGGGGAGCAAGCTCGCCTAACTCGTCAATTTTCTGAATAACCTCTTCGTTAAGTAAAACCGACTTATCGAAAACGTCACCACCCTGAACTACACGGTGACCGATAGCGCCAACCTCGCTTAAAGAATCAATAACCTTTGCGTCGCTCTTTGTAAGAGCAAATACAACTGCATCAAAAGCTTCTGCGTGGGTGGGCATGGGCATTTCGGCTACGTACTCTCTGCCGTCGGCTGCTTTATGCTCAATATTACCGCCGGGGCCGATACGCTCGCATATACCTTTTGCGATTACCTCTTCATTTTGCATATCAATAAGCTGATACTTAAGCGAAGAGCTTCCTGCATTAACAACAAAAATCTTCATAATTTTCTCCTCTTTCTCTTTTCTCACAAAATAAATATTGATATATTTTATGAAATAAAGTAAAATATCAATATATATAATAACTCAGTGTGACAAATATTTCAAGTTTTTTATAAAGAAAGTGATTTAATGAAAATTTGCGGTGTTATAGCCGAGTTTAATCCGCTCCATAACGGCCACAAATATTTAATAGATATTGCAAAAAAACATTCTGACGCAGTAGTCCTGGCATTAAGCGGCAGCTTTGTTCAGCGTGGCGAGCCTGCTTTTATATCTAAGTGGGATCGCACAAGACTCGCTTTAGAGTGCGGTTGCGATTTATGCTTAGAGTTGCCTGTGCCCTGGTCTATGTCGGCCGCCGCCAATTTTGCCTTTGGCGCGGTTGGATTGCTGTTAAATGCTGGCATAGATACTCTTGTTTTCGGCAGTGAGTGCGGCGATATAGATCTGCTTTTAAAAACGGCAGATATTTTAGAGAGCAACTCGTTTAACGAAACGGTAAAAGCAAATTTATCCGACGGCAAAACCTTCGCAGCTGCAAGACAGAGCGCGATGGATAACACCGACCCCGCTTGCTCTGCCCTTTTGCAGTCGGCAAACGATACATTGGCGCTCGAGTACATTTTGGCGGCAAGAAAATTAAAGGCCGATATTGACTTTTTAGCCGTAAAAAGAATTGGCGCAGCGCACGATTCTTGTGTTTCAGACTCTACCGTATCGGCAAGCTTTATAAGGCAAAACCGAGCTTTTTCGCCCGACGTTATGCCCGAATTTGCCGCAAGTCTTTTGAGCGAATTAGATTCTAAAGGCCATATTACCGACTACAAAAAGCTCGATACCGCAATGCTAAGCGTGTTAAGGCAAAAACAAGCCGCCGATTTTTCGAATTTGCCCGATATCAGCGAGGGGCTTGAAAACTCTCTTTACAAGGCCGTAAAAACGGCAGGCAGCTTGGAGGAGCTTATATTCTCTGTAAAATCTAAACGCTACACCCTTGCAAGAATAAGGCGCCTTTGCATGAGCGCATTTTTAGGTATAGATAATTCGTTTTACTTTAAGCAAGTACCGTACATCCGCCCGCTTGGGTTTAATAAATTGGGTGAGGATATTTTAAAATCGGCCGCAAACTCCGGCGTACCAATTTTAAGCAAGGCAAGTAATGCAGAAAATCTAAACGTTCTTGCGCAAAGCGCTTTCAAAGCAGAGCAAAGAGCTACCGATATGTTTGCCCTAACCCTTAAAAGTCCCCTACCCGCAGGGCTCGATTACACACAAAAAATAATAAAACTGTAAAGGAGTTTTATGTATGATAAATAATCAGATAATAGACTACAAAGATTACGGAAAATGCCTTAAGATATCTAACGGCGTTATTGATGCCGTTGTAACCTTAGACGTAGGACCGCGAATTATTTATTTTGGCTTTGTAAACGGCGACAATATTATGAACAACCAAAAGCAGAGATTTGAGCCCGTTAAGGGTGAGGGCTTTGATAAACACTATTACAAAGGCGCTATGTGGCAGAACTTTGGCGGTCACAGACTGTGGACCTCACCCGAGCACTCCCCCACCACCTACTACCCCGACTGCGAGCCGGTTGAGTACGAAATCACTAAAAACGGCGCAATATTCACACCAAAACCACAGCGTGAGAACGGCATTGCAATGCAAATTGAGATTATTATGTCTGAAGACGGCGCTGATATGACGGTTTTGCACAAGATTAAAAACATATCTGCCCAGCCTAAAAAATTCAGCCTTTGGGCGCTTTCGGTTGCAGCTGAGGATGGTATTGAAATTATACCCACCAACACCAAAAATACAGGCCTGCTGCCCAACAGACTAATGGTAATCTGGCCGTATACCGATATGCTGGATGAAAGAATTTTCATAGGCAACAAATACGTTACCATTCACCAGAAGGATGTAAAGAAAAACATTAAGCTCGGCTTTGCTTTAGACGAGGGCAAGGCTTACTATGTAAAAAATAACACCGTATTCTGCGTTAAGTACGATACTTTCCATAATACTAAGGACTACCCCGATTTTGGCGTATCGTTTGAAACATATTCTAACGATTTCTTTACCGAAATTGAAACCCTTAGCGAGCTAAAGGACGTAGCCCCCGGCGCCACCGCCACACACGACGAATATTGGTCGCTTTACAAAAAGCCCTGCGAGCTTGACGAAAGAAACGAAGAGTCCATTGAGCAGTTTATAAACAGCTTAAAATAATTAGAATTACCGCAAAAGTAAAAGACACACTCGGCTGAGTGTGTCTTTTTTGTTTTGTTTTATGCAATGGGTACTAACGTCTCGTTAGTAATTCTTGCAGCAGAGGAGTGTAGGTATTTATCCACGTAACTGCCTGCAGGGTAAGTTATTGTTGCAGAGGTCGGGTAGGTTAAACCGGAGTTGATTCTGGTGATAGAACCAGGTAATGTGATGCTCTTTAAACCTGTGAAGCCGAATGCGTAGCTGGAGATGTAATCTACACCCTCTTCTACCACAACTGTTTCAAGCTTTGCGCAACCACGGAATGCATAAGCATAGATGGTCTTAACGTTGCCCGGGATTGTAACGGAAGGCAAATTGTTACAGAACGAGAATGCGAGCTGTCCGATTGTCATATCCCCGCTACCGAATGTAAGAACCTTTAATAAGTTGTTGTTTCTGAAGGACTCTACACCAATCTTAGTGATTGTGTTCGGAAACGTGATTTTACCAATTCTCTGCTGGTAGAAGGCATAGTCACCGATTGTCTGAGCACTTGATGTACCTCTGAAGGATAATGTAGAGATACCTAAGTTGTTAGCAACGTTGGATGACTTGTAGAACAAGTA
>JAFSCI010000064.1 GCA_017436815.1 Clostridia bacterium
ATCGCAAAATTAGAGCAGCAAATTGCCGATGCAGAAAGTAAGATGGATAACATAAACGCTAAGCTTCAAAGCGAAGAGGTAAGCTCAGACTACCAAAAGGTAGGCGAGCTTATGAATGAACTTGCCGAGCTTCAGACACTCTCAGAACAGCTTATGACCGAGTGGGATGAGGCATGCAATGAGTATAACGATTTTATGAATAATAATTAAAAACGACAGTCAATTGACTGTCGTTTTTGTTATTTTATAGACCGAGTAATTGCTTTTTCTTTGCGTCGAATTCTTCTTGAGTAATTATTCCGTTATCGAGTAAATCTTTGAATTTTTTAAGTTCATCTGCTGCAGAAACAGATTCAGTTACCTGTACTATCGTTTCGTTATTACTTCTTTTTAAACCTTCGTCTAATACTCTATTAGAATCTTTTAAAAACTCGTCCATATCAATGTTTACATCGGTTGCTTTAACGGATAATTCTTGCTCAACAAATTTGGTCATATCAGAATCGTGTGCTTCGTAACGCGCGCCGAACATTTGCACTATTGTATAGCGTATGCCAACTGCAGTTCCTGTTTTATAAGGAATAAAATGAACGTGGCAGGCGCCGCCGTTCATATTGTATTTAAAGGAATAATTAAGACCGAAACTTATAGTGTGATACGGAGTTTCACTACAGTCCTTTCCAAACTTTTCCTTTGCTGCTTTGGCGTAAGTCGCATAAACTGACTTAACATCCGATTCAAAATAGTGGAATAAATCTCTTTTCATAATAAAACCTCCAAAATTATATCTTTATATAAGTATATACTTAAATAAGTAAATTGTCAAGGGGGTATATATTTATTAAAATATATTCAAGAGGTGATTATATGATTAGAATATCATTAGATAAAGCTCTTGAAAAATATGGTATAAGTAGATACGAACTTGCAAAGCGCACAGGAATACAATATCAGATAATTGATAATTATTATAAAAACAAGGTAAAAAGGTATGACGGTTTTGTTTTGGAACGAATTTGTTCTACACTTAATTGTGATATAAGCGAAATAATAGAATTTGTAAAAGAACAGCACCCATTTCCATTGTAGGAAAAGGGTGCTATATTTTTGTGTATTGAATTTACTTATTCTTTTTCGGCTTCGGTTTTTTAATTTTATTAAGCTTTTTATTAAGGGCAAGTAATTCTTCCTTAGTAAACTTAATATCGGCCATACCGCCCATTAGGGTAAAGAGTCTGAGAACCGTAAAGCCGCCCATCATAGCCATCATTTCGGGGCCGATTTCAAAGCCCATAGCTTCCGGCTTTTTGCCGCCCTTCTTGTTGCCGCCAAGCATTTTGCTAACCAGCTTCATAAAGAGCATTTTGCCTCTGAAGGTAGCAAGAACGTCGCTCATTTTATCGTTAAGGCAGAGTCTGCCTTCCTTGGTTTCAACGTCGAACCAGTTTAGTATTGCGCCTTGCTCTTTTAAGCGGTAGTCCTCGTTAAAGGTGTCTACTTTGCGGATAGAACTTCTATCTTTGCACTCGCCCGCAATTGCAACAAGCTCGGTTTCACCCTTGTTTTCTACCTCAAAATAGAAGAAGTGGTCATCTGCGGTCTTTTTGCCAACCGATACGCCGTTTGCAAACAGTTCTACTTCCGGCTGGTTAGAGTAAACAGTAACCTTGGTTACATCTTCAACTCTGTCTACGTAACGCTTAGAGCAGATGTGAACGAACGGGTCGTCGGAAAGCCATGCCTTATAAGCGTAGAAGGAGTCTTTTTTGTACTTACGGTCCATTGTTACAAGACCCTTGTGGTTCTGACCGTTTTCGCCGCCCTCGTTTCTGGCATCGGCACCAAAGTCGAACATATTCCAGACGTGTGTTGCCCAAAGATATTTTCTGCTAAAGAGCTGTTTTATAAGCTCCTCGTGGTAGTATGCCTGGTATTCTTCGGTGTAGTCGCCTTGCATGGGGGTAGAGGTGTGCCAGTTTAAAGCCTCGCAGCCGTATTCAGAGCAGCCGATCGGAATGTTGGGGTGCGTAGCGTGGAATTTATCGAACCACGGACCGTTCATACTTGTTTCTCCGCCGTACCAGCCAAAGTAGTGGTTGTACGATACAACGTCGGGAATGAGCAAATACGGGTCATCTATTTTACACATAGAAACGGCCGCAATTGTTGTAAGACGGGTAGAGTCCATTTCGTGACACATATCGTTGAGTATGCGGTGATTTTCCAATAAGTCATCATCAGAGCCGCCAATACCGATTTCGTTAGACAGACCCCAAACTACAATACTCGGGTGGTTGTAGTTTTGTACAATAAGCTCTTTCATCTGAGAAATTGTGTTTTCTCTGCCTGTAGGCATATGCTTGGAAATGTAAGGAATTTCTGCCCAGATTACAAGACCCTTTTCATCGCACAAATCGTAAAAATACTGGTCGTGCTGATAGTGTGCCAAACGAATTGTTGTAGCGCCCATTTCGCAGATTAGTTCAATATCTTCTTTGTGGTGCTCGGGCAGTAATGCGTTACCAACGCCCCAGCGGTCCTGGTGACGTGATACACCTCTTAAGGCGTATTCTTCGCCGTTCAGAATAAAGCCGTTTTCAGCATCTATTTTAAACGTACGGCAACCAAAACGTGTGTGAACGTTATCTAAAACGGTTTCGCCGTCTAAAAGTACGGCAACTGCGGTGTAAAGATAGGGATCTTTTTTACCGTGCCAAAGATGAACGTTGTCGATTTTTATTGTTGCAACGGTTTCTTTGCTTGTTACCTCGGCTACCTTTTTGCCCGCTGCATCTAATACGGTGTATAAAACAGACTGGCCGTCTTTTTTGTTGGTAACGAAGGTCTCAATTTTAATGTCGGCAATTTTGCCGTCTATTTTAGGTGTTACGGCAATACCGGGGCCGCCGTAATAGTCTAAATCGAAGTGAGATTCTTTAACGCAAATAATATTAACGTCTCTGTAAACGCCGCCGTAGAAGGTAAAATCGGCCATTTGCGGATAAACCTTATCGTTAGCGGAGTTATCTACCATTATTGCCAGCAGGTTATCATCGGCTAAGGTGTCGGTAAGGTCTACTCTGAAGGTAGAATAACCGCCGTCGTGATGTGTCAGGTGCTTGCCGTTTAAATAAACGTCTGCCGATGAGTTAGCGCCTTTTATTTCCAAATAATAGCGGTCATAATCAGCAGGTAATGCATCTTTTGAAAAAGCATTTGCATAAACGGCCTTGCCTCTGTAATAATCGTTGCCGCCGTCTTGACCGTCGGTAGCGTTAAAAGAGTGGGGAAGGGTTACCTTTTCCCATTCTGCGCCAATTTGGGCGGGAACTTCAGATTGCTTTGCAAAAGCCCAGTTTTTATTAAAATTAACAATAGCTCTCATAAATTTCTCCTAAAATTATCTGCAGGGCAGAAGATATTAATTTTCTTCTGCCCCAAAGTATACCTTAAAACAAGGCTAAACAAGTGAACAAATTTTAAATTTTAAGCCTCTTGTGTTTCGGTGTCGCGGCCTAAGTCGTGGTTCATCTGAGCAAGTGTCTTTTTATCAAGGTTATAAACAAGACCAAGACCAATATATTGGAGTATTGCCGAGAACATATATGTGCCGGCTACTAAGTAACGCATATTAACAGCAACCTGCCATACTTGGTTACCTTCGTTTTCACCAACATAGCCTAAAGCAACCATAATAACTAAAACTAACGCAGGACCAACACCCTGAGCTAACTTTCTGAAGAATGAGTGTAATGAATAAACTGTACCTTCTTCGCGGTTGCCTGTTTTCCATTCGTTGTAGTCTATAGCATCGCCCATCATAGCCCAAGAAACTGTTGAGTAAATGCCAAGGCCGAGCGAGAATACAAGCTGGAATAAAATGTAAATTATAAGGTCGAGATTTGTGTTGTTAGGCATAACAATAAACAAACCTAAGCCTGCGACCATAGAGCAAATTGAACCAAATGTAGCAAGTTCTTTTTTACCGAATTTTGCAACAGCTTTACGAGCAAGAGGAGTAAATACTACAATAGGAATCATAGCAAATAACTGAACTATACCCGAAATCTGCACGTTTTTAAAGTAAGACTGGAATATAACAGTAACTGCGGTAGCAGCACCCTGCATACCAATAAACATACCCATAGCGGCAATAGTAGCACCAACTGCCGGACGGTTTTTAATAAAGTTTGCAAATGCCTTAAATACATTGAATTTCGGTTGATCTTCATTAACAGCAATGTTTGTGTCAACACGAATTTCGGTGTTTCGAATCATAAACTGGAAGCAAATAAATCCTAAGGCGCCCATTATTAAAGCGGCAATAAATACACGCTCACCAATAAGGTTGTTGTCTTTATCGTAAATAATAAAGGGTAAAATTACCATAGGCAGCATATTACCGAATATAGAACCAACCGAACGCCATGCCGAAAGTGAAGCACGGTCTTTAACATCGTTAGAAATTAAAGAAAGTAAAGAACCGTAAGGAACGTTGGCAACGGTGTAGAATGCATCCCAAACCACATAGCCTGCAATGAATATAATTGCTTTAGCCCATGTAGGAGCGTTCGGGAAGGGTAAGAAGCAGCAAGCGCCGCCAACTATAAGACCTAAAGAGCCTGCCCATATGTAAGCCAAGAATTTGTTTCTTTTATATGTACGTTTGTCGGAATCTATAATAGAACCAATGAGCGGATCATTTATAGCATCCCAAACCTGTACAACAATAAGTAACAATGCATACCATAAATCCATTCCCATAAACTGAGTCCAGAAAATTGACATGGTACCTTTGAGTGCGAAACTCATGTTGCAACCTAAGTCGCCTGCCGCATAGGCTACGCTATCGCGTATGCCAAAACGGCGATGACCGTTTTTGTCTAAAACCTTTTGTTTAGCCATTTTTTTAGCCTCCTAAAAATATAATAAGGGATAATCCGTATATATTATATATTGTTAAATAAAATGCGGTGAGTATTTTTTTAAACTGTTTTTGTAAAATTTTTAGGTAATCGGTTGAAAACTTTTAAAAAATATACTATAATTGTGTTGGAAATTAAAAATCTTTTGGTAAAATTTGCAAAAAGGGGCAAGAGAATGTTTTATAAAAACGAGTTTAAATTCCTTACAGATACCTTTAAAAAATGCAATTTACAAGCTTTGCTTATACCTTTAAATATTAGTATTGACCCACGTATCGATTTAATGCTCAGAAAAAGTATGTGGGGTGACGATTCATACAACAAGGTTTTTTCTGCCGTATTTAAGGGGCTACTTGATAACACAATTTACAGATTTGCCGATTCGTTCGGGTTAAATTATTTTTTTTTAAAACTGCCCGATGATAAAAATATTCTCTTATCGGTAGGTCCGTATTTAACGCACGATATAAACGAGCAAAAGGTGTTAGAGCTGGCCGAGAAAAATAATATTCAGGCTTCAAAAATAAAAAAATTAGAGCAGTTTTATGCCGGTGTGCCCATTGTTAGTGAGCAGAGCAGAATTTTTACAATGCTCGACTGTTTTGCCGAGCTTATATACGGCGGCAGTGATAATTTTTCGGTGGTAGATTTAGAGCCCGACGTTTTAAAGGATATTGCACCGCTTAACGAATATAGCGCATTTAAAGAGCAAGATCCTTTAATAGATATGCAGATAATGGAGCAAAGGTATGCTCACGAAAATAAAATTATAAGGGCTGTAGCGTTGGGGCAAAGCCATAAAATTGAGCAGCTTCTTAAAAATTTTTCGCAAATAAGCTTTGAGCGCAGACTCAGTGACCCTATAAGAAATCTGAAAAACTACTGTATTATTATGAATACTCTGCTCAGAAAAGCGGCAGAGCAGGGTGGAGTGCATCCAATTTATATTAACAAGGTTTCGAGTGACTATGCAATAAAGATTGAGCAGCTGAGCACCACCGCTGATGTGCAAAGCTTAATGGAGCAAATGTTTTTCGGATACTGCAGGCTTGTAAAAAAGCACGCCACAAGAAATTATTCTGCCATTGTACAAAAAACCGTTGTTTATATAGACTCGGATTTATGCGCCGATTTAAAACTAAGCAGTTTAGCCCAAATGCATAACGTAAGCGCCAGTTATTTGTCGGCGCAGTTTAAAAAAGAAACGGGCAGCACCTTAACCGAATACGTAAATAACAAGCGCATAAAAAACGCTATGCATTTACTCAAAACCACAAACTTACAGGTGCAAACGGTGGCTCAGCACAGCGGAATTTTAGATATGCAGTATTTTACAAAGCTATTTAAAAAGTATACGGGCCAAACCCCAAAAGAATTCAGAGCATCAAGCTAAAAAATGCAGAACAAAAAGAAAAACGCGTGGCATTCGCCACGCGTTTTGTTATTTTGTTTAAAGCAATTAGATTTCTGCGAAATACTTAATTGTTCTAACCATCTGGCTGGTGTAGCTGTTCTCGTTATCATACCAAGAAACAACCTGAACCTGATAAAGACCGTTGCCGATATCGGTAACCATTGTCTGAGTAGCATCGAAGAGAGAGCCGTATGTGATACCGATGATATCGGAAGAAACGAGCTCTTCCTCGGTGTAACCGAAGGAAGCAGAAGATGCAGCCTTCATAGCAGCATTGATGCCTTCCTTAGTGATGTTCTCACCCTTAACAACTGCAACAAGGATTGTTGTAGAACCTGTGGGAACGGGAACACGCTGAGCAGAACCGATAAGCTTGCCGTTAAGCTCAGGAATAACAAGGCCGATAGCCTTAGCAGCACCTGTAGAGTTAGGAACTATATTGCAAGCGCCTGCTCTTGCACGACGTAAGTCACCCTTTCTGTGAGGACCGTCAAGAATCATCTGGTCGCCTGTGTAAGCGTGAATTGTCGACATGATACCGCTCTGGATAGGAGCATAGTCGTTAAGAGCCTTAGCCATAGGAGCTAAGCAGTTTGTTGTGCAGGAAGCAGCAGAAATGATGGTGTCTTCCTTTGTAAGAGTATTTTCGTTAACCGAGAAAACAATAGTGGGAAGATCGTTACCTGCAGGAGCAGAAATAACTACCTTCTTAGCACCGGCGTTGATGTGAGCCATAGCCTTGTCCTTCTTTACATAGAAGCCTGTGCACTCTAAAACAACGTCAACGTCTAATTCGCCCCAAGGAAGATTGTTTGCATCGGGCTCTTTGTAGATTTTAATCTCTTTGCCGTCAACTGTGATGCTGCCCTCGCCTGCAACAACGGTGTGACCGTCGTAACGACCCTGAGAAGAGTCATACTTTAAAAGATGAGCAAGCATTTTGGGATCTGTTAAGTCGTTGATTGCAACGATTTCGTAGCCGTCTGCACCGAACATTTGTCTGAAAGCAAGACGACCAATGCGGCCGAAGCCATTAATAGCAACTTTAACCATTGGAAATTACCTCCTAAAATTTTCTAAATTATATTTTACCCCAAACTTTTCAATTTTTCAAGCATTATTGTAGATTTTTTAACAAATATTCAAAAATTCAGTATAAAAGCATTTTTTTAAGTTCATTTTGTACAAAAATTACAAATTTACGGCATTTATTACAGCCTCGGCAACCTTTATTCCGTCTACCGCTGCCGACATTATTCCGCCCGCATACCCTGCGCCTTCGCCTGCGGGGTATAAGCCGTGTAGGGAAGCTTCATAACTTTCATCATTTCTGATTATTCTGACAGGGCAGGTGCTTCGGGTTTCGGGCGCGGTAATTACGGCGTCGGGCAAATCAAAATCACGTAATTTTTTTGCAAAAAGCGGTATGGCTTCTCGCAAAGATTCGGTTATAAAAGAGGGGTATATGCCGTCTATATCACAAAGCGTAAAATTTGGCTTAATAGTTGGTGTTACGCCGCCAAGCTTTAAAGATGCGCGTTTATTTAAAAAGTCGCCAACCAGCTGTACGGGTGCGCCCTGTCCGTTTGTTTTGCCAAATGCTGCTTTTTCCACCTTTTCTTGCAGTCGCATACCGCATAAAATGTCGTCACCCTCAAGGTCAGACTCTAAAACGCTTACAAGTAACGCGCTGTTGGCGTTTTTACCGTCACGAAGCGAATAGCTCATACCGTTTGTAACAAAGGTATCCGGCTCGCTTGCGGCATTTACTACTACACCGCCCGGACACATACAAAAGGTATAAACGCCTCGGCCGTTATTCAGGTGCACCGCCAATTTATAATCGGCGGGGGGCAGGTTAGGGTTATTATACATCTGACCGTACTGCGCCTTATTTATAACCTCTTGCGGATGCTCTATTCTGACCCCCATAGAAAACGGCTTTCTTGTTAGGGTAATATCGGGCTTTTCGGTTAACATTTTAAAGGTATCACGCGCCGAATGACCTATACTTAAAATAAGCTTTTCGCAGTTTATATTATAGGTTTTTCCGTTGTTTTCTACCGTTATACCGTTTAAAACAGAGTCGGTGGTTAAAATATCGCAAAGCTTGGTATTAAACAGCACCTTGCCGCCAAGCGAGATTATTTGCTCGCGAATATTTTTAACAACCTTTACTAAAACATCGGTGCCAATGTGCGGCTTTGCATCGTAAAGAATTTTATCTGCCGCGCCGAAATTCACAAATTCCTCTAAAACCAGCCTGCATCTGAAATCTTTAATACCGGTGTTGAGCTTGCCGTCAGAAAAGGTACCTGCACCGCCCTCGCCAAACTGAATATTGGAATTTTCGTTTAATTTGCCGCCGCTAAAAAGAAGCTCAACGTCCTTTAAACGTTCTTCCACACAGCTGCCACGCTCTATAACAATGGGTTTTAGTCCCGCTTTTGCAAGGGTTAAAGCGGCAAACATTCCCGCAGGACCAAAGCCCACTACTACCGGGGAAGGTGCTGATTTTTTACATTTTAAATAGGTATAAGGCTTTTGGCTGAATACAGATACGTTTTTTATTTTTAAAAACCTTGACTCATCGCCATTTACGTTCACTAAAACCGAGCAGATATAATGTATATCGTTCTTTTTGCGACAGTCGAGCGAGCGTTTGTTAAGTTTTGCGCTTATTATATTTACAACGTCGGTCTTTAAAATTTTTGCGGCAATTATATTAAGATTTTCGAATGAGTCATCAAGTTCGAGTCTTACATTATTTAAGAGCAGCATTATTTATCACCCTTAATAAAGCGTACTGCGCTGTGGGCCGCAAGCATACCGCTCGACCACGCCCATTGCAGATTAAATCCGCCGCAGTCACCGTCTACGTCTAAAAGTTCACCCGCGGCAAAAATACCGCTTACCTTTTTAGATTCTAAGGTGTCGGGGTAAAAATCCTTGGTGTCTATTCCGCCCGAGGTCACCTGAGCATTCTGAAGTCCGGTGGTACCGGTAACGATGAATTTAAAATCCTTAATAAGACTAACGGATTTTTTGATGTTATCATACTTGATGGCAGAAATATCATCGTTAATATTAACACCGCTAAGCTTTAAAATAACCTGTCCTACACGCTTGTTTAAAAAGCCCGTAAAGAATTCACCTGCCGGACGGTGTGTAAGTGTGCTTTGTCTGTTTTTACATATATAAAAGAGTTGCTCGTGAGTATAAGCGCTTGCAAGGTCTAACGATATCTCTAATTTTTTATTTGTATTATATAGGTGTGAAAGCTGTAAAATGGGCGGTCCCGAAAGACCGTAATCGCAGAATAAAACCTCACCGAAATCGGACTGTAAGGTTTTGCCGTTATAAATCGCGCAAACCTTGCAGTCGACCTTTATGCCTTTTAATTGACGGACAATTTGCGGCTCGGTTTTAAGTTGTACAATAGAGGGCTTGGTTTGAATAAGAGAATGCCCGAAATTTAAAAGAAGATTGTAGTTTTTTGAGTCGGCACCGAATTTATTTAATCCTGCCATACCACCAAATGCGGCAATTACTGCTTTTGCGGAATGTTTTTTGCCGTTACAAAAAAGAGTAAATATACCGTTTGTTTTTTCAAGCTTTTCTATTTTAGCGTCGGTTAAAAGCTCTATACCCAAAGCGTCACACTCAAAGCGTAAAGCATCTACAACCGATGCCGCCTGCAATGCGGCGGGGAAGGCTTTATCACCCTCAAACACAAAGGGTACGCCCAAATTATCAAAAAATTCTTCGGTTTTAGAT
This sequence comes from Clostridia bacterium, assembly GCA_017436815.1. Lineage (GTDB taxonomy): Bacteria > Bacillota > Clostridia > Oscillospirales > Acutalibacteraceae > RGIG3013. The sequence continues at coordinate 10,117 of JAFSCI010000064.1, forward strand.
AGGTTATAACTGTTAAGAGCAAACTCGAAAAATGAGCCGTTATTTGAGCGGTAACGCTGGAGGGTAATGTTTTTATTAGTAATGTTACAACGTCCGTTACCGGTTACGCTTAACTTTTTACCCACCCTTGAGTTTGCTTCAAACACAGCTATTTTAAGCGAGGGATTTGTGTCTTTTGCGGTTATAGCGCTACACAGTCCTGCGGCGCCGCCGCCGATAACGGCAATATCAAACATACTTATCACTCTTATCTTCCGGTAAAATCGTTATCTATGGTTATTACGCAGCAGAAAGTGGGGTCAATTTTCGATACCTCTTCTGCTATTTGCGCTTTTAATTTGTAGTGCTCTGTTTTTACGCTCGATGGTACTACAACGTCAAAAATTAAATTGGTGCGGTCTGCACCTTTTGGAGTCATTCTGAAATCGTGAAGTGACAGTGCAGGGTCTATTGAGTGCAAAACGTCAATAGTTTTGGCCTTTGTTTCGGCTAAAAATTCATCATCGGTAGCAATTGGGTCCATATGAATAACAAGCAAAATGCCAAGCTTTTCGGCCACTAAATTCTCACAAAGGTCAATTTGCTCGTGAGCACGTACAATGTCACTCTTGCTTGATACCTCTACGTGTACCGATGCAAAGGTTCTGCCAGGGCCGTAATTGTGTACAATAAGGTCGTGAATACCTAAAAAATTATCGAAGCTTAAAATTAAATTGGATATATCATCTACCATCTGAGCGGTTGGTGGCTGGCCGAGTAACGGGTCTAGTGTTTCTTTGGCCGATTTTAAGCCCGAATAAAGTATGAACAGTGATATTAAAAGACCTATATAAGCATCTAACTGAAAAGAGAATACGTCAGATAGCGGTATAGATACTAAAATAGCCGCCGTTGTAATAGAATCGTTAATGCTGTCCTGCGCCGTAGCAATAAGGGTAGCGGAGTCTATTGTTTTGCCGAGAGAACGGACGGTGCTGAACATAAACAGTTTAATTATTACCGATGCCGCCAAAATGATAATGGCGGTTTTATTATATGTAACGCTAACGGGGTTAATTATGTTTTTAACCGAGCTTATAAGCAACTCGCCGCCAACCATAAGTATTAAGCCCGATACTATAAACGATGCCATATATTCAATTCTGCCGTGACCAAACGGGTGGTCGCTGTCGGCAGGCTTCGACGCCATTTTGAAACCGATTATGGTTATTATAGATGAGCCCATATCGGTCAGATTATTTAAAGCGTCGGCAGTTATGGAAATACTGCCTGTTATTAAACCTGCCGCAAGCTTAATAATAAAGAGCAGCAGGTTGCATATTATACCAAAAATTCCACCTAAGGTTCCGTAGGCTTTTCGTACGGCGGGGTCAGAGTGTTTTGAGTGCGACTTTATAAAAAGTCTGGCAATAAGAGGTGATTTCATCATAATTTACTGCCCTTCGCACCCTTAGAGCCAAAACCGCCCGCAGAGGATAGAATATTTGTTTTTATTGTGAACATTAAATTGCTTCTCTGACGGTTGCGCTTAAATGCAAGGTCAGCCAGCTCGTCAATAAGCTGAGGATATTTCAGTCCGCTTGCATCCCACAAATAAAATGCAAGAGAGCCGGGTATGGTGTTAAGCTCGTTTAAATAAATCTCGCCCGAGTCGTTATCTATCATAAAGTCAATTCTTATAACACCGCTGGCTCCAACGGCTCTAAAAGCCTCGGTTGCCATTTGCTGAATTTTAAGGGTAGTATCGGCGGGGATATCGGCAGGTATTTTTCGGCCTAACGATGCCATACCTTTGGATTTTGATGAGCTTAAATACTTTTCTTCGTAAGAAAGCATATCGCTGTTAGACAACGGCTGTTCCAAAACAGAGGCCTTGCAGTTGTCTTTGTCACCTAAAACCGAGCAGTTAACCTCGGTTAAGTTAGTAATTGCTCTCTCACATAAAACTGTTTCGGAAAAAGATAAAGCAAGCTCAATTGAGTCTATTAGCTTTTCTTGTTGCTTTACAACGCTTATACCTACACTTGAGCCTAAATTTACAGGCTTAATAATAAGGGGCAGACCTATTTTTTTATTCAGCATTTCTATAACAGCCTGAGGATTTTCGGCATACTGTCTTGCAGTAAAGGTTACGCAATCCAACACGTTTATGCCGTTTGCTTTTAACACGTGCTTGCAAGCGGCTTTGTCCATACCGAGTGCCGACGACAAAACGTCGCAACCAATGTAGGGCAAACCTAAAAACTCTAAATAACCCTGAATTGTGCCATCCTCACAGTTGGTGCCGTGAACAATGGGAAATGCAAGGTTAATCTCGGTTTTTTTCTTATTAGAAAACAGACCCGATTTTAAATAGGTCATATAAACCGTGCCGTTTTCCTTTACAAAGGTAACGGGAGCGGCATTTTTAATAAGCGTGGGAAGGTCCTTGTAATTTTCTATATTTAAAAGATGCTCGCCTGTTAACATCTCGCCCGATTTTGTAACGTAAACGGGAATACAGTTGTATTTTTCTTTATTAACGTTACCCATAGCCTGAACAGCCGATATTATAGATACCTCGTGTTCAACCGAGATGCAGCCGAAAAATACTGCAAGATTAATTTTCATAAGTTTTACCCCTTTATTTTTTGTAGTTATCGGGAAGGTCGTTCTCAAATAAGACTACCGTTTTTGAGTCGGTCATATTCTGTAAAAGTCCGAGCGCTTCTGCAAAGGTTTCGGTAATATAAAAGTTTTCTTTCTTAAAGCCCGAGTCGGCTACGGCGGCGCTGAAGGGCACTGCGCGTGTTTTACCAACGGCTATTATTATATCACATTCCTTGCAGGCGGCAAGACCTAAATTATAGTTGCATTCGTATTCCTTATCACCCAGTTCTACAAGACCGGGGGTAACGATTATCTTTTTAAAGCCGTCAAAGTTTGCTAAAACCTCTACCGCCTTAATACTGCCCTCGGGGTTGGCGTTGTAAGCGTCGTCTATAAGGGTACTGCCATTTATAAAGCCCTTAAGCTCTAAACGGTGTTCGGTGGGTTTAAGACGGCTTATTGCATAGGCGATGTCTTTAAGGTCAACACCCATATCGTAAGCCATACTTGCCGCAGCGAGAATATTTAAAACGTTAAACATTCCCATAAGCTTTGCCGAAACACTGATGCGCTCGTTTTTAAGAACTAAATCAAACTTAAGGCCAAAGCGGTCGGCCGAAATGTTTTCTGCGCGGTATTCAAAACTTTTATCGGTTCCGTAAACTCTGTATGAGCCGTTGGGATTTTGGGTAATATAATCTAAAATGTACTTATTGTAGCCGTTAACGTATACGTTGCCGCCGTTTTTTATACATTCATCCGCTAATTCGAACTTGGTTTTAATAATGTTGTCAATACTCTTAAAGGTTTCAAGGTGCTGCGGGCCAATGCTTGTTATTATGGCACTGGTTGGGTGAGCAATGCGGCATATTTCATCAATATCGCCAACGTTTTTAGCGCCCATCTCGCAAACAAAAACCTGAGTGTCATTTTTAAGCGACTCTCTTACCGTTCTTACAACACCCATCGGAGTATTGTAGCTTTCGGGTGTGGTAACGGTGTTGTATTTCTCGCTTAAAATGCGGGCAAGAATAAACTTTGTGCCTGTTTTTCCGTAACTGCCCGTTACACCCACAACTTTCATATTGTTTAAGCTCTTTAAAATTTTCTTAGCCGATTTTACGTAAGAGTTTGCTATAAGCTTTTCGGGTATATGGTTTAGAGCCTTTACTAAAAATCCGCTGAGTACACTTACAAAGCTTAAGGCAAAAAGCACGATAATAGGAATAAGCGATTCAAAATATATACCCAATACCAAAAGCGCAATAAACACAACCGCAAGGGTAAAATACATTCTCTTAATGCGAGCGGTAAATACAAGAGGTTTTATTGACTTTTTTTGTAACGATATCTGACCTTTGATTCTTACGAGTGAAATGGCGCTTATGATTATAAGCAATATATCAATTTCAAAAAGCAACGAAACGGCGCAAACGATCGTAAAAGCTATACTATAAAGGGTGGCCGTAATATTGCTTTGTAAAACCCATTTAAAATATCTTTTGGCAAAATAAGAGTTCTGCTGAAGCATCTGCGCCTGACGTGTAAAGCCAAAAAGACCGCTTATAATTACACAAATGCTACTTAAAATTTGCAATAAATTCAAACTGATCACATCCGATTCTGTCCATTGTTATGGTAAAAAGCTGTTTAGTATAGCGTGCGCCTCAAAGGGCTTTTCGACAAATGAGAAATGCCCCGTGCCCTTTAAAACACAAATTCCGCTGTCTTTAATGAGTGATTTTATTTTTTCACCGTCACTCAGCGGAGTGGCTGTGTCGTTATCACCCCAAATAAGTAGGGTAGAGGCCTTTATGTTAGGTAAAATATCTGTAAGGTCGGTATTAACAAGGCTTACAAGAGTTTTTCTTAAAACCTCGGGAGCGGCATTGTAATCAGCCGAGCCGTAATATTCACGGGCTTTTTGTAAAAGAGGCTCTGAATGATTTTTTATACCGGGAAGGGTTAAGACCGTTTTAATTGCCTTAAAGCTTTTGGCTCTTGCCTTTTGCCTCAGACTCTTTTTAGGTATAAGACCTGCGCTGTCTATAAGTACTATCTTGCTTGGCGATACCATACCGCTGCCGGCCATTTTTAAAATAACTCTGCCGCCGTGTGAGTGACCAATCATAATGGGATTATTTAAGTTCAGGCTTTTTATAAACTCTAAAACCAAATTGCAGTAATCGCCTAAGGTCCAGGGACTGCTCATTGCAGGGGTTTTACCGCAACCGGGAAAATCCAACGCAAACAAACGGCACTTGTGCTTTAAGGCATTTATAACGCCTCTGTAAGCATCGGTAGACGAGCCCCAGCCGTGCAAAAGTACAACGTCTGCGCCCTCGCCTTCGACAATATAGTTTATGTCAATACCCATTAAATTTACTGTCATTTTCTTCACCTATGGTAACGAGAGTCAAACCCGTTACGTCTTAAAATCAATAATTTTTCACCTTGTCTTGCCTCATCACTTGTAATACGTCAGTATTACTGCGTTCTTCGTCTTCGCCCTTTTAAAAAATTCTTTGATTTTAAGGTCGAAGAGTTTATCTCGCACGCCCTTTTTCGAAAGGCGAAGCGTGAAATTTGCAGTAAGGCCGTCGCCTTACAAGAATAAGCGCAAGAAAGGCGGGAAAGGGCGGCGAGATAAACCGCAATGGGTTGACTCTCGTTACCCAAAAGGTATAATAATTTTTGCTATTTTAATATTATACCAAAACTTACCGCAAAATAGAAGAGTTTTTTATAAAATATTTCTTTTTTAAAAATAAATAATCGTGCGAGAGTGCGAAAAATTTTTGAATATTGCCATAAAAATGTAAAATTATAAAAATTTTTCTCGCAAGTGTTGGTTTACATAACAACGTTTTTCTTTACTTTTACACACAAACGCTATAATTTTTCGTTAATTTCTAAAAAAATCCAGAAAAATGCTTGACTATTGCAAAGTTATCAATTATAATTTGTAATTACTTAAATGGGCGAATATGCGCTGTATCAATTACGGTTGACTCTTGAACGTGTAATTAAGCACTGCTTATTACCCTAAAAGCAATAAATTTAAGGGGACCTTAAAAGGCCTCCGAAATTACGCTGAGGAGTGATTAAATGCCTAAAAAGCAACCGGCTATGGTAAAGCCAGTACAGTACGGCAAAAACACACGAATGAGTTTTTCGAAGATCGATGAAGTTATCGATATGCCTAACCTTATCGAAATTCAAAAAGACTCGTACAAATGGTTTGTCGAGCAAGGATTAAGGGAAGTTTTTGAAGACATGTCATCTATTACCGATTACACAGGTAATTTAGTGCTTGACTTTATTGACTACCGCCTTGACGAAAAGCCTAAGTATGATGTTGCGGAGTGTAAGACTCGTGACACCACCTATGCTGCCCCCTTACGCGTGCGCGCACGTTTAATGAATCAGGAGACAGGCGAGATTAAAGAAAGCGAAGTGTTTATGGGCGATTTCCCGCTTATGACACAGTCGGGCACCTTTGTTATCAACGGTGCAGAGCGCGCAATTGTATCTCAGTTAGTACGTTCTCCGGGCGCATATTATGACGTAAAGCAGGAAGAAAAAACAGGTAAAAAGCTTTATTCTTCTACCATAATTCCTAACCGTGGTGCATGGCTTGAATACGAAGGCGATATGAACGACGTTGTTTGGGTCAGAATTGATAAAAACCGCAAGCTTCCCATTACAACCTTCATTCGTTCTTTAGGTTATTCTACCAACGAGCAGATCTTAGAATTATTGGGTGAAGACGTATCGGTTTTCGCCACGTTCGATAAAGATACCACCACCAATACAGACGACGCTTTAATAGAGGTATATAAAAAGCTTCGTCCCGGTGAGCCTGCAACCGTAGAAGGCGCATCAAACCACATTAACCAGTTGTTCTTCGATGCAAGAAGATACGACCTTTCTAAAGTAGGCAGATATAAATACAATAAAAAGCTCAGCATAGCAAAGCGTATAAACGGCAGAGTATTAGAGCGTCCTGTTGCAGATCCTTTGACAGGCGAGCTTATTGCCGATGCAGGCGAGCTTATAAATTACGAAAAGGCTCTTGAAATTCAGAGCAAGGGTGTTAGCGAAGTATATCTTGACGTTGTCGACAACGAAGGAAACAAGTCGGTAGTTAAGGTAATATCTAACGGAATGGTAGATATTAAAGATTACGTAAGCTACGATTTATCTGAACTGAAAATCAACGAGCTTGTATCCTTTAACGTTTTAAAGGACATACTTGAGAATAATCACACCGAGGAAGACGTAAAGGCTGCAATAGCTGAAAATATTGATGCACTTATTCCTAAGTTCATTACTATTGAGGATATTATTGCATCGGTAAGCTATTATATAGGTTTAACACACGGAATAGGCAACGTTGACGATATCGACCACCTTGGCAACCGTCGTATCCGTTCTGTAGGCGAGCTTTTACAGAATCAGTTCAGAATCGGTTTTGCCAGAATGGAAAGAGTTGTAAGAGATAAAATGACCTTACAGGCTCAGGACGGCGACAACGTAACACCTCAGTCACTTATAAATATTCGTCCTGTGGTTGCCGCTATTAAAGAGTTCTTTGGCTCTTCGCCGCTTTCTCAGTTTATGGATCAGACCAACCCGCTTTCCGAACTTACACATAAGCGTCGTTTATCGGCACTGGGTCCGGGCGGTCTTTCAAGAGACAGAGCATCTTTCGAGGTTCGTGACGTTCACTATACACACTACGGCCGTATGTGTCCTATCGAGACACCTGAAGGTCCTAACATCGGTCTTATTTCTTATCTTGCAACATTCGCTAAGATAAACGAGTACGGCTTCATTCAGGCTCCTTTCAGAAAGGTAGATAAAGCAACAGGTAAGGTTTTAGACGAAGTTGTTTATATGACTGCCGATGAAGAGGACGATTTTGTTGTAGCTCAGGCTAACGAGCCGCTCGATAAAGAAGGTCACTTTGTAAATGCAAAGGTTAACGCGCGTTACCGTGACTCCTTCTTGGAAACCGAAGCTAAGAACGTAGACTATATGGACGTATCGCCCAAAATGGTAGTATCGGTAGCAACCGCTATGATACCCTTCCTTGAAAACGACGATACCAACCGTGCTTTGATGGGTTCGAACATGCAGAAGCAGGCTGTTCCGCTTCTAAAAACAGAAAACCCAATCGTTGGTACAGGTATGGAATACAAAGCAGCACTCGACTCGGGCGTTGTTGTTCTTGCTAAGAATGCAGGTACCGTTACTTACGTATCGGCAAACAAGGTTACAGTTAAGACCGACTCGGGCGAAATTGACGAGTACGAGCTTATTAAGTTTATGCGTTCCAACCACGCAACCTGTATTGACCAGAAGCCTATAGTAGATGTTGGTCAGAGAATTGAAGCAGGCGAGGTTATTGCCGACGGTCCTGCAACCAAGAACGGTGAAATAAGCCTTGGTAAGAATGCACTTATCGGCTTTATGACCTGGGAAGGCTACAACTACGAAGACGCTGTTCTTATTAACGAAAAGTTAGTAAGAGAAGATATGTACACTTCTATTCATATAGAAGAGTTTGAGCTTGAAGCTCGTGATACCAAGCTTGGTCCCGAAGAAATCACACGTGATATTCCCAACGTTGGTGAAGATGCACTTAAGGATTTAGACGAGCGCGGTATTATCCGCATAGGTGCCGAGGTTACCAGCGGTGATATATTAGTAGGTAAGGTAACACCTAAGGGTGAAACCGAGCTTACAGCCGAAGAAAGATTACTTCGCGCCATATTCGGCGAAAAGGCAAGAGAGGTCAGAGATACCTCCCTCAGAGTTCCTCACGGTGAATACGGTACTGTTGTTGACGTTAAGGTATTCTCTCGTGAGAATTCTTCAGAACTCAGCCCCGGCGTAAACCTGGTTGTACGCTGCTATATAGCACAAAAGCGTAAGATATCTGTGGGCGATAAGATGGCCGGTCGTCACGGTAATAAGGGTGTTGTATCCAGAATACTCCCCTCCGAAGATATGCCGTTCTTACCCGACGGTACTCCGCTTGATATCGTATTAAACCCCCTCGGCGTTCCCTCACGTATGAACATCGGTCAGGTACTTGAAGTTCACTTGGGTTATGCCGCAAAGGCACTCGGCTGGAACATTTGCACACCTGTTTTCGATGGTGCGCACGAAGCCGATATCAGAGAATGCTTTGCACTTGCAGAACAGGGAAGAGAGAATCATCCTAATAAAGATACCGCCGGTATCGACTTCTCTAAGATTCCTATGTGCGAGCATGCAAAAACTCAGCTGTATGACGGTAGAACAGGTGAGCCGTTCGATAACCTGGTAACCGTTGGTTATATGTATTATCTTAAGCTCCATCACCTTGTTGACGATAAGATTCACGCCCGTTCTACAGGTCCGTACTCACTCGTTACTCAGCAGCCGCTCGGTGGTAAAGCACAGTTCGGTGGTCAGCGTTTCGGTGAAATGGAAGTTTGGGCGCTTGAAGCATACGGCGCAGCTTATACACTACAGGAAATTCTTACAGTTAAGTCCGACGACGTTGTGGGAAGAGTTAAGACCTACGAGGCAATCGTTAAGGGTGAAAACGTACCGCAGCCCGGCGTTCCTGAATCCTTCAAGGTTCTTATTAAGGAACTCCAGTCTTTAGGCCTTGACGTTAAGGTGCTCGATAAGGATAACGAAGAAATTGACCTTCGTCAGACCTTTGATGACGATGACGGTATCGGCCTCGTACCCGCTAACTACGAGGAAGAAGCCACCGGTACCGATGCAGGCGATTTTGCAGGATTTACATTCCAGGATGAGCACGGTGAAGATATAGTAGAAGAAACAAACGATTCTTACTACTATAGCGACGAAGACGATAATAATTAATTGTGGAGGAGAGCAAATGGAAGGTATTGAGTTTGAATCAATTAAAATAGGCCTGGCGTCTCCTGAACAAATCAGAAGCTGGTCACACGGGGAAGTAACAAAACCCGAAACTATAAACTACAGAACCCTTAAGCCCGAAACAGGCGGTCTTTTCTGCGAACGCATCTTTGGTCCTCAAAAGGACTGGGAGTGTCACTGCGGAAAGTACAAGCGTATTCGTTATAAGGGCAAGGTTTGCGAACGTTGCGGTGTTGAAGTAACCAGAGCAAAGGTTCGCCGTGAGCGTATGGGTACCATAGAGCTCGCAGCACCCGTTTCGCACATCTGGTATTTTAAAACAATTCCGTCACGTATGGGCTTAGTGCTCGACATTACCCCTAAGGCACTCGAACAGGTACTTTATTTCTCGCAGTACATTGTAACCGATCCGGGTACAACACCGCTTGAGAAAAAGCAACTCTTAACCGAGAAAATGTACAGGGATATGCGTGAAAAATATGAGGACGATTTTAAAGCCGGTATGGGCGCAGAGGCTATTAAAGAGCTTCTTTGTGAAATCGACCTTGAAAAAACCTGCGAAGAGTTAAGACAAGAGCTTGAGTCTGCAACAGGTCAAAAGAGAGCCAGAATTTTCAAGCGTTTAGAGGTTTTAGATGCATTCAGAAAGTCGGGCAACCGTCCTGAATGGATGATTTTAGACGTTATTCCGGTTATCCCGCCCGATATCAGACCTATGGTACAGTTAGATGGCGGCAGATTTGCTACATCTGACCTTAACGACCTTTATAGAAGGGTTATTAACCGTAACAACCGTTTAAAGAGACTTTTAGAGCTTCAGGCTCCCGATATCATCGTAAGAAACGAAAAGAGAATGCTTCAAGAAGCAGTTGACGCTCTTATCGATAACGGCCGTAGAGGTAAGCCCGTTACAGGTCCTAACAACAGAGCATTAAAATCTCTGTCCGATATGTTAAAGGGTAAGCAGGGTCGTTTCAGACAGAACCTACTCGGTAAGCGTGTTGACTATTCGGGTCGTTCGGTTATCGTTGTTGGTCCCGAACTTAAGATGTATCAGTGCGGTCTTCCTAAAGAAATGGCACTCGAACTCTTTAAGCCCTTCGTTATGAAGAGCCTTGTAGAAAAGGGTTCCGTAACCAATATTAAAACTGCCCGTAAGGTAGTTGAAAGAGCAGGCACAGAGGTTTGGGATTCGCTCGAGAAGGTTATTAAAGAGCATCCGGTTCTGTTAAACCGTGCTCCTACACTTCACCGTTTGGGTATTCAGGCATTTGAGCCGGTGCTTGTAGAGGGTAAAGCACTTAAACTTCACCCACTTGTTTGTACCGCTTACAACGCCGACTTTGACGGTGACCAGATGGCTGTTCACGTACCGCTTTCGGCAGAAGCACAGGCAGAAGCACGTTTCTTAATGCTTGCCGCTAATAACCTTTTAAAACCGTCTGACGGTAAACCTGTAACCGTTCCTACACAGGATATGGTTCTCGGTTCTTACTATTTAACACTTGTTAAAGCCGAAGAACAGGGCGCCAACAAGGTGTTCAGGGATAAAAACGAAGCTATTATGGCTTATAATGACGGTGTTGTTGGTCTTCACGCACCTATCCGTGTTCGTATGACCAACAAAAACGGTCAGTCCAAACTTGTTTGGTGTACCGTAGGTTTCATTATCTTCAACGAATCTATTCCTCAGGATTTAGGATTTGTTGACAGAACTAATCCCGAAACCGCTTTTGACCTTGAATGGTGCTTTAAACTTAAAGATGCTACCAAGACAATGGTTGAAAGTAACGACGATGTTATTCAAAATAAAGTTGGTAAAAAGCAACTTGGTAAAATTGTTGATAAGTGTATTGAAATGCACGGCACAAGCGATGCCGCAATAGTGCTTGACAATATTAAGGCAACAGGCTTTAAGTATTCTACTAAGGGTGCTATTACCGTTGCTGTTATCGATGCTGTTATTCCGCCCGCTAAAAAGGAAATTTTGGCAGCAGCCGAAGAACAGATTGATAAGGTTACTAAAAACTACCGCCGCGGTCTTATTAATAACGACGAACGCAGCCGCCATATTATCGAAATCTGGAACAAAGCAACTGAGGACGTTGCTGACGCACTTAAGGGCAACCTTGATGAATTCAACCCCATCTTTATGATGGCAGACTCTGGTGCGCGTGGTTCTATGAGTCAGATTCGTCAGCTCGCAGGTATGCGTGGTCTTATTGCCAATACTGCAGGTAAGGTTATCGAAGTTCCGATTCGTGCTAACTACCGTGAAGGTCTTAACGTACTTGAATACTTTATTTCTTCACGTGGTGCGCGTAAAGGTCTTGCCGATACTGCGCTTCGTACTGCTGACTCGGGTTATCTTACCCGTCGTCTTGTTGACGTTGCACAGGACGTTATCGTTCGTGAGGACGATTGCGGAACCCAAGAAGGTCTTACAATTACCGATATTAAGGACGGCAATCACGTTCTGGAAACATTGGAAGAACGTCTTGAGGGCAGATACTTGTTTGAGGATGCTATCCATCCTGAAACAGGCGAATTGCTCTGGTCTAAAGAAGATATCGTTACTGCAGATGCCGCTAAGAAAATTGTTGATGCAGGTATAACTTCTATTACAATCCGTTCTGTACTCACTTGCCACAGCCACCACGGTGTATGTAAAAAGTGTTACGGACGTAACCTTGCTACAAGCAAGCCTGTTACCACAGGTGAAGCAGTTGGTATCGTTGCCGCTCAGTCTATCGGTGAACCTGGTACACAGCTTACAATGCGTACTTTCCATACAGGTGGTATCGCATCTACCGAAGATATTACTCAGGGTCTTCCAAGAGTTGAAGAACTCTTCGAAGCAAGAAGACCTAAGCGTTGCGGTCTTATTGCTAAGATTGACGGTACTGTTCGCATTACCGAAGAAAAGAAGAGCAACGTTGTTGTAATTACTAACGATGAACTCAAAACCGAAGAAAAGGTTACAATTCCTTACGGTATTCGTTGCCTTGTTAACGACGGTGACTATGTAAAAGCAGGCGATATGTTGATTCCAGGTGCTAAATATCCGCAGGATATTCTTGAAGCACAAGGCCCTGAAGCTGTTCAGGAATATATCATTGCTGAAATTCAGAATGCTTACCGTACACAAGGTGTTGATATCAACGATAAGCACATTGAAGTTATCATCCGTCAGATGATGAAGAAACTTCGCGTTACCGATGCAGGTTCAACCGACCTTTTACAGAACGTAAGTTATGAATACAAAGAAATTGCCGATGCTAACGCAAAGGTACAAGAGCGTATTGATGCAGGCGAAGAAGGACTTACAAAGGCTACCTATAAAGCAACACTTTTGGGTATTACAAAGGCTTCTTTGGCTACCGAATCGTTCTTATCAGCGGCTTCATTCCAGGAAACCACCCGTGTTCTTACCGAGGCTGCAATTAAGGGTAAAGTTGACCCGCTCTTTGGTCTTAAAGAAAATGTTATTATCGGTAAACTTGTACCTGCAGGTACAGGTATGAAGTGCGAAGAAATCAACCCTTCTTCTTACAATGAAGTGATTTCTGAGGAAGTTGCCGAAGCAGAAGAAACAGTTGAAATCGACGCTTAATTACAATAAAAAGCACCCGAAAGGGTGATTTTTTAATGCGTAATGCGGAATTCGTAATTAGGAATTATTAACAGATGATGTAAAGTGAAATAAACCGCCGTAGGCGGTGTGAAGAAGGGGTGAGTTGTCGGAGATGGGAGTTAAGTTTTAATTAAAACCCGTCTTTAAATAGCAAGCGAAGCGGCTCCTTAAAGACGGTTTTGTCTTGCTTTATTCCCGACAACGAGGGGAATCCTTGCCCCTTAGGGCGAATCTTTCCGCCCTTTCTTTTCGCCTACATAAGAAAGGGCGTGCCGGTCGCGGCATGAGCGACAAGGTGGTAAAGATAGACTCGGTTAAATTTTAAATAGCGAACTACATATTCAAACCTTGATTTATTAGTGAAATAGTGGTAAAATAAATTTGCCAAACAAACTGAATAATTATTTGCACAAACTAAGTATGTATTTTATTTCGGTAAAAATACATGCTCTGGTTTGCATACTTGGTTGTGCAAAATCAGTTTGTTTGGCGACAAGCGGAGTTATGTATTTTTCGGTGCGTGGCTCATGCTGCGCACTTTTTTGATTTTGAGGTGAAATATGACTATTAATGAACGAATAAGATATTTCAGAAGAAAGTTAAAATACACCCAAGCAGATGTAGCAAAAATGCTTGATATGAAAATAAGCACATATTCCCAAATGGAAAGAAAGGGCAATATAACTTGTGAAACACTTATTAAACTGACGCATATTTTAAAAACTGATGCGTTAACTTTATTGTACGGCGAAAATTATGAGGAGGAATCTAATGTAAACCCTCAAGAAATAACAGCAGAGCCGATTGATTTGTCGTGGGTGCAACCGCTTGTTGCAGACGATGTTTATGAAAAAGCGGCAGTGATTGCTATGCGTAGATTTCCACACGAGAAAAAGCAAGAACTATATAATTTTTTTCTTAATGAATTCAAAATTATTAACGAGTTAAAAATCCATAAATAAAAAAGCACCCTTACGGGTGCTTTTAGTATGCATCACAAAATTTATGCTTTGTTTACAGAACCGAAAAGTTCCATTTTTTCTTTAACGGTATCTTTTATTGCCTGAGTACCGTCAGCCAAAAGTTTTCTTGGGTCAAAGCCTTTGCCCTGCAAGTCTTTACCTGCTTCAACATATTTGCGGGTTGCAGCTGCAAATGCTAACTGACATTCGGTGTTAACATTGATTTTTGAAACACCTAAAGAAATTGCCTTTTGAATCATATCAGCAGGGATACCTGTACCGCCGTGGAGAACTAACGGCATATCACCTGTAAGTTGCTGAATAGCATCAAG
>JAFSCI010000008.1 GCA_017436815.1 Clostridia bacterium
CAGGGGCGCACACAATACAATTGTTATCGTAGGGGATGGCGCTTGCGACATCCCGCATATTCTCGCACAAATAATATTAAACCGTAGGGGCGGTGCCTCTGTGCCCGCCCGTTATTGTACGCACTCAATAATATTTGCCGATAAATCGTAGGGGACGGCATCCTTGACGTCCCGCTTTGTTGAGCACAAATAATATTGTTTTATTGTTATGTCGTTTACGACATAACATATGTTTATGCTCTTCCGTTCTTACACAAATAAAATTTCACCCGCACTCGCACCGCAAACCTTAAAAAATCCCCCGAAATCGCAAAAAATCAAAATTTTCCAAATTTCCCTCTTGACAAACTTGCTTTAAAGTGTTAAAGTATTTTTACAGTTTGTTGCTTTAAAGCTTTAAACCAAAAAAGAAAAACAAAAATAAAGCAAAAGCAACACAAAATAAGCAAGCTTAAGGAGGACGTTATGTTACAGTTTGCATTAAAAGCCCCAAATCCCACCGCAGTGTACATATCAATACCAATGCTGGTCTTCTTTTTTGCGCTGATGATAGGTGTCGGCATTGCCACACGCCGTCACGCAAAAAGTGTAGACGGCTTTGTTTTAGGCGGCAGAAGCGTAGGTCCGTGGCTTACCGCGTTTGCGTTTGGTACCTCGTACTTTTCGGCCGTAATATTCGTTGGCTATGCAGGTCAGTTCGGCTTTAATTTTGGCCTCGCTTCTACCTGGATCGGCCTAGGAAACGCCTTTATAGGCTCGCTGCTTGCCTGGATGGTTCTGGGTAAGAGAACAAGAATTATGACAAATCACTTAGAGTCCAAAACGATGCCCGACTTTTTCGAGAAACGCTATAACTCTAAGGGACTGAAAATAGCCGCAAGTATTATAGTTTTCGTATTTTTAATCCCCTATACCGCATCGCTTTATAACGGACTTTCTTCACTTTTCAATAACGTTTTCGCTATTGATTATTGGGTAGTCGTGCTTATAATGGCCGTGCTCACAGGTATTTACGTAATTTTCGGCGGCTATATGGCCACCGCAATAAACGACTTTATTCAGGGTATGGTAATGCTCGTTGGTATTGTGTCGGTTGTAGCGGCCGTGCTCATTAAAAACGGCGGTTTCAGCGCAGCAGTAAAGGCGCTTGAAACCTCTGAGCACGCAGGCAGCGAGTACGTATCGCTCTTTGGCGCCGACCCCGTATCACTGCTCTTTGTCGTGCTGCTTACTTCTCTTGGCACCTGGGGATTACCGCAAATGGTCGGTAAATTCTACTCCATAAAAGACGAGGGCGCAATACATAAAGGCACCGTAATCTCCACCATATTTGCCGTAATCGTTGCGGGCGGCTGCTACTTCTTAGGCGGCTTCGGCAGATTATACTTTGAACCGCTAAAGAACGCAGGCTACATAACCGAAAAGGCCGTTATGTTCGATAAAATAATCCCCACAATGCTAAGCGACCTCTCCCCGTTCATAGTGTCACTCGTTATCGTGCTGGTGCTTGCGGCGAGTATGTCTACCTTATCGAGCTTAGTGCTCACCTCGGCCTCAACACTCACCCTCGACGTTGTAGGCCCCGCCGCCGCCAAAAAATCAAAACCGCTTTCTGAAGGCAAAAAGGTACTGGTAATGCGACTGTTTATAGTATTCTTCATTGCGGTATCGGCCGTTATAGCCATACTAAAAGACAGTATATGGAAAGATTCCGTATTCATCGCTCAGATGATGGGCGTATCCTGGGGAGCATTGGCAGGCTCGTTCTTAGCGCCCTTTATGTACGGCTTGTACTCCAAAAAGGTCACAAAGGCCTCGGTGCTAGCGAGCTTTATCTTCGGTACGGGACTTGAACTCGTTCAGCTGCTTATAAGCGTGGGCGCTATACACCTGAACGGCGGTGTGCTCGGCTTTGTGTTTAAAAACTCGCTCTATTCGGGCGTGTTCGCAATGGTCGGCGGCCTAATTATCGTGCCGATAGTAAGCGCGCTTACACAAAAAACCGCAATAAAAGACGCAGAGCAAAAATTCGCCTGTTACAATAAATAATTATCAACAATTTTTAAGCACCGACTAACCAGTCGGTGCTTAAAGTTGTCCTAAAGCCTTATTGACTTTTTGCATTTAAAGTGTTAAAATAATTTTTATAATCAATATACGCAGAAAAGGATTTTTTTAAAATGACAATTGTCCATTTGCTTGAAAAAAATGCGCGCGAAAAGGGCGCGCAGACCGCTCTGATAGAAATTAACCCCGAAAAGAGCGAAACCCGCAAAATCACCTGGAACGAGTACGAGCTTGTTGAGCCTACCGCAAAACAGCGTCACTACCGCAGAGAAATCACCTGGCAGGTTTTCGATGAAAAGGCAAACCGCCTTGCAAATATGCTAAATTCTACCTTTGGCGGCTCGGCCAAGG
Source organism: Clostridia bacterium (assembly GCA_017436815.1). Lineage (GTDB taxonomy): Bacteria > Bacillota > Clostridia > Oscillospirales > Acutalibacteraceae > RGIG3013. Next base: position 2,419 of record JAFSCI010000008.1, read on the forward strand.
GTAAAAAGGTCGGCATTTTGCTAATGAACTGCATTGACTGGCTGCCTATTTACTTTGGTATTTTAAAAACGGGCGCGCTGGCAGTTCCGCTTAATTTCCGCTACTCGTCGGATGAAATTGAGTATTGCGTATCTCTTGCCGAGTGCGACGTGCTCATTTTCGGTCCCGAGTTTATAGGCAGAGTAGAGCAGGTGGCAGATAAGCTTTCTAAAACCGTAAAGCTCATTTTCCTCGGCGCAGGCTGCCCCGCCTTTGCTGATGATTATAACGATTTGGTAAGTGAGTGCTCAGGCGTTTTTCCTGAGTGCACGTTAGAAGAATCGGACGATGCCGCAATTTATTTTTCATCGGGCACAACGGGCTTTCCAAAGGCCATTTTACATAATCACGAAAGCTTAATTCACTCTTGCAGAGTTGAGCAAAAGCACCATTTTCAGACTGAGGACGACTGCTTTTTGTGTATTCCGCCTCTGTACCATACGGGCGCAAAAATGCACTGGTTCGGCTCTTTAATTTCGGGCTCGAAGGCAGTTATCTTAAAGGGCACGCAGGCTAAGCACATTCTCGATGCCGTAAGTAAAGAAAAGTGCACTATAGTCTGGCTTTTGGTCCCCTGGGCGCAGGATATTTTAAATGCGCTCGATTCGGGCGAGGTTAAAAAGGAAGATTATGAATTAAAGCAGTGGCGACTAATGCATATAGGCGCTCAGCCCGTACCACAGAGCCTTATAAAACGCTGGCTCGAGTATTTCCCCGAGCACCAGTATGATACCAACTACGGCCTTTCCGAATCTATAGGCCCGGGCGCTGTACATCTGGGAGTCGAAAACGTGCATAAGGTTGGCGCAATAGGTGTTGCAGGCTACGGCTGGCAGATCAAAATTGTCGACCCAAGCGGCAACGAGGTTGCCCGTGGTGACGTTGGCGAGCTGTGCTTAAAGGGAGCAGGCGTTATGACCTGCTACTACCGCGATGAAAAAGCCACCGCCGATTCATTAAAGGACGGCTGGCTCTATACAGGCGATATGGCCATGCAGGACGAGGACGGCTTTATCTACCTTGTTGACCGTAAAAAAGACGTTATCATAACGGGTGGCGAGAATTTATACCCCGTTCAGATAGAAAATTTCCTTGCCGCGCATAAAAAGATAAAGGACGTCGCAGTTATCGGCCTGCCCGATGCCCGTTTAGGCGAGATTGCCGCCGCAATTATTGAGCTTAAAAAGGGTGTGACCGCCACAGAGGACGAAATTAACGAGTTCTGCTTAGAACTGCCACGTTATAAGCGCCCCCGCAAAATCATTTTTGCCGACGTTCCCAGAAACCCCACAGGCAAAATAGAAAAGCCCAAGCTTCGCAAAATGTACGGAGCCGAAGGCCTTGTAGACTCACAGAATAAATCTTGAGGTAGGTATTTTTATGAAACAGTTGCTAATTGGTAATAAGGCGGTGGCCGAGGGCCTTTACGACGGCGGACTCGACGTTGTATCAAGCTACCCGGGTACACCCTCAACCGAAATTACCGAATTTTTATCCGAAAAAAACGATATCCACTCCGAATGGGCGCCCAACGAAAAGGTAGCCCTCGAGGTTGCATACGGCGCATCCTTAGCAGGCAAACGCAGCGCTTGCGCTATGAAGCACGTAGGACTGAACGTTGCGGCCGACCCGCTTTTTACACTTTCTTACACAGGTGTACGTGGCGGCCTTGTTATCTGCGTTGCCGATGACCCCGCAATGCATTCCTCCCAAAACGAGCAGGACTCCCGCCACTATGCCATAGCCGCAAAGGTGCCGATGTTAGAGCCTGCCGACTCTGAGGAAGCATATTTGTACGCAAAAAAGGCCTTTGAGCTGTCCGAACAGTTCGATACACCCGTTATTTTACGTATGTGCACCCGTATTGCGCACTCGCAGTCTATTGTAGATACGGGCATAAGAGTAGACGAAACTCCGAAAATCTACGTAAAAGAGCCGCAAAAATATATTATGATGCCGGGCAACGCCATTAAGCGCCACCCCGTAGTAGAGGCTCGTACCGCCGCTTTGGCTGAGTATGCCGAGTCTTGCGAATTTAACGAATTAGAGCTCGATTCCACCGAAATCGGCATTATAACCTCGGGCGCATCGTACTATTATGTAAAAGAGGCGCTGGGTGATAGCGTAAGCATCCTAAAAATAGGTATGCCAAACCCGCTGCCCAAAAATTTAATAACAAATTTTGCAAAGCGTGTTAAAAAGCTTTACGTTATAGAAGAATTGGACCCCATTATAGAAACCTTTGTAAGAAATTTAGGCATTGACTGTGTCGGCAAAGAGCTGTTCTCACCCTTAGGCGAGTATTCTCAGCAAACCATTAAAAAGGCTTTCGGAATTGAAACCGAGGCAGGCGCAACCGCCGAGTGTGAAATTCCCAACCGTCCGCCTATGATGTGCGCGGGTTGTCCGCACAGAGGTGTTTTCTACGCCCTTGCAAAAAATAAAATTACCGTTCACGGTGATATCGGCTGCTATACCCTTGGCGCAGTACCGCCTTTAAGCGCGCTCGATTCCACACTTTGTATGGGCGCATCAATTTCGGGTCTGCACGGCTTTAACTTGGCTTTGGGTGAGGAGGCCGAGAAAAAATCGGTCGCCGTAATAGGTGACTCAACCTTTATGCATTCTGGTATGACGGGCCTTGTTAATATTGCCTACAATGCCACAAACTCAACCGTAATTATTCTTGATAACTCAATTACCGGTATGACCGGCCACCAGCAAAACCCCACAACAGGCTACAATATTAAGGGTGACCCCGCCGCTAAGGTAGACCTAGAGGCGCTTTGCAAGGCGCTCGGTATAAATAGGGTAAGGGTGGTAGACCCGTATGATTTAAAGGCTACCGAAACCGCTATAAAAGAGGAGCTTGCAGTAGCCGAGCCGTCGGTTATAATCTCCCGCAGACCTTGTGTGCTGCTAAAGAGCGTTACCCACAAACCCGCTTTAGTGGTAGATGCTGATAAGTGCCGTTCTTGTAAAAAATGTATGGGACTCGGATGTCCTGCAATAAGCTTTAAAAACAACAAGGCAAAAATCTACCCGACTTTATGCGTCGGCTGCGGTGTTTGCGAACAGCTTTGTCCCTTTGGGGCAATAACCGAGTAAGGCGGTGGATGAAATGACAAAAAGTGTTATGATAGTAGGCGTAGGCGGACAGGGAAGTCTGCTCGCATCAAAGCTGCTCGGTAAGCTTGCAATGCTAAAGGGACTCGACGTTAAGGTGAGCGAGGTTCACGGTATGAGCCAGCGCGGCGGCTCGGTTGTAACCTACGTGCGCTTCGGCGAGAAGGTTTATTCTCCCATTATTGCCGAGGGCGAGGCAGATATTATTATCTCGTTCGAAAAATTGGAAGCGGCCCGCTACGCAAAATTCTTAAAACCGGGCGGCAAAATAATAGTTAATACACAGACCATTGACCCAATGCCCGTTATTATCGGCGCCGCAGAGTATCCGCACGACGTTTTAGAGCAGCTGAAGGCTAAAGGCGTAGACGTTTGCGAGCTAGATGCCTTAACCCTTGCAAATCAGGCAGGCTCAAGCAAAGCGGTAAACATAGTGCTTATGGGTAAGGCCGCAAAGCAGTTTGATATCGAGTACGCCAGCTGGATTTCTGCTATTGAAGCTACCGTTGCCGCGCGCTTTATCGAGCTTAACAAAAAGGCTTTTGAGCTAGGCTATAACTCTTAAATTGGAATTTTTCCTTGACTAACTCGGTTTAAAGTGGTAAAATGTAATCGTAAAAGATGCTTGAGCGGAAACCAGTACCCGAAAATATCATTTTCAGAGAGCTGCGTAGGGTGTAATGCAGTAATGTAAAATCGGCGAATTCATTCCGTTAATCGTTGGCTGAAGAGGAAACTTGTGTAGGTCAAACGGGTTCGACCGTTATATCGAAAAGGGTGTGTTTGCACTCTGAGGCCGCTACCGTGAGATAGCGGTAAATAGAGGTGGTACCACGGGTTTTTCTCGTCCTCTGTGTTCCAAACGGAATGCAGAGGACGTTTTTGTTTCTTCTGCAATCCACTGCCGCAAAATTTAATGAAAGGAAGAAAAAAATGGAACAGCGTTATTATCAAAAAGAAATCGAAACAATGCCTGTCGAACAAATAAAGGCTATGCAGTCCGAAAAGCTTGTAAAACAGGTGCAGCACGTGTGGGATAACGTGCCTTACTACCGCAATTTAATGGAACAAAAAGGCGTTACCCCTGCCGACATTAAGGGCATAGAGGACCTTCACAAGTTACCCTTCTTAACCAAGAGTGATTTGCGTGATGCTTACCCCTACGGCTTATTGGCAAAACCTTTAAAAGACTGCGTAAGAATTCAGTCTACTTCCGGCACAACGGGTCGCAGAGTCGTAGCATTCTACACACAAAAGGACGTTGATTTATGGGAGGACTGCTGCGCCAGAGCCATTGTTGCCGTTGGCGGCACAAATGAGGACGTTTGCCAGGTTGCATACGGCTACGGACTCTTTACGGGCGGCCCGGGTCTTAACGGCGGCTCGCATAAGGTTGGCTGCTTGACACTGCCTATGTCGTCGGGTAATACCGAGCGTCAGGTGCAGTTTATGCAGGACTTAAACGCAACAATTCTTTGCTGCACACCCTCTTATGCCGCATATATAGGCGAGTATCTGGCCGAGCACGGCATCAGCCCCGACGATATTGCCCTTAAAGCAGGTATTTTCGGCGCAGAGCCATGGACCGAGGAAATGCGCAGAGGCATTGAAAAATCGCTCGGTATTAAGGCTTACGATATTTACGGCCTTACCGAAACAAGCGGCCCCGGTGTTGCGTTCGAATGCAGCGAGCAAACCGGTATGCATATAAACGAGGACCACTTCTTAGCCGAAATTATCGACCCCGACACAGGCGAGGTTCTACCCGAAGGCAGCAAGGGTGAATTAGTTTTCACAGCGCTTGATAAAGAGGCTTTCCCGCTGCTTCGTTACCGCACAAGAGATATCTGCGTGCTTTCCCGCAAAAAGTGTTCCTGCGGACGAACCCTAATTAAAATGGCAAAGCCAATGGGCCGAAGTGACGATATGCTTATTATCCGCGGCGTTAACGTGTTCCCGAGCCAGATCGAAACCGTTTTACTTAACGAAGGCTATCAGCCCAACTACCAGATTGTTGTTGACCGCGTAGGCAATAACGATACCTTCGAGGTTAACGTAGAAATGGCGCCCGAGCACTTCTCCGATACCGTAAGCGCCTTAACTGCGCTCGAGAAATCTCTTGCCGGAGCACTCAAAACAATGCTCGGCATTAACCCCACGGTACACCTTGTTCCGCCCAAGAGCATCACTCGTTCCGAGGGCAAGGCAGTAAGAGTAATCGACAAACGTAAGCTACACGACTAAATTAGCCCTTTTTGGCAGATTTCGCACTTTTTTCTTTGCAAAGGAAGCCCTTGGCGCAGAAAAGAAGACACAAAATCTGCTCAAAAATCATCTAATTTAAGTTTGAGTAAATAAGGAGATATATTATGACATTAACTCAACTAAGCGTATTTGTAGAAAATAAGCAGGGCTCACTAGTAAATATCACCAGAACCCTTGCCGAAAATGACGTTAATATCCGCGCGCTTTCTATTGCCGATACTAAGGATTTCGGTATTTTGCGCATTATCGTAAACGATACCGCCAGGGCCTTCGACGTTCTCTCGGCTGAAGGCTATTTAGTGAAGGCAACCGAGGTTTTGGGCGTAAAAATCGGCGATCAACCCGGCAAACTGTCGGGCGCCTTAGAGGTTTTAGATAAAAACGAGATTTTCTTAGAATACCTCTATGCATTTATGGCCCGCACCGAAAAGCACGCCTACGTGGTATTAAGGGTAGAGGATAACGATAAAGCCGCCGCCGCACTCGAGAGCGCAGGCTTCCACCTCATTACCGACTTAGACGTAAATAAGCTGTAAAACAAACAAACAGTGGGAGGACTTCCTCCCACTGTTTGTAGCTTTTAATTTGATTTGCTTTAAATCCTATAACCTAAATCCTTAATTGTCACACAAGACGCTATGTTGTAGCCAAAGCAGCTTTCAGAGTTTTCTATAAAATCAACCGTAATGTAGAAAACCTCACTCTCGCCGTCGTGCGAGTCAGCCAGAACCCTTGCAACAGCCGTAACGCCGCCGCTGTACTCGGTTAAGGAGGTTATTTTGTACGAGTAATTTGTAATACCCTTAGGAATAACCCATAAATAGCCTTCCTTTGTGGGTATATTCTCCATAACAATGCCGTCCAAGAAAATATCATAACCGTACATATTGTTAATAAAGCTTAAAACGTAGTCGGTCTTTATAAAGCCCTCGTCATCGGACTTTTGGTTTAAAGAGTACAGAGCGTTTTCCAAAATAATTGCATCATCTTTAAAATCTTTATCAAAATTTCGGTTAAGCTCCAGCATATGTGTAAGGCGGGCGGCGAGTGTGTCGGCCTTTTCTACTTCGGCAGGTAAAATATCCGACTCTGCAAAGCCGACGGTAGTCGAAAACATTCCTATAAAAAAGCAGAATGTAAGTATTAAAGTCAGAATTCTTTTCATAATGCCGCCTCCTTTTATTGTGCTAATATTAGTATACAAAAAACATCTCAAAAAGTCGTTAAAAATTCAGTTACATTTTACTCACAAATCTATTACAAAACGTTACAGCTTTTTAACAATTAAATTTTACTGGACTTTTTCGAAATTTATAATATAATATAAATATATAAATATTAAATGCGTTTAACGGGAATAGTAAAATAGGTAGACCCAACAGGGATAAAGCCTCTTAGACTGCAAGGGCTTTTTGGTAATCGCTTATTCGAATGCGCCCGCCAGCACACCTTTGGAAAATAAGTATAAAGGTGCGTTTAGCCCACGTTACAGGGCGGGGAAACCCGAAGAGTGATAAAATGGAGTGGAACCGTGGTATAACCGCCTCCTGAAAGCCAAAAGGCTTTTGGGTGGCATTTTTTTTACAGGGTAACGAGAGCCAAACCCATTGCGGTTTCTCTCGCCGACTTTTCCCGCCTTACTTGCGCTTATTCTTGTAAGGCGACGGCCTTACTGCGAATTTCACGCTTCGCCTTTCGAAAAAAGGCGTGCGAGATAAACTCTTCGACCTTAAAATCAAAGAATTTTTTAAAAGGGCGAAGACGAAGAACGCAGTAATACTGACGTATTACAAGTGATGAGGCAAGAAAAGGTGAAAAATTATTGATTTTAAGGCGTAACGGGTTCGACTC
>JAFSCI010000065.1 GCA_017436815.1 Clostridia bacterium
GACAACACCAACGACAACAACAACGACAACAACCACGATAACAACAATACAGGCAACACAACTTTAGAAGTTGTAGATGCTCCTGTTGCAGGTACTGCATACAAGTTCGGTATGGTACAGGGCAACGTTGGCGAAGACGTTTACTTCCTCATTGGCGGTATGAACGGCTACTACATGGCAACTGATATTGCTGAAGATGCAGCTATTGACGTATATCTTGAAGATACAACCGGCGGTTACTATATGTACGCAATGGTTGCAGGCGAGAAGAAATACATCAACATGGTTGTAAGCGGCACACACGTAAACGGCGCTTATGAAGATGCAGCTTCTACTGTTTATACTTATGATGCAGAAAAGAAGACAGTTGTTGCAACTGTTAACGAAGACCTTTATTGGTTCGCCACACGTAACGATGCAACATACACAACTTTAGGTCCTGCTAAGGTTTCGTATGACGGCTTCTACGGTCAGTTCTATGCAGCAGCTGCAGCTGATGACAACAACGGTGGCACAAACAACGATAACACCAATAACGATACAAACAACAACACAAACAACGACAACGGCACACAGAGTCCTGACACAGGCTACAGTGTTGTAGTATTTGCAGTTGTAGCAGTAATGGCTGCAGCAGCAGTTGTTGTATTTACTAAGAAGGTTCGCGCTTAATTAGTAAACAAATAGCAATAAAAAATAGAGTCCTTCGGGACTCTATTTTTTTGCTTTATTATTAAATGTTTAAGGTTATTTAGTCAGTTGCTCAAATACCTTCAGGTCGGTCATATTTATTGTAAGAGGCAGAACAGATATGTAGCCCGACATAACTGCGTCGGTATCAAGCGTTAAGTCATCGCTGGGCTCATAAGCGCATCTGCCGCTTGCCTTGTAAAGATTACCCTCGGTGTTAACAAAACTGTCTGAGAAAAACACACCGCCCTGTCGGGTTATTTTTATACCCTTGGGGTTTGCGGGAATGTTGATATTGTAAAGCGGGTGAATATTGAGTAGCTTGTTACTGAATACGTAATCGAAAACCTCGTCTAGCTGGCCAATAACGTTACCGTAATTTTCGGGTGTAGTAGAAAGCGCAATGGCGGGTATTTTTAAAATAGCGGCCTCTTCAATTGCGGCAACCGTGCCCGAATAGAGCATATCGGTACCCATATTAAGACCGATATTTATGCCCGAAATAATAAGATCGTAGCGAGTTTCGAGTCCTAATACCGCATAGCGTACACAGTCGGCAGGGGAGGAGTCTACAACAAAGGTTGTAATACCCTCGATCTGCTTTTTTTCTACGCTGAATGCGCTTCTGAGTTCAATAGAGTGGCTTTTTGCGCTCTGCTCGAATTTAGGTACGGCTATGGTAACCTCACCGTATTTTTGACAGTGGTGCGCTAAGGGCAATAGCTGGGAGGCGGATATACTATCATCGTTTGTAATTAGTATTCTCATAGCCAGCCCTCGTGAGTGTCTTTATATTCTTTTACGTGCGCATCTGCATCGGCAAGTAGCTGCTCGGCCTCTTGCCAGCTGTAAACCGTAGCGCCGCTTGCGCATGCGTGACCGCCACCGTGGTATTTTTCGGCAACGGGATTTATATGAACAAAGCGTGAGCGCAGTCTTACACGAATAGAGCCTTGCTCATCGCCGTTTTCTATAAATACCATCCAGGCAATTGCGCCACGTATAGAATCCAAGGCGCCAACACACGCACTTGCTTGCTCAAGACTTAAATTAAATTCTTCCTGCATAGCCTTGTCTACGTAAATATATGCCACACCGTTTTCGGTGATCTGCATACGGCGGTAGATTTCGGCCTTGAATTTTAAGTAGCCGAATGCCTCTAAATAAAGATGCGCATAGAGCTTTTCGGTGTCTACGCCGCAGTCTAGCATTATTGCCGCATTGCGCATAGTCTCCCCGTTTACACCCTCGTACTTAAAACGTCCCGAGTCGGTAACCATACCCGTGTAAACGTAGGTTGCGGCCTCGGTATCAATTTTAAGCTCGTCTTTGAAGGTAGCGTAAAAATCTGCTATCATCTCGCAAGCAGAGGAACGGTTTTCTTCAACCCATATAATGTCACCGTAGTTTTCCAGCGGAATATGGTGGTCGATTTTTATAAGCTCCTTGCAGAGTGTATAGTTTTTATTTGAAATACGAGCCTCGCTTGCGGTATCTACAACAATACCCAAGGCGTCCTTGTATTCATCCTCGCTTACCGGCTCATCTTCGGGGCCTAAAAATGCCAGATATTCGGCATTGTCGGAGTCTATAAGATAAACCTTCTTCTCAGGATATGTCAGCTGTATTATGCGCTTTAAACCCTTAGATGCGCCAACACAGTCGCCATCGTTTCTTATGTGGCGGAAAATAAAGATTTTATCGTATTCCTTTATCTTATTCAGTATCTGCTTTTTTATTTCTGAATTCATTCATCTTCTCCTTGTAAATTGTCAAGGTCACTGAGCATTTGCATAGCGGTGTCGTAGTCCTTAACACAAGCGCCGCTTGCTTTTTTATGACCGCCGCCGCCGTATTTTACGGCAATGGGGTTTATGTTGTATCTGTTAGATCGCAGCTCGCATAAAACACCGTTTTCGGTCTCGGTAAAGTTTACCCAAACGTCAACACCCTTAATGTCGGTCATAGTCGCAACCATACCGCGCGAAATAGAAAATTCATCGGCGCCAAGGTCTAAAAGCTCTTGCTTTGTAGTGTAAATATACGCAACGTTATTTTTGGTAAACTGTATTTTTAAAGTAAACTTTGCTTTCAGCAGCTTGCTCTCAAACTTGTCGGAATAAAGATTACGGTATAGCTCATTAGTATCAAAACCCGTCTGGATAAGCTCTGCCGCAAGCTTAAAGGTACGAGCGTTGGTGCTGTCGTACCTGAAGCGGCCCGAGTCGGTAAGCATACCCGTATAAAGTGATTCACCCGCAATAGCGTTTATTTTAAGACCGCTTTCTACCGCAAATGCAGTAACCAAACCGCAGCAGCTTTCAAAACTGCTGTCCACAACCTCTACATCGGTAAAGGTCTCGCAATAAATATGGTGGTCCATACGAACGGTTTTTTCAGCCAATGTATAACGCTCATCACTTGCAAGATGGGGTGATGCAAAGTCGAGCAAAATAGCTAAAGCGCCGTTATAGGTTTCGTCGGATATAACATCCATAACCGAGTCCTTCATAAAACTAAAGTAATTAGAGGCATCACCAACAGTATATACTGTTTTTTCGGGAAAATTCTCTAAAATAATATGCTTTAAACCTATCTGACTGCCCAAAGCATCACCGTCGGGCTTGGAGTGACGGTGAATTATTATTGTATCGTATGATTTTATACTTTCGAGTACGTCTTTAAACATAGAATTATTCCTTATCTTGCTTAATTAAAATACGAATAGCCTCTATGGCTGTTTTAATGGCGGCCGAGGTATCTTCGTTGCGCTCTTTAGGCATTGCCGACTGCGAAATTTCCTGATTCCATACGCAGTGGAAAACCGCACCCGAGCGAAGTTTTCGAGCAGCGCTTACAATAAAGAGTGTAGCGCCCTCCATTTCGGATGCCAAGCATCCGCCTCTCTTCCAGGCTTCCCACTTTGCAAGCAGCTCGCTTGATACAGGCATACTCTCAGGCGAGTGCTGACCGTAAAAACTGTCCTTTGCCTGAACCACACCGATGTGGTTTGGATATTTTAAGTTATTAGCCGCCTTATAAAGCGCGCTTGTTACAAAAAAGTCGGAAACGGCAGGGAACTCTATGGGCAGATATTCCTTGCTTGTACCGTCCTGACGTATAGCGCCCGAGGCAATAATAACGTCACCCGGCATTACGTTCGGCTGCATACCGCCGCAGGTGCCGACTCTTATAAACGTGTCAACACCGATTTTTGCGAGCTCCTCTACACAAATGGCGCAGGACGGACCGCCAATGCCTGTAGATACAACCAATACCTTTTCGCCGTCTAAATAGCCTAAATATGAGTTGTATTCACGGTTTAGCCCAACCTGTTTTGCATCGTCCAAAAAGGCTGCGATTTTTTCTACTCTGCCGGGGTCACCCGGTATAATGGCATATTTTGCCTTGTGCTCCTCAGATAATCCAATATGATACTGTTTCATATAATCACCTTAAATTTCTATATTGCTTTTAGAAAAACCAAAGGGTAAAAGTTCGGGAAGTTTAAACTCCTTAAAGCTATCGGGCGAGTCGGCAACGATAATTTCAAAATCATCATCACAAAACTCTGCCATAACCTGCCTGCAAACGCCACAGGGCATAAAGAAAGAGGTTACAACACCGTTTTTACCGCCCACTACAGCGATTTTAGAAAACTCACGCTCGCCCTCGCTTATTGCCTTGAAAAATGCAGTTCGCTCGGCACAGTTTGTAGGAGAATACGATGCGCTTTCTATATTGCAGCCGCTGTACACCTTGCCCGATTTTGTAAGCAAGGCGGCTCCAACCTTATAACTCGAATAGGGGGCATAGGCCATTTGCATAGCCGAAAATGCCAATTTTACAAGTTCTTTATTGTTCATAGCTTTATCTCCGATAATATGCTGTTGCCGTCAATATCGGCAGTAACGTCCAAATACTCGCAAATAGTTTTTGCAAGGGTGCAAAAACCGTCTTTTGTGCCGCAGTTTACGGGATTTATGTTTTTGCCGTAAATTATAGCGGGTACGTACTCGCGCGAGTGGTCGGTGGTTTGTAAATATGCAGGGTCGCAGCCGTGGTCGGCGGTTATTATAAGAACGTCGTCTTCTCTTAATAAAGGCAAGAACGAATCAAGCCAACTGTCAAACTCGCTAAGAGCGTTGGCGTAGCCGTCCACGTCGTTGCGATGACCGTAAAGCATATCAAAATCAACAAGATTGGTAAAGCATATACCGTTAAAATCACGCTTAGCGTATTCTAAGGTCTTTTGCATACCGTCGTTATTAGAAGACGTGTATACGTGCTCGGTTATACCCTTGCCGGCAAAAATATCATAAATTTTGCCAACCGCAATAGTGTCGAGTCCACTTTCTTTAATGCAGTCGAGCATTGTGTTATGCGGCGGCTGCAAAGAATAATCGTGTCTATGTGATGTGCGTTTGTATACGCCGTTATCAGTTGTAAACGGACGTGCAATAACACGGCCAACACCGTGCTCGCCCACCAAAAGCTCACGGGCAATGTGGCAGTATTCGTAAAGCTGCTCTAGGGGCACAACGTCCTCGTGCGCTGCAACCTGGAAAACACTGTCGGCCGAGGTGTAAACAATGAGCGCGCCTGTTTTTACGTGCTCGTCACCGTAATCTTCAATAACCTTTGTGCCCGAATACGGCTTGTTGCAAAGTATGCCTCTGCCTGTTCGTTTTGAAAATTCGTCTAAAAGTTCTTTTGGAAAACCGTCAGGGTAGGTGGGGAGCGGCTTATCAGATACAATACCCGCAATTTCCCAGTGACCTATGGTTGTGTCCTTGCCTTTAGACAGCTCTTTTAAGCGGCATATAGCGGCCGAGGGTGAATTTACACCCGACACACAGTCTACGCCGTCAATATTAAAAAGACCGAGTTTTTTCAGATTGTTTATTTTGAATTTTTCAGATTTAGATATAGACGCTAAAGTGTTTACACCAATATCGCCGTAATCTGCGCTATCGGGCATGGCGCCTATACCAAAACTGTCCAAAACTATTAAAAATACTCTTTTCATATTACTCCTTCGGCTCTAAAACGGGCAGATTTTCGTACTCAACTGCGCAGTCTAAAGCAAGTTCCATCATCTGAGTAAAGGTCTGCTCTCTGTCCTTTGCATCGAGCGCGGTGAATGGGGGATACAAAATATCGGAAATAGTGCATATTGCCATTGCGCGCATACCCATACGCATTGCTGTGCAGTAAAGGGCTGCCGCTTCCATTTCTACCGCAAGACAACCGATTTTACCCCAGTCTGCAGAGGGATGAGAATCATCATAAAAAGTATCTGACGAATAAAGATTACCAATGTGTACGTTAAGATTTTTCTCGTCGGATATTTTCTTTGCGGTGCTTAACATATCAAAATCGCAAATAGGGGCAATAGTGCCGTTTAAACCGTATTGCGAGGGGAAGTTGGAGTTTGTGCAAGCGCCCATACCAATAACAATATCACGAACCTTTGCCTTTTGGTTTATTGCACCCGCAGAGCCAACTCTTATAATGTTTTGTACGCCAAAGAACTTATAAAGCTCGTACGAATAAATGCCAATGGACGGCATACCCATACCGCTTGCCATAACCGATACCTTAACGCCCTTGTAATAGCCTGTGTAGCCGTTTACACCACGCACGCCGTTTACTAAAACGGCATCGGTCAAAAAGTTGTCTGCAATGTATTTTGCGCGCAAAGGATCACCCGGCATAAGCACGGTTTTGCCAAAGCCTAAATCAGCGTCTTGTAAATTAATATGAGGTGTCTTGTTTGTCATGTTCTTCACCTTTCTCTAAAGCCTTTACTATTTTTACTATTCTGCTTGTGCCAAGTCTTGTGGCACCAAGCTTTATAAAGTTTTCGGCATCTTGGAGCGACGATATTCCGCCGGCTGCTTTAATCTTTAAGTGATCTGCTACGTTGTTTGCGAAAATTTCAACGTCGTGCAACGAGGCGCCTGCAGTTGAGAAGCCTGTGGAGGTTTTAATAAAGTCTGCGCCCGACTCGGATACAATTTCGCACATTTTTACCTTTTCTTCATCGGTCAGCAGGCAGGTCTCAATAATTACCTTTAATATTTTGCCACCGCAAGCGGCTTTAATTTCTTTGATTTCATTGAGTAATAAATCGTACTTTTTATCCTTCAGCCAACCAATGTTTATAACCATATCGATTTCATCGGCACCGTTTTTAACGGCATCGGCGGTCTCAAAACACTTTGTGGCGGTGGTTGAGTATCCGTTCGGGAAACCGATTACGGTACAAATTGCAACCTTGCCGTCAGCGTACTCCTTAGCCTGTTTTACAAACGATGCAGGAATGCAGCAAGATGCGCACGAGTATTTAATACCATCATCTAAAATAGCCTTAATTTCGTCCCAGGTAGCACCCTGAGCTAAAAGGGTATGGTCAACGTAGGAAAGTATTTTTTTAATATCCATAAATTACCTCTCAAAAAGTATTTTTATCTGATTTTATTATACCTTTTTTTTGGCTCTCAGTCAACATCAATTATATTATTATATATTATATAATTTGTTGATTTTGTTGCGACTTTATAATATAATGTAAAAAACTAACGAAAAAGAGGATGCGTATGAGGCTTAGCGAAAGCACGATAAAGAAGAGCGAAAACCTTGCGCTGATGCGTTTTTTTGCTTCTATTTTTGTAATACTCGGACACTCCTATGCAATATCGGGTAGTCCGCTAAAATACGATTTTGTTTACAGAGGTACTGGTGAGATTATTTCTCTTGGCGGAATTTGTGTTTCGCTTTTCTTTATTTGCAGCGGATATTTAATTACAAGGTCTATGGGTAGGGTAGATAAATTTCTGCCGTACATAAAAGCAAGACTTAAAAGACTTGTGCCGCCTTTAGCTTTTGTTGTAGTACTAACCGTTATTGCAGGTATTTTTCTTACTACAGTCAGCGTTAAAGAGTATTTTACCTCGTCAAAAACCTACGTGTATTTGCTTAATGCAGTTATGCTTACAAATCAGTACCTTCCGGGTGTTTTTGAAAACAACGTTTTCGGCCCGTCGGTAAACGGAGCTCTTTGGACCTTACCTGTAGAGCTTGCCTGTTACGTGGCTTGTTACATTTTTTATAAAACCAAACTTCTTAATCCCAAAAGATTTTATTTTACCGCACCGATTGTTGTGCTGGCGCTGGTTTTCGAGGGCTACATTCCGTCTGTTTTTGGCGATATGGTAAGACCCTGCGCATTTTTCTACGTTGGAATGCTGTATTACGTGTACCGAGAAAAAATAGTGTTAAACGTTAAATTGCTGCCGGTAGTAATTCTGGCTTTAGTTGGCGCATTTTTTGTAAAACCACTGATAATTCCGGCGCTTATTGTACTTTGGCCGTACGCCTTGTTTACAATATGGTTTGCATTACCGCAGTGTCCCAAGCTTTTAGGAAAAACGGGGGATATATCCTACGGTATTTATTTGTGGGGATTTTTCGTACAGCAAACCCTTGTGTTCTTGTGGGGCGGCAGTATGCCGCAGATAATTAACTTCTGTTTATCTGCAGTCATATCAATTGTGCTGGGCACCGTAACATTCCTTATAACCGAAAAACCCTTGCAGAAGAAAAAATAAGTTTGTATCTTAAATAAGAAAACTCCCGAAGGTTAAAACCTTTGGGAGTTTTTTAATCGGCGAGATTTACCGCTTCGCTACTGCTTGTGGTACGCACCGGACCTTGCTGCCAGTCTATTTAGTGACAGTTATGTCCGCATCCGTGCTCACCGCAGGTGTGACCTTCACCGTGATGGCCGTGGTGGTCACACTTTACGTCAGGATTAAATCCAAGTGTGCCATCGAGCAACGCATTGGCAGCAGTATCACATAAACCGCTAACGCCGCCGTAAAGCTTGATGCCGGCCTTAGCCGGCGCCATCTGCGCGCCGCCGCCGATTCCGCCGCAAATAAGAGTATCTACACCGAGCGAGGAAAGCAGTCCTGCAAGAGCTCCGTGACCGCTACCGTTTGTATCAATAACCTCGCTGCTTATAATTTTTCCGTCCTCTGCGGTATAAATCTTAAACTGCTCGGTATGACCGAAGTGCTGGAAAATCTGTCCGTTTTCATAAGTTACTGCAATTTTCATTGTGCTGTCTCCTTTGAGTTTTCTATTGTTAAAGACTTTAGCGCCTTGTTAAACTGAATGGCGAAAAGGATAGCGGTAAAGGTTACGGCTATCACGTCGGCAACGGGCTCTGCAGTATAAACGCCCATTGTTTTGTCTGCTATCAGCCCGGGCATAATGTAGATGAGCGGCAAGAGTAAAACAAACTTTCTGACAATGGCAACAATAATAGAGCAAGGCGCGTTGCCGATAGATACGAAGGTCATCTGGCAGGCAATCTGAATGCCGAAAATGCACATCACTCCGCAATAAATCCGAAGTGCCGTTGCGGTAAATTCAATGAGCGCTGTGTCGGGCGTGAATATTCCTGCAAACACTTGGGGAAGCAGCATAATAGCGCCCCAAATGATAAAGGAGTATGTAAGACAGGATATAAGCAAAAGCCTGTAGGTTTTCTTTACACGCCCCACGTTTTTAGCGCCGAAATTGTAACTCAAAATCGGTTGTGCGCCCTGTGCAATACCTTGCATCGGGAGCATTGCAAACTGCATTACGCTTGTAAGAATTGTCATAGCGCCAACGGCAATATCACCGCCGTATTTTAAGAGAGAAGAATTAAAGCAAACCGAAATGACACTTTCACTGCTCTGCATAATAAAGGTTGCCGTTCCCAGTGCAATGCAAGGGAAAACGAGCTTTCCGTCTATGCGTAGATTATGCTTTTTAAGTTTAAGAAAAGTCTTCTTTCCGCAAAGGAATAAAATTACCCAAACGCAAGAAACAGCTTGGGAAAGGATAGTTGCAAGCGCCGCGCCTCTTACTCCCATATTAAAACCAAAAATAAAAATCGGGTCGAGAATAATGTTGCTGACAGCACCGATAAGTACCGTAATCATACTGATTTTTGTGTAGCCCTGCGCGGTTATAAACGCACCCATACCGAGTGTCAACTGAACGAACACCGTACCGATAGCGTAGATATTCATATAATCGTTGGCGTAGCCAATAGTGTTTTCGCTTGCGCCAAACATTAAAAGCAGGTCTTTGTTCCAAATCAGTAAAACGGTAGTCAGAACGGCAGAGATAATAAGCTGTAAGGAGAAACATCCGCCCATTATTTTTTCGGCAGAATCGTTTTCGCCCTTGCCCATACAGATAGATGCCTTCGGTGCACCTCCCGAAGCAATCAGCGCCGCAAATGCCGAGATAATCATAATAATCGGCATACATACGCCAACGCCCGTCAGCGCAAGGCTTCCGTTGCCCGGTATGTGACCGATGTATATTCTGTCAACGATGTTGTATAGCATATTGATAAGCTGGGCAACCACCGTCGGAACTGCTAATTTGAACAGCAGTTTTCCTATAGGCGCCGTGCCGAGCATTTCTTTGTTATCGCTCATAATTTCGCTCCGTAAAATCAAAAATTGCAACGTATAGTATATAACATTTCACTGCAAAATTCAAGCCGTATAAAAACAATTATGAGAATAGTGAGAGTAGAAAAGCAAGTGCAATAGCAGTCAGTTCGGCGTTGGAATAAAAGAGAAAACTCCTTGAAGGAAAAACCCTCAAGGAGTAAAAGTAAAATAAAAGAGCTTTCAACCTACGGACTTTACATGCCGCAGTAAACACTGTAAAGGCGCCAATGAAAGCTCTTTGGCGGAGACGGCGAGATTCGCCCACTTCGCTATCGCTTGGTGTCCGCACCCGACCTTTGCGACCATTCACTGAAAGGTCGCAATTCGGCAAGCCGAACCGGTCTTTTCGAATCTCGCAAACTATAAAATAAAAAGGAAACCACACCTTACAGTGTGATTTCTTTTTATTTGGCGGAGACGGCGAGATTCGAACTCGCGGGGGATTGCTCCCTAACTGATTTCGAGCAAAAGGCAGTATCTACCGCACCGCCCCTCTCCGTCCCTGAAAAACGCAATATTTCCATCTGTTCTGCGAGATTTTGAAAAACACTTGAATTTTTGCGAGAAATTTGCGAGACTGATGCGAGAAAACAATAAAAACTCCTTTGGCTATTCTCGGGCGAATACACATAAGGAGAATTAAAATGAATCAAGAAAAACAAAGAGAAGCATATCAAAGGATGCTCAAAAAATGTCCCGATATCTTAACCCCGATGAAAGCAAACCGATGGTCGCCCATCGGTAAGAACACAATCTACGCTGCACTCAAAAACGGTGAGATCGAATCCTATACCTACAAAGGCGGTTATATCTTCACCAAGGATGCCTTCATAGATTACCTCGTCAAGACAGCAAATGATAAAGGAAAGCGATATACGATACGAGGTGATAAAAAATGTTGAGCAGCTTACCACAAGTGCTGTCGGGAGAGCAGGTGCGATGCGCCTTGCATATCAGTAAACGAAAATGTGCATGGATGCTCAATAACGGCTTCATCAAATGCCAGAACACCGGCAAGAGAACAAGAAAATATACCGTGCTGAAAGAAGACCTGCTCACCTACATAGAGGACTCGGCAAACCACCCCGAAAAATATGTCACACCCCACGCCGAATTCTCAACTGCAAAGTATGGGAACACTCGAAAATCCAGACCACACAAAACCGGATTTCCTTCCTCTCTGCCGTCAACCTTCCGCCCGTGGCTCGAACAAGAATTCGAACAAGTTCCCGATGCGCTCACCATACCACAGGTCATTACCATAACTGGCTATACCGATAACTCAGTCAACCGTTGGCTCCGCCAAGGCCACCTCATGTCCGTCCAAACCCAAACGACAAAGATAATCCCAAAGCTCTGGCTCATCGACTTCTACTGCTCCCACGCCTACACCATAACTAATATGTCCGACAAGCACATCAAACTCCTGCAAAAGTTCTTTAAGGAAAACAAATAAACACGTTACGAAAATGAACTGCTCAAATTTTTCGAGCAGTTCATTTTAGGTAAAAAAGTTAATTTTCGCTGAATTTTCACTTTTTTAACTCTCGAAAGTGAAAATTTATTTTATCCACACAGAAGAACAACTTTGATAAAAGTATATATTATTTTCAACAAGATACGACTTAAAATTAGTTTTGATAATAAAACTATATACTATTTTTATCAAAAATTTAGTCGCGACCTAAATCTGCAATTTCAAATTTGAAATGTCATAAATTTTATAGCGATTTGATATTGAAATGTCATAATTTTTGTGCTATAATACATTTGAAAAGTTTTAACGGAGGAGTTTTTATGCTATATCGTAAGATAGAATCTCTCATTGAAGAGCATTTGAAATCTGATTCTAAAAAGATTCTTTTAATCGACGGTGCTCGTCAGATTGGTAAAACATACATCATTAATCATGTGGGCAAAAAACTTTTTGAAAACTATATAGAAATCAATATGATTGCCGACTCTTTGGGTGATCGCCTTTTTGCAGATACTAAAACCGTGGAAGATTTTTATCTGCAAGTTAGTATGCTTGAAGGAGATAAAATGAAAAACAAAGAGAATACGCTGATTTTTATTGATGAAATTCAGGCTTATCCTCACTTACTCACTTTGCTCAAATTCTTGAAACGTGATGATAAGTTCACCTATATTGCAAGTGGTTCGCTCTTAGGCGTTACGCTATCTCAAACCACGTCGATCCCAATGGGCAGTATTCGAACGGTTAGAATGTTCCCGTTGGATTTTGAAGAATTTCTTTATGCTAACGGAATGAACGAATTCGTGATTTCCTCTATGCGCAAAAAATTCGAAAGGCTTGAGGCATTAGATGAGTCTACTCACAACAAAATAATGGATTTGTTCCGCAAATATTTGCTTGTGGGTGGATTGCCGGATGCAGTCAACGCATATCTCGAAACTAAAAATATTCAAGCAGTCCGTGATATACAAGATGAAATTCACGATTACTATGCTGCAGATGCTTCCAAATACGACGATGAAATGAAGCTTAAGATCCGTAGAATTTATGATCTTATCCCCTCTAATATGGAAAACAAGAAAAAAAGAGTCGTTGTACAAAACATTGAGAACAAGAGGGGCAAAACATTCAATAATTATGCCGATGAATTTGATTATCTTATAAGTGCTGGCATCGCACTGAATGTTCAGGCGATTTCAAATCCGACATTTCCTTTAATTGAGTCTACCGGAAAGAATTTGCTCAAACTTTATCTGAATGATGTTGGTATTCTTACAGGCATTCTTTACGGTAATAACATTAGAGCCGTGTTGGATGATGAGAGAAGTATTAATTTGGGATCTGTTTATGAAACGGTTGTTGCAAGTGAATTAATTGCTCACGGTCATAAGCTCTTTTATTATGACAATCGCAGCAAGGGCGAGGTTGATTATCTTATCGATGATTATGACAGCCTATCCGCCGTGCCGATTGAAGTAAAGTCCGGTAAAGACTATACCGTGCATAGCGCATTGAACACGTTCGTTCAAAACGAAGATTATCATATCAAAAAGGCATTCGTTGTATCTAACGAAAGAAACGTCACACAAAACGGTAAGATAACGTATATACCGATCTACTATATTATGTTTTTTGACGCAGATTCAAATAATAAGAACTTGCAGTTTTAAATTGTTTCGGATAAAAACATATAAAAGGAGTATCAAATGAGCAATAATGACGATAAAAGATTGAGTAAAGCAGAATACTTCGAATTACGTGAAAAACGTCTTAAATTGGTCTATAAAATTCTATATGCAGTTGTAGCGATTTGGATAGCAATTTTTCTCAGTTTATCGCAAAGCGATCTCAAAATCACAGAAGTTCCTATATATTCTTTTGCACTTGCCTCGTCAAGTATGGTTATAATTCAAATATTTAAATACGCAATAATGGAATTCCGTTGTATGAAAATAGTAGGTCAGTTAAGCGATGAATTGATAAATCAAACGGAAGCTCGTTATGAGAATATTTGGATGTCGTTCTCTTTGATATTGTCGCTCTGTGGACTTGCATTCATACTTCATTTCAAATTTGTTGAACAAATTAGTGTTCAAGCTTTATTGTATATTTTCTTGGGTTGCATGGCTTATTTTACCGTAATGTCATTTTTGAAAATATTTAAAAGAGATTTTAAGGACAAGGCAATTAAAAATATTGATATAATCGGCATTGTTGTCAGTGCTGTTGCAGCGTATTCGTTGTGTGCTGCCACATGTTTAATTACTGTTACAGGTTAATATAAGGAGTTAACTCATATGGCTAAGAAAAAAGTTGAAGAAAAAATAAATTTGGACTCTATTCTGTTCAAATGTCGTGATATATTGCGTAAAGCGCGTAACTCAGGTTCATTCTTTGAGAAGCGAGATATGATGCTTACCCTTGTGTTTTTGCGCTTCATTGGCGAGAAGTTTGAAGATGGTGTTGCAAAGCTTCGTGAAGATTTAATTGCCCAGGGCCTTGATCCTGATGATGAAGAAATCTTTGCAGCGTTTTTTGATGATGCCACCTTTACGGATGGTACATATAATCTGCCTGCAGATGCCCGTTGGTCTACCATCATCAATACTCCTGCACCAAAACTGAATGTTGCTCTTGATACCGCTTTGCACAGCATTGCTACCAGCAGTAAGCAGTTAAAGGGATGTTTTGTTGAGGGCACTTTTACCACGCGTAATCTTGCTCCAAATGATATTAAGCAGATTGTTGATGAGGTTAATAAAATCAGTCATAAAGCGTTCGGTGAAGAAAAAGACCTTATCGGTCGAGTATATGAATACTTCCTTAAAGAATTTGCCGTAAACGCAACCAAAGAAGAAGGCGAATTCTACACCCCTCACGATGCGGTGCAGTTGATTGCTGCCATGATAGAGCCTTTTGATGGTACACTTTATGACCCTTGCTGTGGTTCGGGCGGTATGTTTGTTCAGAGCACCGATCTTATCAGAGAAAAGCACGGCGATATCAGTCGTATCAATGTTTACGGTCAGGAGAAAGAAGCCGCTACCTATCGCCTTGCAAAAATGAACCTGGCTCTGCGCGGTATCAGTCATAACCTTGGCGAAGAAAGTGACTCTACTTTTACCCACGACCTGCATAAAGGTTTGTATTTTAATTATATCATGGCAAATCCGCCTTTTAATCTTAAAGGATGGTATGACAGCAATTTGAAAAACGACTATCGTTGGGCAGATTATGCCACCCCTCCCGAAAGTAATGCCAACTACGCTTGGATTTTGCATATGCTTTCGCACTTAAAGCCTCTTGATGGTGTTGCCGGCTTCTTGCTTGCAAACGGTGC